>CASFQC010000013.1 GCA_949296415.1 uncultured Bacteroides sp. | reverse complement strand
TTTTTATCAGGGACAAGTCGCTGATGAACAATGTCCTGTATCAATCCGTTCATAACCGCAACCGGTATCTTGACGGCAGGCAGGAAACGGAAGCTGTCTTCTATCTGTTCTTGGAGGTTAGCTTAATTCCCCTTTACGACAATCTGGTAGTCTGTTTACCCGTTGGCGGAATTAAATTAATGCGTACTTAATTCTGCCAATAGGCTTGTTATTGATATAGTTGACGTATTGCGACACGGTCAGCGCACTAATCTTGCCAATGATTCTGGCAAACAGACCGTTTGTAATCTTGGCATAGTTCCTGATGGTCAGAAACTGGTCAGACAATAGGGAAAATATCGTTTCAATCCTTTTGCGGGCTTTTATGGGATGGAAGCCGGTTTCCACTTCTTTTGGTTCAGCCGGTAGGGACATTCAAGCCTGATATGCGCGGTCTCAAAGAGGTCAAGCTGCACGTCAGCCCCGATATATCCTTTGTCCCCATAGATGCTGTAATCATGATATTCCAGCTTCACATCTTTCATGTAATTGAGGTCATGCACGCTCGCCTTTGACAAGTCATAGGAGTGTATCACCCCACTTAACCCACAGAGAACATGAAATTTATAGCCAAAATAATATATGTTTTGCGAAGCGCAATAGCCGAAGTCTGGAACTTTGGAAAAATCTCCCTCCTGTCCCATCTTGCAGCGTTTCCCCCTTGCGAGACGACAGACTTCTATCGGTTTGGAGTCCACAAGGAAGAAATCCTCACCGTCATCCATTCCCAAGTCAATCCTCTTGCGTATGGCTTCACACAGCCCTGCCGTTTTTTCCTGCGGTCATTGAATTGTCTGCGCGATATAAGATTAGGGATTTTCCCTTTGTATTCTTGCAGCCTGTACTCAAAAAACAATTCTCACTGTCCATACTTTCCGATTTTGCGGCTAATGACAACGCCACGACCTCCAGATCGGAGAATTTGGGAACAGGACCACGGCGGACAATATTACCTTGCTCATTGATGAGATTTTGAGGAAATTGCTTGTATATCTCAAGTATTCTGACGAATTTTGTAGATAAGTTGTGTGTACGATGGTTTAAACTTAATGATATGAGCACCAATAAGTTAATAAAAAATCAGCGATATGCGCAACTTTTTACTCATGTTTACCAGCTCAATTTAATTCCGCCAACGGGTTGATAATCTTGTTTTCATAAGGCTACTACTTAATTTCAAATTCTGCACTCAATTCTATATTCTCTCTTTTTGCATGAAACGATTTGCATATCCGGTATTTCTCTTTGGGAAGATAATAGTACCAGCCTACGGGGAAACGGAAGCAATACAATAAAGGAGCTTTTGGCGTTTCAAACCCATCATCAGACCAAACAATGTCGCCTTTGGTTTTGGCCATGTCCCATTCTTTCCCGTTCCATTGCTCTACTACTCAAGCTCTTCCATACATCAGAGAAGTTAATGTCGGATTTGCAACGAACACATTGACGACTTGTATATTTTCCCAATAAACAGGACGTTCTGTCCACATGGAAACAGTTTTGTCCTTATACTTGTCCGGCAAGTCTTTGACACACCAAAGGTAACACTCCGGCGTATCATAGATGACGGTATCCTTATCCGCCGATGTAACTTGGATGCTTGTAACCGTATCAATACTACCGATGATAGCCGATTCCTTATCCGGCGTTGCTTCCTGCTGGGATTGTTGCCGTTTGTGAGTGCAACTCAGGCAAACTGCACCTGATAACATTGCGAATAAAATGATTGTTCTCATTGTAGTAATTCTCCTTCCTTGTTTATATATTGCCATTTATTGCTTACCCATTCGTGATGTTCTCTGTCTGGCATTGCTTTTCGTTCTCCTGTAAATGTAACCTTAGTTCTGTTTCCTTCAAAAGGAAATACAAATTTGAATTGGGGCTTAATAACTACATTGCCTAATGAATCAGCAAACCCTATCAGTCCGTTCTCATCCATGATGCGGAAACGTCCTTCACGGATATAGCCAGGACCGTTATCGTATTTGAACACATAGAACAATTCTTTGCCTTGACTGTCTATACAAACAATCCGTGCGTCCTCATATACGAAACCGATGTTCCGTATGGTATCTGTATGGCAAAATTTGTATTTGCCATACGGCACAATGGTTTCGTCCCATTCATTCAAATAGCATACAGGAACACAGGCTTCAAGGTGACTTTCAGTTGTATGAGCAATCGCTTCTCTTAAAAAATATAGGTATAGTCAATACGGATTCCCGATATTCTCCTTTACCATAATAATTGATGGTAGGTGTCCAGCGAGGCATCTTTCTGATGATTTCCAATATTTGGTTGTCACAATCCTGTATGCCGCAACTTCGTAAAACTTTGGCTTCATACACTTCTCCATACGAGTTAATCCGTATCGTATAGATGCCTCTCACTTGTTGTTTATCACTTAATAATGCAGGGTCATACTTTAAGTGTTGGGTGATGTAGTTTTGCGCAGACCACGACTTCCCGTCTTGAAAAGAAGGGACAGTCTCCCATTCTATAAAACAGTGTTTCTGCTTTTCTTCCGCAATACTGTCCGCCTTCACCCTGTCTCGGTAATGTTGTGGCAGGAAAGGTACATAGACCGCATAGTAACATTTCATCCACTTGTCGTCCTTGTCCCTGCATGGCAGGCAATGCGGCAATTCTTTGGTCAGCCGGATAACCTCTTTGTCGAATTCTTTATGTTTGGAAGTCAATATATAAATGCCGTGTGGCAATCCTAATGTGTCAATAGAACACATGACTACGGAATATCCGGCTTGGTTCTTTTTCAACAAATCTTCAGGATATACCATTTGGGAAGTATAATACCTTTCTAAATCGTAATTCCATTTTGCCCAACGGGGTGGTTCAATGGTTGATAAGTCTTTAATTGGACTCCCCGACATATCCAGAATGCCAATGTTCCAACCTATTTCCGCGCGCCAGATGCTGTCCAAACGGTTTTCATTCTGCCGTTTTCCTTGCAGGCTGTTGTCAGTCATGCATCTGACCGGACCAATACCAATGGTCAGCGTGTTGGGCAGATACTGAAAAACCAATGTGCTGTCGGTCAGCTCTTGGATAATGTAATTTTCCCTCAATTCAAAAACTTTGATTGTATCTCCGCATAAAGAATAAGAATAAAAAGTTTCTCTTCTTTTCCCACCCTGCAAAAACGTGCTTCTCCATCCGGCATCGCGAAATTCCATTTCCATGGCATATTGCTTGTTTTGGGGGAATTGCACTTTCCATATCTTATTTTCCAGCAATGCAAACATATTCGCACAGCTGTTATTCTGGGCAGGAAGCCCATCTATAACAACCCATGAAAGCAATATAAACAGAAACTTTTTCATAACTAATCATCTTAATGGTATTCAAAGGTAACGAAAAGGAATAACCTAATTATTTATTAGAAGCTGTTTTGAATTGATTCAAGAATAATGTTATAGTCTCCTTAAAATTTGAAATCAGCAGGTCCATTGGAAAAACGTTATATCTTTAAAGGTATCAAACAATAAAGTTATGACACAGTATCCAACCGACCTGACTGAAAAACAGTGGCAAGTTATAAAAAATTTTTAGAGCCACAAGCGAGGAGCCGAAAACATTCGCTTAAAGAGATAATGAATGCAATCCTTTATGTCAACAAGACCGGCTGCCAGTGGCGTACGCTTCCCTCTGACTTCGCCCTTTGGCAAACCGTCTATTACTACTTCCGTAAATGGAAGCTTGAAGGTGTGTTTGAAGAGATAATGGATTCCTTGCACTCGTTCGTCCGTAAACAGGCGGGACGGCAGGAAAGTCCGAGTCTTGGTATCATGGATTCCAGAAGTGTAAAGACCTCCCATCATGTTGATCCTGACCGTGGTATAGATGGTAACAAGAAAATCAAGGGACGGAAGGAGCACATCATTGTTGATATGCTTGGTCTTCCGTTAGCCGTCTCAATCCATGAAGCCAACCTGCATGACTGTAAAGGTGCCCCGCAAGTCTTGGAGAAACTCTCTTGCAAGTTCCCACGTCCGGTGAAAATTCTGGCGGATGGAGGATACAGGGGAGAATTGGCTGATTGGGGCAAGAAGAAATTCGGATGGATATTGGAGGTCGTAACCAGACCGGATGAATGCCTCTCGAAATTTCAGGTTCTGCCCAAACGGTGGATTGTAGAACGTTCTTTCTCATGGCTAGAGAACTTCAGAAGGCTGACCATTGATTATGAATTCCTTGCTGAAACTGCAGAAGCTATGGTACAAATCGCATTCATTCAATCATGCTTAACAAATTTATCGAATGAAATCAAAACAGCTTCTTAGCATTGAGATAAAAGCATACAGATTCTTACCGCTGTTTTTTTTCTTTTCCATTCATTCCTTTTCTTTTTCCTCCGGAAGGACGCCTTTTCCCTTTTATGTTTTTATTGTTTTTGTCTGCCATTGCATTATATTTAGGAGCTTGTCCAAGTCCCTCGGGTAAAGGCAGTTTGTATATTTCTTTACCTAAGAATCGTTCTATGCTTTGGAATCTGATCTGTTCTTTTTCGCTGACGAAGGTTATAGCTACTCCATCGTTATTGGCACGTGCAGTTCGTCCTATTCGGTGGACATAGTCTTCGTTGTCATGGGGTACGTCGTAGTTGATGACCAGTCTTATGTCGTCTATGTCTATGCCCCTTGCTACGATGTCTGTCGCCACTAATATATTGATGTGCCCATTCTTGAAAGCTCGCATCACTTCATCACGTTGTACCTGTTCCAAGTCGGAGTGCATTTCGCCTACATTTAACTTTTCTGCTTTAAGTGCTTTGGTCACTTCTTTGACTTTAAGCTTTGAGGAGGCAAAAATAATGACCTTATCTGGTACTTTGTCTGTAAACAAACTTCTGATTATCTCTTGTTTTTGGCTTTCATAGCACACATAAGCAGCTTGTATTATTTTGTCTGCCGGTTTTGATACTGCCAATTTAATCTCCGTCGGTGAAGTGAGTATATTTTGTGCCAGTTGCTGGATTTTCGGAGGCATAGTGGCCGAGAACATTATTGTTTGCCTCTTTTCCGGAAGTTGTTTCACAATTTGCATGATGTCGTCATAAAATCCCATGTCAAGCATACGGTCTGCTTCGTCCAATATGAAATAAGATACGCGTGAGAGATCTACGTATCCCAAACTCAGATGGGCTATGAGCCGTCCTGGTGTGGCGATGACCACGTCAGCCCCTAAAATGAGTCCCTTTTTCTGTTGCTCAAACAAGATACCGTCGTTTCCTCCGTATATGGCTACACTGTTGAATGGCAAGAAATAAGAGAAGCCTTCCATTTGTTGGTCTATCTGCTGGGCTAGTTCCCGTGTGGGGGCCATTATGAGGCAGTTTATTGCGTCTTCAGGATGCCCGTCTTCTGATAATTTGTTAAGTATGGGAAGTAAGTAGGCTGCTGTCTTTCCCGTTCCGGTTTGTGCCACAGCTATTAGGTCGTGTCCTTCTAATATGGCCGGTATGGCTTTTTCTTGTATTGGGGTGCATTCTTCAAAATGCATAGTTTCCAATGCGTCAAGTACATCATCATTTAGCGGTAGTTCTGAAAATTTCATACTTCTGTTTTTTTTGTCGGTTAAATCGGGCATAAGCCATAATCGGACCAGTCCGAAAATCCGATAGCATCGGTATGTCCCATCATCAGGGAAAGACAAACCATATGGCTTTGTAAGTTATATGATTACTAATCGCACATATCGTTTGTTATGTATCAGGGGGATAAGGTGCGCGCATCATTTCCTACAACCGGTTTTTCAGGCTGACCCCCATAAAGCATATGTCGGCGAAATGAGGGAAGGTTGACTATCCTGTCTTTTGGTAGTGTGGAAAACTTCAATCGCTACGGGAGCTGATCAGATGTTTGACAATCCCTGATATCCCTGTATGTAGTCTGTGCGGACTACGGTCTTTTAACGTGTGCAAAGATAATGTATTTGCTTGTATTTTGAGTGAGGAACCTGCAAATTCGAATCTAAAATAGGGCGTTTTTAACACCTGATTCGGATGTCTGTTCCGTTTTGGGATAAAGGTCGTTCCTGATCTTACAGATGATGCGACAAACTTTCCCTAGATGTGACACGGGGAGGGGAGAGCGGGTGATGAATAGAATGAAGACAAACAGCCTTCCTCCACCTGAAGAAATGGGCGGAAGGAAGGCTGGATAGGGGGACTTACGCAGGCTCTTCTCCTCGTTCAATATAAGCCAGTACAGCACCTTTGTCTACAGTGCTTCCCTGCTTGGCACACACTTCTATAATGCGCCCACTAAAGTTGGCGGTGATGCGCTCATGCGTGCCCCATGGGGTGGTAATGTAGCAAAATGTGTCGTCGGGCTCGTATTTGTGGCCTACGGCAGGAGGCATGGAAGGCGATTTTACGTCTATTTCCCACAGAACCTGTCCCTTTGCCGTGGCGATTATGGGCTCGGCTTTGGCACGTTTCAGCCGTTTTACGTCTTCCTCTGAGAATCCCTTTCCCAACAGAGACTGTTCTTTGGCTTTTTGTAAATCGGACTCAAAACGTTTCTTAGCT
The DNA here is from genome assembly GCA_949296415.1 of uncultured Bacteroides sp. Taxonomy (GTDB): domain Bacteria; phylum Bacteroidota; class Bacteroidia; order Bacteroidales; family Bacteroidaceae; genus Bacteroides. The sequence goes on along the minus strand of CASFQC010000013.1, from coordinate 46,448 downwards.
ATGCCTGACTTATAGTCACGGTACTGCCTGTCGTGCATGGCCAGTTCGAACAGTTCTTCCTCGTCTTGTCCCATATCCCATCCGTTATCGGCCATTTCTTTGCGATATTGTTCCAACTGGTCTGGGTAGTAGGATTGGGGATCTTCGTCGGTGAATTCGTAGTTGTTTTTTTGAGCCAATTCTATGATTTCCGGCGCCAGTTTTCCGGGCAGATGTCCACTCTTTCCTAATATCATACCCCAAGTGTTGTTGTCTATCATAGTCCATCGTTCCTCACCTTTCACTAGGGACATGAGGTTCATCAGTGCTACGTTCTTCACATACTGGCTGAAGGGGGTGACCAGAGGAGGATAACCCAGACGGGGCCATACGTATTCCACTTCATCAAAAAGCATTACCAACAGATCGTCTATATCCAGCTCTGGCTTGCCTTGTCCTTTCAGTATGAGGTTTATACCCGCATGTACACCTTTCAGGTCGGCCATCATGGAACCCATCATGCCTCCGGGAAGTCCGCACTTGAGCAAGAGCGAAGACATGAGTTTGTTAGTAGGATCCATGAAATAACCCAGAAAGTCGTCAATGAACTCCTGTGTGGTGGAACGTGCCTGCATATAGGCTTTCATATTGATGTCGGGTACGGAGTATCCCTTGTCCTTCAGCATGGCTTGCACGGAGATGACATCCGGATGCACTTTGCCCCACGATAGGGGTTCCATAGCCACATCTATAATGTCGGCTCCGTTTTCACACACTTCCAGTATGGAGGCCATACTGAGTCCCGGACCGCTGTGCCCGTGATATTGTATGATGATGTCAGGATGGCGTTGCTTTATGGTTTTAGTCAGTCTGCCTAGCATACCTGGACGTCCTATTCCAGCCATATCTTTCAGACATATTTCGGGGGCACCCGCTTCAATTAGCTTGTCGGCTATATCTGTGTAATACTCTACCGTGTGTACGGGCGAGTGAGTGATGCATAAAGTGGCTTGTGGTATCATTCCGGCTTCAAGGGCGTAGTGTATGGAGGGAATGATATTACGCACCTCGTTTAATCCGCAGAAGATGCGTGTGATGTCTACACCTTGGGCGTGTTTCACCTTGTACATCAATTTTCTTACATCGGCGGGTACAGGATACATTCTGAGGGCATTCAGTCCGCGGTCAAGCATGTGCGTCTGTATGCCGGCATCGTGGAAAGGCTTGGTGAAGGCCCTTACCGCCTTGTTTGGATTCTCACCATACAGGAGGTTCACCTGTTCGAAGGCTCCTCCATTTGTTTCCACTCTTGCAAAGCATCCCATGTCTATTATTAGGGGGGCGATGCGTACCAGCTGGTCTGCACGCGGCTGGTATTTGCCTGAGGACTGCCACATGTCGCGGTAGACAAGGCTGAACTTGATTTCCTTACTCATAGCTCTTATTGATTAACTTGACTATAAAAAAGTATAGGGACAAATATACAGATTCTGTCCGAGAAAACCACAAGTTCTTCCCTTTTATTTTTGTCCTGTTTATATGTTTAACGACATAAAATCGTCCCTTTCCGTAGTAATCTCCACTCCGGCTTCAACCAAATCTGCATTCATGGGAGGGTTGCGTTTTGCCAGCCTCAGACTTATATGGCTTATTTGTGGATATTCCTCAAACAAACACCGCACTATGCGCATGGCTACGTGTTCTAATAAGTGTGAGGGTATAGCCATCTCCTGACTTACAGACCGGAATACTTCCGCGTAATTCAGGGCATAAGCCACATCATCGGTTTGAGCAGCCTTGCAGATATTGGTCTTCAGTTTGAGGTTTATTGTGAATTGATTTCCTATGGTGTTTTCTTGGGGCATCACGCCATGATAAGCGTAGAAATTCATATCTTTTAGGTAAACATATGTGTCCATTGGTTTCTTTTTTTCGGGTTTTCTAGAGAGGGAGGTATTGTGTTATCGAAGAAAAGACTATGTGCGTTTCCGGCAGATGTACATGGAAGAGCCGAAGCTTGTCCACATTCCTCAAGTCTATTGTCGGGGTATGAAAGTGACAGGCTCCGGCTTTTTTAGATTTAGATGCTGTATGTCAGGGATAGGCGTATGTCTTTTATCCGCATCGGGATGAGCCACACGTTTTGCATATGAGGCATCCCTCTTGATAAACCAGTGTTTCGTTCCCACAGTTTGGACAAGCAGTACCTTTCACTTCCGTCCCATCGGAGATATATTTCTTGAGCGCACGTTCCACACCGTTTTTCCAGGTATTGATGCTTTCGCTGTCAAGTTGCAATGAGCTGACCAGTTTGATGACCTGTTCTATGGGCATGCGATAACGTAGCACTCCTGATATCAATTTGGCATAGTTCCAATATTCCTTGTTGAACTTTTCCGACAGGCCTTCTATCGTGACCTTGTATCCACGCTTGTTCTCGAACTGGAAATCATAGCGTTTGTTCCCGTTCTCGTCCACATTTTTTATAATGTGTCCGCTTGTCACATTCTTGGGTAATACTATGCCTTCGTCATCGTCCAATACTCCCGTGAATATTTCATAAGGGTGTCCTTTGAGGAGGCCTACGAAAGCCACCCATTTCTCTTTGTTATTCTGGAACCGTACCACGTCTGCTTCCAGTATTTTGGGGCGTACTTCCACTATTGTAGGTGGCTTGCACGGGGGAAGCTCCTGCTTTTTGTCTTCTTTGGTGGAGAGAAGCACTCCTGAACGTGATCCATCGCGGTACACAGTACATCCTTTGCATCCCGATTTCCAAGCCTCTATGTAGAGCTTGTTAACCAGCTCTTCGTCCACGTTTGAGGGCAGATTAATAGTGACGCTTATGGAATGGTCCACCCATTTTTGTATCCGTCCTTGCATCTTCACTTTCATTAGCCAGTCCACGTCGTTTGATGTGGCTTTGTAATAAGGCGATTTTTCAACGAGTGAGTTTATCTCATCTTGTGTGTAGCGTTTGGCCGGGTCGTAGCCTTGGGCTTCCATCCAAGTGACGAATTTGGGGTGGAACACAATGTACTCTTCAAAGGCATCTCCTGTCTCGTCCACGAAGTCCACGTGTACGTTCGTGTCGTTGGGATTTACTTTCCGGCGTCGTTTGTATACGGGAAGGAACACGGGCTCTATGCCCGATGTGGTCTGGGTCATGAGGCTTGTGGTGCCTGTAGGAGCTATGGTGAGGCAGGCTATGTTGCGCCGTCCGTACAGAGCCATTTCTTCGTACAGGTTGGGGTCGGCTTCTTTCAGACGGTTGATGAAAGGGTTGTCTTTTTCCCTTGTGCTGTCGTATATGCTGAACGCTCCACGCTCTTTGGCCATTTCCACGGAGGAACGGTATGCGCTCAACGCTATGGTCTTGTGTACTTGTTCGGAAAAGTCTGTGGCTTCCTGTGTGCCGTATCTCAGGCCTAATGCGGCTAACATATCGCCTTCGGCGGTTATGCCTACTCCTGTGCGTCTTCCTTGTCCGCTTTTTTTGTATATTTTCTCCCATAAGTGACGTTCGGTGTGTTTCACTACATCATCTTCTGGGTCGGAATTGATTTTCTCTAATATGCGTTCTATCTTTTCCAACTCCAGGTCAATGATGTCGTCCATGATACGTTGGGCCAGCCCTACATGTTGTTTGAACAAGTCAAAGTCAAAGTACGCGTCGGGCTTGAAAGGGTTGACCACGTAGGAGTACAGGTTGATGGCCAGAAGGCGGCAGGAGTCGTAGGGACACAAGGGTATCTCTCCGCACGGGTTGGTCGAAACGGTCCGGAATCCCATGTCGGCATAGCAGTCGGGCACAGATTCACGCAGAATAGTATCCCAGAACAGTACTCCCGGTTCGGCCGATTTCCATGCGTTGTGTACGATTTTCTTCCACAACAGTCCTGCATTGATTTCTTTTTTTACCTGAGGCTCTGCGGAGTCAATGGGATATTGCTGCGTATAAGGTTGGGAGTTTACTACCGATTCCATGAAAGCATCGTCTATCTTTACCGACACGTTGGCTCCGGTGATTTTTCCTTCGGTCATTTTCGCATCAATGAACGCTTCCGAATCGGGGTGCTTTATTGACACACTCAGCATGAGAGCCCCACGTCGTCCGTCCTGTGCCACTTCCCGTGTGGAGTTGGAATAACGTTCCATAAAGGGTACCAAACCTGTGGAAGTCAGTGCGGAATTCTTTACGGGAGAGCCTTTCGGGCGGATGTGGGACAAATCGTGCCCCACACCTCCTCTGCGTTTCATCAATTGCACCTGTTCTTCGTCAATCTTGAATATGGCTCCGTAAGAGTCTGCTGCACCGTCTATACCTATAACGAAACAATTGGATAAGGAAGCTACTTGATAGTTGTTGCCTATGCCGGTCATGGGACTTCCTTGGGGAACGATATACCTGAAGTGGTCAAGCAAGTTGAACAGCTCATCCGCTTTAAGTGGATTTGGATATTTTGCTTCTATGCGAGCCAATTCATTGGCTATGCGCCAGTGCATGTCTTTAGGAGACTTTTCATAAATATTTCCGAATGAGTCTTTTACGGCATACTTGTTCACCCATACGCGTGCCGCAAGTTCATCGCCTTGGAAATATTGCAGTGTGGCCTCGTAGGCTTCTTCGTAAGTGTATCTTTTTTGTTCCACGGTTTTTGTGATATGTTGTTAATACTGTTACCGAATCAGAAAAAAACCCGTGCCGAAGATGGGGCACGGTGAGGGAAATGATGTGCAAAGCTAAGAATCATTTTCCATTTGGCAAAATTCAAACCTGTTTTTTATGATATGTCGGCAATATTCTGGTGACGTGTGGAGTTTGCTCGGAATTGGAGAATTCCAGTATCGGATGATATAGGTAAAGTTATCCAAAAAGGAAAACTTTATGAAGTATAAATAGGAAGATTGTTATCCTTTTTTGCTTATTTCTTTATCAGTAGTATCTAACTATATAGGGCATGCCATGTCCCGTTTTTCCTTGTCTGGTATGTGGGTTGTCCGTGTGATGATAGCTTTGGGAGAGTGTGCCCTCGTCATATGGAATCTGTACGTTTCGCTTCTATCGGGCGTTTAACGCTTTACTTTCCTTTAACATGGATAATTGTGTATTTCAAACCAATCGGAAGCCTGGTTGGAAAGAACACGTGCTTGGGGGAGTTTTTTTGATTATTTCGCTGTAATATAATGTATTATATTGATGTTTAGTGCTCTATTTCCCCTTAAAAATGAGACGCAAAAGCGTGTCTTCCTTTCCAGAAAACCAGCCGATAGCTTATCCGTTGACAGATGGTATATGTTCCATTGACGGATGATATGTCATTCATCCGGTTTTGCCAGTCTTTTATTGGAAGAAATATTCATCAGTTTCTTGAACTCGGGAATTTTCTGCATAAATATTCATCTACCCTTTCTTAAATGAACTTTTGCGAAAAGGGTATGTCTGCGTAATGACTCTTTTAACATCATTAGGTAAGGAACTGATGGCTATGGCGAATAAAAAGGAAATACCGCGATAGCAAGGTCATATTCAAAAAGAAATGGTTGCGAATTACATACAATCCTGTCATAAGGCCAATGTTCTCTAACGTTTACATAAGCGGCGGAAATCGCAAAATTCGCAATACCTAGTAATCCCAGTTTGGGTGAAAGGTTGGTCAGAACAGAAAATCTCGCACAAGAGTTCCATAAGATGCTCATGGAACTCTTCCCGACAAACGGAGAAATCGGTCACAGGCTCGTGCTTTTTGCCCATTTCTATAACAGGGGAATAGGTATCGGAAGCAGCCTTATGGATATAAAGCAGAGCTGGTGCTACGCGCTGGTGAGTCTGGAAGCTGGCGATATAGGCATAGAGGAACGCTTGGAATACATATCCCGGCCGTTTTTCTCCAGGAGTAAACAGCTGGGTGATGTCTTCTGGTATTTTAGGTTGACCGCCAGTCTTATAGTCCACGATGCGCAATATGTCGTCCCGGCAATCCATGCGGTCGGTCTTACCTCCCACGTGCAATGTCAGTTGTCCGTAAGGTGTGTCCAACGGTATGGCACGGAATATGGTCCTCTCCATTCCTACCATCTTGAAAGGGGCATATTGCAGGTCATTGCGAATCAATTGCCGGAGATAGCGGGTTATGACCCGGTTGTTGATAAGTTGTGTGCCGTTGTATTGTGGTAGAGCGTTGGAAGGGACATGGAAAAAGTCTTCCTTAAAGGCCCTATCCACATAAGCTTGCAGTCGGGAAGGAGTGTTGAGTAACTGTTGCAAGTCTTCTTTCCTTATCTCCGGACCGTTTGAGGTAAGGTCCCGGTAGGCCAGTTCGGCTGCCTTATGGAATAGGGTTCCAAATAAGGCGGAATCTATCTCCGCACTTACTTCGTCGGGTTCAATAAGTTTTTCTATATAATAATAGTAGAACTTCAGCCTGCAGTCCAGATAGGTGTTCAAGGCCGAGGGGGAAAGAAGAGCTTTGGGGTTGCCGTCCGCATCAAAGCGGCGGAACAGCTTTCGCATTACCTCCGGTGTCTTTTCAATCTGTATAGACTGGATGGCTGTAACCGTCTGAATGGCTTCCAGGTTCTTGAAAGATATGCTTCCGGGCCATTCCGACAAAAGCTGCAACATGAAACGGGACATTTCGCCCTTGGATGTCTCACTGGTGGATTTGTTATAAAGCAAGGTGATGCGCTCCGCACGCTGTAGCAGACGGTAGAAGTAATAAGCGTATATGGCGTTGCGGTGTTCAACCGTAGTCATGCCGAAAGCCTTGCGCAGATTATAGGGGATGAATGAGGTTTCACTGTCAGTCTTCGGCAGCCGTCCTTCGTTGACAGAGAGCATGATGAGATTCCTGAAGTCCAGATTGCGGGTCTCTAATAAGCCCATGACCTGTAGTCCTACGGCCGGTTCGCCGTGGAACGGAATGGTTGCGGCACTCAGAAGCCGGTTGAGTAACCGTCTGAATGTGTCCGTACGTAACCGGGACAATATGCCGTCCTGAGCCAGCCGGTAGAAACGGTTGATGAGGGTATAAGCCTTGAACAAGGATTCACGGTACAGCTGGTCATAAAGACTGTCGTGGGATTCTTCCTCATGGGATTCCTCTTTGTCCGGCTGGTATAAGGTAGCCACCTCACGCAGCAGGACGCGCAACTGTCCACACAAACCCTGCACATCCTGAATGGGGTGGAATAGAAGCCGGAGGAAATCATCACATTGGAGCTCGGAAGGCCGGGGATAGAAGCGGTTGTCAACCGCCAGCCTGTCTGATAACGGGCCGGCTGCGGCCGATAGTCTGAGCACATAGGGATGCTTCAGCATCTGCTGCACCCCGTCATAGCCATAATGTCCTTCAACGGCATAGTAACCGTTGGTTTGAAGTTCCATATAAGCGTTGATAAAGCCGAATATCGGAGTCTGTGACAAAGGGAAGCCCATGGTGACATTCACACTCTTTATGGAATCGGGTATGGAATGGAGCACGGGCAGCAACAGCGACTCGTTGCACAGTACCACCGCACTTTCCTTTTCCCTTTCATAGAGTCCGTCCGCTTTCAGGCGAGTCAGTTCGTCATAAATGAAACGGGCTTGTGCGTTTTCCGTGGAAGCGCTGATAAAGCTCATCTCCTTTGGGGCGCCGAGCTCTTGGAAATACCGTACGGGAAGCTCGTTGGGGAAATCTTTCAGATTGCGCAGAATGAATGTGCCTGCCTCATGGATGCCGGAGTCCGTCCCGCGTCTGTCCGCCGGTGTGTAGTACGTGTCATAGTCCCAGTAGAACATGGCTTTGCCTGCGTCCCTCAGTGTGGAGAACAGCCTGTACTCCACCTTGTTCAAGGCATTGAAACCCACAAAGACAAAGCGTCCGTAAGGCAATGCCTCTGGCTCTATCCTTTCTATCGCGTCGCGGTAGAGCATGCCTTCGTAGGCCAGCCTTTCAGACAGCAGCTTCTGCCTGAATCCATGGTATATTTCCCCCATCTTGTTCCACAGTGCGGCGAATCTGCCCTTCAGCTCCGTATGTTTCTCTAGGGAGAAGTTGCGAAAGAATTGTCCGATGGCCTCCGCCTGTTCCTTGTCCAGAAACCCGCTGTTGTCCGTGATGTCCTTCAGGTCTTTCAGGTTGCGGAACAGGAGGTCTGCATCCACAAGGTTCTTGTCCACGTCGTCAAAGTCGCTTATGAGCAATTCGCCCCAGAAGTAGAAGTCGTCCAGCATCTCCCGGCTGCCTGTGACCCGGCAGAACACCTCGTACAGTTCGCAGACCAGCCGTATGGAGTCGCCCGTCTTTAGGCTGGAAAGCCGGCAGAACAGTTCATTGATGCTGATGTAGGCCGGGGCCCATATGGGGCGTGTGCTCTCGCAGGCCAGATACTCGTTGAAGAACAGTCCCGCGCGCTTGTTCGGAAATATGATGGCCGTATCTCTGAAGTCGCCGCCAGTCTTGGCGAAGAGGTCGTGTGCCACTGTCTTGAGAAAAGGTGTCATAAGCATTCTTTTTAGGTCAATATAAAATATATGTCCCGCCTTCCACAGGTTATCTGCCGAAGTATAGGGTGAAACAGCTTCCTTGTCCCGGCACAGACTGCACGGCTATCTTCCCCCCGTGCCGATTCATTATCTGCTTGCACAGGCTCAACCCGATGCCCGAGCCTGACGGCCGGGTAGAGAAGAACGGCACGAATATCTTGTCCTGCACTTCGGGCATTATGCCGCAGCCGTTGTCGCGGACGCTGATGAGACACTGCCAGGCAAAGGAGGTCTGCACGCTGACCTCTATGCGCGGGGCCTCGGCATTCCCACATGCCTGGCTGGCGTTCTTTATCAGGTTGATGATGACCTGCTCTATCTGTGTGCGGTCTATGCACAGTATCTTGTCTGTGGCCGGAATCTCTATGTGGATGTAGTCTTCTGGGTAAAGTTCCCGCAGACCGGTCAGCAGCTCGCTCACAGATACCGGCTGCCTCACCGGGGCGGGAAGCCGGGTCAGCCTGCGGTAGTTCTCCACGAACTCCAGCAGGTCCTTGCTGCGCCGGTTTATGGTGCGCATGCCCTGCCGGATGACGGCGTGGTCCTTTTCCTCCATCTTCCGCCCGCTCAGTGTCTCCGACAGGGAGATGATGGGGGCAAGGGAATTCATAATCTCATGGGTCAGCACGCTGATGAGCTTCTGCCAGGCCTCCATCTCATGCTGTTCCCACACTCTGTTGCGGAAGCTCTGCATGGCTCGGGACAGCTCGCCGGCCATCTCCTCCAGGGCGCGGTTGCGGTAGGGAGGACGGAATGCCAGCATCGTATCGTCGTGCTGGAGGCTCTGCACCATATGCCGGAGCATCCTGATCTGCGTCATTTGCAGCCGGTAGAGGCGGAACGCCACGGCCAAGCCGGCCAGCGCGCAGGTCAGGGTGCAGAACCACAGGCCTTCCAGGGCCAGCCACAGGCACAGGGCCGACAGCACCGCCACGGCGAGGATATGGAGGGATACGGTGAGTGAATAGCGTCTCATAAGCCCAGTTTCTCCAGTTTGCGATAGAGGGCGAAGCGTGTGATGCCCAGATAGTCGGCCGCCCGGCTCACATTGCCTTCGCTCAGTCTCATGGCGCGTTCTATGGCCGTACGCTCCAGCTGTTCCAGGTTGAGCGTTTCCTCTTCCTGCCGCAGGTGTGTGCCGGTGGGGCGGAGCAGGAAGTCGTCGGGACGTAGCAGCTCCCTTTCGCTTAGTATGACGGCTCTCTCCATGACGTGCTGTAGCTCGCGCACGTTTCCCGGCCACGCATACTTCAGCAGTTTGTTCTTGGCTTCCCGCGTCAGTCCGCGCATCTCTTTCTTGTACCTGCGGGCATACTTTTCCAGAAAGTGCTCGGCCAGAAGCACTATGTCGTCGCCCCGTTGGCGCAAGGGAGGGATGTGCAGCTCTATGGTGTTGATGCGGTAGAGCAGGTCCTGACGGAACGTCTTCTCGTCCACCATTCGGATGATGTCGGCGTTGGTGGCGCAGATGAAGCGCACGTCTATGTCTGTGGTCCGGGTGCTTCCCAGACGGCTGATGCGACGTTTCTCTATGGCGGTCAGCAGCTTGGACTGCATGGGCAGGGAGAGGTTGCCTATCTCGTCCAGGAACAGCGTGCCGCCGTTGGCTATCTCCATGCGCCCGGCCTTGGCCTTGCGTGCGTCGGTGAAGGCCCCCTTCTCATATCCGAACAGCTCGCTTTCGAACAGATGCTCGGGTATGCTGCCCAGATCGATGGTCACCAGCGGCTTGCCATAGCGCGGCGAGTTCCTGTAGATGAGCCTGGCCATGACATCCTTGCCCGTGCCGTTCTCGCCCAGCAGCAGGATGTTGGCGTCCGTGTCGCCCAGCTTCTCTATGGTGCGGAACAGCTCTCTCATGGCGGGCGACCGGCCTATCACGGTGTCTTCCCCCTCACGGGACAGGCCGTCGCTCAGCCCCTTCACCTGTTCCTTCAGCAGGCTGACCTCGTTGCGCGAGCGTCTTAGCCTCATGCCTGCGGAGAGGGTGGCCAGCAGCTTCTCCTTGTCCCACGGCTTGGCTATGAAGTCTGTGGCGCCTGCCTTGATGGCCTGCACGGCCTTGTCCGTATCGGCATAGGCCGTCATGAAGATGACCACCGCCTGGGGATCGGCCTCCAGGATAAGGCGGAGGTACTCGAATCCCTCGTTCCCGTTGATGGCGTCGCGGCTGAAGTTCATGTCGAGCAGCACGATGTCGGGCCCGAACGTGTGCATGAAGTGGGGTATGCGTTCAGGGCGCAGGGCCACCTTCACCTTCTCGGCGTAAGGGGCGAGCAGGAGGTTGAGGGCGAAGAGCACGTCCTCGTTGTCGTCTACCACAAGTATCTTTCCAAAGCGTTCCATTATATATATAATAATGTGTAGGGACAAGCCGTTCCCTACGTCCGCGCAAATATACGGATTTTTCCGTTGTGGCGTATGTGCGTATGCGCACATCTTTTGTGCGCCAGAGCACAGTAGTAACCTATGCCCATGCCGCCCACACGCTTATGCCACAGGCAGATAGACACGTGGCATGCCTTTTGCGACTATGTTGTCGGATATGACACCATATACCATGCACATACGCATCTTCCATATGACCCTGCTGGCGGTACTGGCACTTTCCCCATTCCTGCACGCGCAGGACTCCATCCTGACGCTCGACCTGAAGCGCACCGTGGACCTGGCCCGGCATCGCTCGCCTGACGCACAGAGCGCGCGCCACACCTTCCGCTCGGCCTACTGGAACTACCGGTACTTCAAGGCCAACTACCTGCCTACGCTCACGCTCACCTCAAGTCCCTATCTGGACAGGGCCATCAACAAGGTGACTATGGACGACGGAAACGTGCGCTTCGTAGAGCAGAACCTACTGAGCACGGACCTCACCCTGAGCCTTACGCAGAACGTGGCCTGGACGGGAGGCACCCTCTTCCTGGAGACTTCGGCACAGCGGCTCGACCTCTTTGCAGGCGGCCATCCCTCTTACCAGACATCGCCCGTGAACATAGGCTACAGCCAGTCGCTCTTCGGTTACAACAGCCTGAAGTGGGACCGCAGGATAGAGCCGGTGCGCTACCGCGAAGCCTGCAAGGCCTATGCCGAGGCCATGGAATTGGTGGCCGCACAGGCCGTGCAGAAGTTCTTCGCACTGGCCAAGGCGCAGAGCGACTACGAGACCGCCTGCACCAACTTTGCCTATGCGGACACCCTCTACCGATATGCACGGGGCCGTTATGGCATAGGCACCATAAGCGAGAACGAGATGCTGCAGCTGGAACTGAACCGCCTCACCGAGGAGAACAACCGTATGGACGCCCGCATGGAGATGGACGACACCATGCAGGAGCTACGTTCCTACTTGGGCATAAGGCAGGAGGTGGAGCTGAGGGCCGAGGTGGACACCTGCGTGCCCCGCCTGCATATAGACCCGGCCACCGCCCTGCTCATGGCCACCGGAAACAGTCCCGACACCGAGGCCATGACACGCCGCAAGCTGGAGAGTGAGAGCACGGTGGCCATGGCCAAGGCCAACGCCGGGCTGAAGGCCGACATCTACCTGCGCTTCGGACTGACGCAGACGGGAGAATGCCTCTCCCAGGCCTACCGCAACCCCATGAACCAGCAGTATGTCAGCCTCACCCTGAGCCTGCCCATACTGGACTGGGGACGCGGGCGCGGACAGGTGAGAGTGGCGCGTTCTAACCGCGACCTGATACAGACCCAGTTGGAGCAGGACCGTACCGACTTCGACCTGAACGTACGCAAGCTGGTGAGGCAGTTCAACCTACAGGCAAGGCGCGTGGACATAGCCGCGCGCACCGACCGTACCGCCGTCCGCCGCGCGCAGGTGGCACGGAGACTCTACCTGCTGGGACAGGCCGAGGTGCTCGATCTCAACGCCTCGGTCACGGAGAAGGACCAGGCAAGGCGCGGCCTCATGGATGCCTTGTACACCTACTGGAGCCTCTATTACACCCTGCGGAGCATCACCCTGTACGACTTCGTGCACAGCCGTCCGCTGGACATCCCGCAGAACCCTGACTGACAGACACCCATCAACCTGACACTTATGGACATACAACTGAAGAAAAGACCCTGGTACATACGTCACCGACACGCCCTGGCGGGCGGGCTGCTCCTCGCGGCCCTCACGGGATACGCCCTGACCCTCGCACTGGGGCCGAACCGCATACGCATAAGCCGCAACAACCTGCAAATAGCGCGGGCAGACACCGGACGCTTCATGGAATATGCGGATGTGGAAGGCGTGACACAACCCATCATGACCCTCATGGTCAACGCCCATGAGGCAGGCAACGTGCTGCGCCTGGCCGCTGGGGAGGGCAGCATGATGCGCCGGGGCGACACCATACTGCTGCTGGAGAATCCCGACCTGACGCGCGAGATAGAGGACCTGCACGACGAATGGGAGCGGCAGCTCATCACCTTCCGCGAGAAGGAGATAGAGATGGAGCGTCAGAGCCTCACCCTCAGACAGCAGGCCCTGCAGGCCGAGTACGAGCTGCAGGACATGGAACGCACCTTCGCCCTTGAGCAAGAGGAATATGCCATGGGCATAAAGAGCCACGCCCAGCTGCAGGTGTCCGAAGCCCAGTACCGCTACCGCCTGGCCTCGGCAAGGTTGCAACGCCGGAGCCTGAGCCACGACTCGGCGGCCAACGCCATACGCCGCGAACTGCTACTGGCCGAGCGGGAACGCACGCACAAGAAGTACCTCCGCTCCCTCCAGCGTCTGCAGAACCTGGCCGTACTGGCCCCCACGGACGGACAGCTGAGCTACGTGCGCGTAGTGCCCGGGCAGCAGGTGTCAGCAGGCACCTGTGTGGCCGAGGTCAAGGTACTGGACCGCTACAAGGTGCGTGCCTCGCTCAGCGAATACTACATAGACCGCCTCAGTGCTGGACTGCCGGCCGCCGTCAGCTACCAGGGACGCCAGTATCCGCTCCGGGTGCAGAAGGTGGTGCCCGAGGTGAAGGACCACGTGTTCGACGTGGACCTGGTCTTCACCGGCCCGCTGCCCGCCAACGTGCGGGTGGGGAAGTCCTACCGCGTGCAGATAGAGTTGGGACAGCCGGAGACGGCCGTCATCATCCCACGGGGAGACTTCTATCAGGCCACCGGCGGACGGTGGATTTACCGCCTGACAGACGATGGACGGCGTGCTGTGCGCGTGCCGGTGGAGATAGGCCGTCAGAACCCCAGACAATATGAGGTGCTCTCCGGACTGCAACCGGGCGACCAGGTGATAACCGGCGGATACGACCTGCTGGGAGAAGCGGAAGAAGTACTAATAGACTGACGGGAACATTACTATCTATGTAAGTGATTTTCCATATGTCGGCATAAGACGTAAAAGATACCCTTTACCGGGCCTGGAAAGTCTGTTTCCACGGGAAAAACAGGGTGAAAGACCGGTCGGAGTAAGATATATTGATAAAATATGACTATATAAGCTGTATGTATATCATTGTTATACAGGAATTTATATAAGGCATAAAGAGAAACGGACAGAGGCGCTCATGAGATACGTATCTCATAGGTTATGACATACGTATCTCATACATGATGACATACGTATCTCATGAGTGGTGACATACGTATCTCATAAGCGATGACATACGTATGTCATGAGCGATGACCTACGTATCTCATAAACGGAGAGAAACGGATGTCATCGGAAATAAGATTATTTGTAAATATATATAGAAAACAAGAAAGAAGAGATGGACAAGACCCTACATTACTTTAAGGTGGCCCTGCGCCAGATGGGCAAGTACCGCGTGCAGACCGCCATCAGCGTGACCGGGCTGGCCATATGCCTGCTGTGCTTCAGCCTGTGCATGTACATAAGCCGATACCTGATATCGACAGACGGTTGCTTTCCCCATAAGGAACGCATCGCCCGCATCGGCACCCTAATGGAGAACGGTCGGGAATACTACGGCACCACCCGCCTGCTCACCCGCCAGCTGCGCTCCCAGTCATGGGACGGGGTGGAAGCCTTCACCTGGGTAGGCTCGTCATTGCCTTACGACTATCTGGTGGAGACGCGCCCCGACGAGATGACGCCTTACGGGAAGCTCTACACCCTGCAGACAGACAGCAGCCTGTACCGCCTGTTCCCGCCCCGCATCGTGGCCGGCAGCTGGGAGGCGGCGGCACACACCCCTGACGCCCTGGTGGTGAGCGCCAGTACGGCACGGCGGCTGTTCGGCGGCAGTCCGGCCGATGCCATAGGGCGCAGGATGCAGCCGCTCAGGGCCACCTCCTTCAGCGAGCATCAGGAAGGCAAGACCCATGTGTTCACCGTAAGGGCGGTGATGGAGGACTGGCCGGATAACACCACCATAGGCGGCATGCGCCACATAGACCTGCTGATGCTGAACGACAGTGGGGCAGGGGCTTATGAGGAGGAGGAAAACTGGTTCGGCACCAACTATGTGCTGCTGGGCGAGGAAGGCGCCACCGTTGCCGGGCTGCAGGAACAGATGCGCCGCACGGGCTTCCGCTACAGGGGCAAGTATGCTGACGCTGACGTGTGCGTGTCCGCCCTGGGCGACGAGCCTTTCCGCCGTGGCACCAGCATGTCCTATAATCTCTGGTCCATGCTGGCCACGGGCCTGCTCGTATTGGTGGTGGGGCTGGTGAACTTCTTCGCCTTCCTCACGGGCACGTACCTCAACCGCGTCAGGGAATGCAGCCTGAGGCGCGTGCTGGGCGGAGGCACAAGGCAGATAGCCACGCAGCTGTCCGTGCAGGCCGGGCTGATGGTGGGGGCGGCCTTCCTCATCACATGCTGCCTCATCGAACTGTCGGCACCGCTGCTCACTGTCCGGCTGAGTGGCATGGACATACACGTCGACCCCGCGCGGCTGTACGTGCACTGCCTGCAATACTTCCCCGCCGTGCTGGCCCTCAGCCTGGTGCCGGGCTGGCTCATGGCTCTGAGGACACGCCACACCGCCGTACAGACCGGACTGCGCGGGCTGTGGGGCGGACGCGGACGGCGGCGGATGCGTCTGGCCATGCTGGGCGTACAGTTCGTGGTGTGCTGGATATTCGTCACCCTGGCCGCCTCCATCCATATGCAGACGCGGGCCACCTCGGCCTCCATCTATCCCACACTCAGCCGCGAGGAGAAGCGGGACATCCTGAAGGTGCAGCTGGAGTACAGCGTGCTGAAGCAGACTGACCGTCAGGCCCTGTTGGACCGGATGAAGCAGCTGGCCGGCGTGGCCGACTGCCTGCCGATGGACCTCGTGTACAGCGAGCATGGCTCTCCGGCCTACGTGCAAGTGGACTCCATGAATATATATGCTATTTCCCATGACTACAGCGTATGCCTGCGTAGAGTCCCCCGTAACTACATGAGCTTCTTGAACATACCCGTGGAGCAGACACATACGTCCGGCCGCGACGCAGAGCTGGTGGCGGACCGCGCCCTGGACAACCTGCACCGGCAGCGCAAGGGCACCACCCTGGCGGGCCACACCGTATGGGAGCACATGAACATTCCGGAAGGGCTGGCCGTGAGCGGCGTCTGTCCCACCCAGAACTACGAGACCTATGCCGGGTTCGGCCTGGACTACGACGGCGACCTCTATCTGCTGACGGACTCTCCAAGGAACATAAGCTACTGCTATCTGAAGTGCGTCCACGGCCAGACCGCCGGGGTGGCCCGCCAGGTGCGCCACCTGATGGAGGCGGCCCTTCCCCCGACCATGGCTCCCGAAGTGACCACCCTCCAGGCCGACCTGGAGGCACACCTCTCCATAGAGCGGCGGCTGCGGGACATCATCCTGTTTTTTGCCGCCGTCTGCCTGACCCTCACCATGCTGGGCGTGTATGCCGCCGTGACCCTCGACTGCGAGCGGCGGCGCAAGGAAGTGGCCATACGCAAGGTGAACGGCGCGCGGGTGGGGGACATCCTGCGGCTCTTTGGCCGCACCTACCTGCGGATGCTGGCGCTGACGGCGCTGGTGGCCTTCCCCGCGCTCTACGCCTTCCTGAAGACGTGGTCCGAACGCTATGTGGCAGCCTACGGCTACGGCCCCCTGTTCT
This sequence comes from uncultured Bacteroides sp., assembly GCA_949296415.1. Lineage (GTDB taxonomy): Bacteria > Bacteroidota > Bacteroidia > Bacteroidales > Bacteroidaceae > Bacteroides. The sequence goes on along the minus strand of CASFQC010000013.1, from coordinate 29,869 downwards.
GGGCAGGCCTATGGCTGGGCGTGGCGGGGATTACGGCGCTCACGGTGCTGTGGCGCATCCTGAAGACGGCCCGGGCCAATCCGGCAGACGAGGTGAAGAACGAATGAAATGACAACCGACAAACCATACAGACCATATGATAAGAACCGTAAACCTACAGAAAGTCTTCCGCACGGAAGAAGTGCAGACGTTGGCACTGGACAACGTGAACATCACAGTGGACGAGGGCGAGTTTGTCGCCATCATGGGCCCGTCGGGATGCGGGAAATCCACCCTGCTCAACATCCTGGGGCTGCTCGACAATCCTACGTCGGGCGAGTACTACCTGAACGGCACGGAAGTGTCGCGCTACACGGAAGCCCGGCGCACCGGCCTGCGCAAGGGGACGATAGGGTTCGTATTCCAAAGCTTCAACCTGATAGACGAGCTGAACGTGTACGAGAATATCGAGTTGCCCCTGCTCTACATGGGCATCCCGTCCGCCGGACGCAGGCAGCGGGTAGAGGCCGCCATGCGCCGCATGGGCATAATGCACCGTAGCAGGCACTTCCCGCAGCAACTGTCCGGAGGGCAGCAGCAACGTGTGGCCATAGCCCGTGCGGTAGTGGCCGGACCGAAGCTGATTCTGGCAGACGAGCCCACCGGAAATCTGGACTCGAAGAACGGCAAGGAAGTGATGGACCTGCTGAGCGAACTGAATAAGGAAGGCACCACCATCGTCATGGTGACGCACTCCAGTCACGATGCCGGCTATGCGGGGCGCGTCATCAGGCTGTTCGACGGGAAGGTAGTGCCGGAGTCCGGGCGTTAGTATGGCGGGCTTCCGTTTTCCGGATTCGGATTTATTGCTTACCTTTGCCGGAGGGGAGAGGGGAGACGGTTTCTCCTTCCCCATTCCGACTGTAATCAACATCTCATTTATGGAATACCAGAACGCATGTCTCATCACTTTCTCGCCTACACGCACATCCTATAAGATAGGCGAGGCCATAACGCGCGGCATGGGCATCCCGTCCGTCCGCACAATAGATCTGACTTTACAACAATCCCCGTCACTGGAAGTGGGGGAGGACACCGTGGCGGTGATAGTGGTGCCGGTCTATGGAGGCCATGTGGCTCCGCTGGCTATGGAGCGCATGCAGGCCTTACGCGGCAAGGGGGCACCGGCCGTTGTCGCCGTGGTCTATGGCAACAGGGCTTATGAGAAGGCTTTGTCGGAGCTGGGGGCGTTTGTGTCCGGATGCGGACTGAAGGTGGTGGCGGCCGGCACGTTTGTGGGCGAGCATTCCTATTCTACGGCATCCCACCCCATTGCGGCCGGACGCCCCGATGCGGAAGACCTGAAAGAGGCTGAGGCTTTCGGTGTCAGGATAGCGGGGAAGCTCCGTTCGGCCTACAGTCCGGAAACGTTGTCCGGAGCCGATGTGGACAGGATAGGGCGTCCTTCCCAACCGCTTGTCCCGCTGTTGCGTTTCCTGTTCAAGGTGTTGCGTATGCGTCGCCGGAAGACTCCCATGCCGCTTGTCCCTTCTGTGGACGAGTCCCTGTGCACGCATTGCGGTCTGTGCGCGGCCCGCTGTCCGCACGGAGCCATAAGGAAGGGTGACGAGTGCCATACGGACCGTTCGTTGTGCATCCGTTGCTGTGCTTGCGTGAAGGTTTGTCCCCATCACGCCCGCACGTTTGACACGCCGTTTGGAGCCTTGTTGTCTTCGTGCTTCAGTTATAGGAAGGCCAACTGCACTATCCTTTAGTGTCGGTGTGGGTGACGACGGTCACCCGTCTGGTCTGCGGGGTTACGCGGAACCTGTGGTCTATGCGTTCGTCCACTATCCATACGATGTCCGGCCCGCAGCACAGAACCCACTGGCGTTCCTTCTCTATAATGGAGAATTTGCGGTCGGTGAGGTAGTCGCTTATCTTCTTTCTGCCTTTCATGCCCAGTGGGACGAAGGAGTCTCCTTGCTGCCATAGCCTTATGGTGAGCGGATACTTCAGCCTGTCGGCATCAAGGCAGGCCACATGTCTGTCTCTTACCAGCGTGAAGTTTGCCATGTCCTTCTCCTCAATAATCAGGTTCGGCTTTTGCATCCCGGCATTGCGCGGTTCCAGTAATATGCAGCTGCGGTCTCTGACAGCTTTCCAGTCTGCTGCTTCTATCGTTTTTCCGGACTGCCCGTGCAGGGAGGACCATATGGTCTCTATTTGTGAGGAGTTGAATCCTAAAGGGTAGAGTATCTCGAACAATAACGTCTTGGGTGAAGGCTCCGCGCATAGGGCTTTGATGTCCACACGCCGGTTGTCGGCGCTCATGACCCGTCTCTTTCCTTCCTCTATGGCTCGCCGGAGCAGAGGGATGGCCTCGCTTATCCGCCTGGCCGTCTGCCATATGTGGTCCTTGGCCATGGGATTGACGGATTCTAGCAGCGGCAGCACGTTCAGCCGTATCTTGTTCCTATTGAAGGTGTCTTCCAGATTGGTGCTGTCGGTCATGTAATCCTGTCCTTTTTCTTGTAGATATTCTACAATCTCTTTGCGTTCCAGGCAGAGCAGGGGGCGGGCCACATGTCCGTTCAGTGGCTGTATGCCTTTCAGACCGTTCAGTCCGCTTCCTCTTATCAGGTTGAGCAGCACGGTCTCTACGCTGTCGTCTTTGTGGTGGGCTACGGCTATTGCTTTTGTTCCGGTCTGTAGCCTTAACTGTTCGAACCAGTCATAGCGCAGGTCCCGCGCTGCCATTTCGACAGACACGTGACGTGCGGCAGCTATCCCCTTGGTATCGAAGTGCGTCACATGCAACGGCAGTTGCAGCATGTCGCACAATCTGCGTACGAAGAGCTCGTCTCTGTCTGATTCTTCCCCTCTGAGCGTAAAGTTACAGTGGGCCGCCTCGCACCTGTATCCTAACGTGTGTAATATGCGCAATAAGGCTACAGAGTCCGCTCCGCCACTTAAAGCGACCAGTATGCTGTCTCGGGAGGAGAACAGTGCATGCCGGTTTATGTAATCTGCGACTTTACGCTCAATGTCTTTTGTCATTCCGGGTATCCTTATATCTTTATCAGTTCATATTGCATGGTGCCTATGCCTATTTTTTCTGCGTGTCTCAGTCCGGCCATCCAGTCTGTATCCGGATGTACCAGATGGAATTTGTCGCATCCGCATAGGTCGTCGTGCTCGTGTTTCAGTCCCAGTACATTGTTGCCGTGTAATATAGGTGACTGCATGACCAAGTCTGCGCAAGCCATATCAAGTGCTACGGGATCGGCTGACGCTAACATACCTAAATCGGGAACAATAGCGGCATCGTTATGATTCCAGCAGTCACATTCCGGTGACACATTCATTACAAAACTTATATGGAAGTGGGGTTTGTCTTTCAGCACAGCTTTAGCATATTCGGCTATTTTGTAGTTAAGATGTTCGGATGTGTCCCAATCGCTGACTACGGCAGCATCGTGCTGGCAAAGAGCCACGCATTGTCCGCAACCTACGCACTTGTCATAATCTATGTATGCTTTATGTTGGTTGTCAAGATGGATGGCATCGTGTGCGCAATGTTTTACACATATGCCACAGCCTATGCAGTTCTCCGACACTATTTTAGGTTGGGACGAGGCATGCAGCTCAAGCTTTCCGCCGACACTGGCACATCCCATGCCAAGATTCTTCAACGCTCCGCCGAAGCCGGCCTGTTCATGGCCTTTAAAGTGGTTCATGCTGATGATTGCATCTGCATCTGCTATGGCCGAACCGATCTTTGGTGCCGGACAATATTCGGCTCCTTCAATAGGAATTTCACGGTATTCGGTTCCTTTCAGTCCGTCGGCTATGATAACCTGGCATTGTGCTGATATAGGATTGAACCCATTCTCCATGGCACTTTGCAGATGGTCCACCGCATTGGAACGTCTGCCTGAGTATAGTGTATTGCTGTCTGTAAGAAAAGGCTTGGCTCCCATATTCCGTAGAAGATTTGCCATGCGTGCGGCATAATTAGGACGTATGTAAGCCAGATTGCCAGGTTCGCCAAAATGTATCTTTATGGCAGTAAAACAGTCTTTTAAAGGTATTTGGCCAATACCAGCACGTTTCAGCAGCCGTTCCATCTTATCTAACAGATTGGAAGAGGGAGTGGTGCGTAGGTCTGAAAAGTAAACTTTAGCTTTTTCCATATGCATATCTGATTAATTGTGATATCTTCTGCAAAGTTAGTGTTTATAATTCATAATCAATATTCGTCAGGAATTAAAGTAGCCATATATAAAAATCGGCACAGCTTCAAGAAGCCAATCCATCTTGTCGGATTATGCTAAAAAGTATGCCACAATGGTCCATTTCCATGTCCAATAGAAAGTGTACTGCCTTCACTGATAGCCTGGGTAATATATTGCTTGGCCAAACTTACTGCGTCTGTTAAGTCGGCTCCATATCCCAACCAAGTAGCTATAGCCGAAGAAAGTGTACAGCCTGTACCATGGAGGTTCTTGCTTTCCACTTTATCTTGGTTAAAAAAAGTAAGGGCTTTCCCGTCATAAAGTATGTCGCACATCTGATTCCCTTCCAGATGCCCGCCTTTTATCAAGAAAGCGGTTTCGTATGTTTCAGCCAGCTTACGTGCCGCATCAGCCATTGCTTGTGGGGTATGCATATCTGAATTTCCTGTCAGCAGACGAGCCTCATAAAGATTGGGGGTAATCAGGGTGCATAAGGGAAGTAGACGGTCGCATATAGTCTGGACAGTTTCCTCTGTCATCAATTTGTGTCCGTTAGTCGAAACCATAACAGGATCATATACTACCGCCCCATGGGGATAATCAGTCAGACATTTGGCGATGGCATCTGCTATACTTGCATCATGGACCATACCTATTTTTACCGCATCTACAGTCAAATCATCCATTACAGCCGTTATTTGTTGCTTTACAATTTGTCTGTCTGTCGCATATACGGCTTGTACTCCCAAAGTGTTCTGTACGGTAAGAGCTGTAATGGCTGCGGCCGCATATCCTCCTAAAGCTGAAATGGTCTTGATGTCAGCCTGAATACCTGCCCCTCCTGAGGGATCGGATCCGGCTATACTCAGAATTATAGGATGAACCATGTGGGCAGCTCGTTTCAGTGTCATGAAATGGGAAATGAAATCTTTTCCCAAATGGTTCCATATGTCACCCAATACAGCCACTCCTCCGAATCCCATTTCTTTTGCTTCGGCCATATTTCTTTTGCAGATACCCCCTAGAGCGATAACTTTACTGTCTATCACTCCGTCATTACGGGCTTTCAGCAAATCTGTAGAAGTGAATGCCGCCCGATATTCTGTTTTGGAAATACTGTCAAATATAGGGCTTAGAAATATGTAGTCACAGACAGGCTTCCATTTGCTGACTTCTTCCATAGTGTGACAAGAGCAGCTTACATGTCCTTTATATCCTACCGGCACTTTCGAATTGCGCATATTCAGATGGATTCCTTTCAGACAGTATCGTTCCGCCAGCAAAAAATGTTCGTGTAGGACAATGCGGTTCCTGTATTTACTGTCTATCTGCCGGATGAGGTTTTCTATCTCTCCGGCAGAAGCATTGGGTTTACGCAAGTGTAGTACTTGTAATCCTGCCCGGAACAAACCGTTTATGGCATCCGCTTCGTTTATGAGGAATTCGGGGGAGGTAATGACTATCAGTTTCATTGGATTTAAAAATATAATATGTGAGTCTGCATGGTGCGGAGGTCTATTGTCCACAATCGGCCTATGAGGGGCTCGCCATACCCCACAAGGATTTTCAGAGCCTCTCCGGCTTCTATACTTCCTGTTACTGCAGGAGTAATGCCCATTACAGCTTTGTCTTCCGGTAAATCCAGCATAGACGTTTCATCGGGATAAAGCTCACGGTAAGTACGGGGATTGTCTCCATAGCAGAATACTGACACCTGACCTTCCAGGTGACGGATTGCTCCATATATATATGGTATCTGCAAGCTGATGCAAGTGTCATTCAACAGATAACGGGTAGCAAAATTGTCACATCCGTCAATTACCAAGTCATACTGGGACACCAGTTCTCTGGCGTTCGAACGGTCTAGTCTGTAGCAGTAAGCGTTCACACATATGTTGCTGTTCAGTTCCTGTAGTTTCTTTGCCGCACACATTGCTTTTGGTTGCCCTATCTGATTTTCTGTATAGAGTACCTGGCGTTGAAGGTTGTTTAGACTTACTTTATCACCATCAATCAATCCCAAAGTGCCTACGCCTGCCGCTGCCAGATATAGTGCCACAGGACTTCCCAATCCACCCACTCCTACAATGAGTACACGTGCCTTGCTAAGCCGTTCCTGTCCTTCAGTTCCGACTTCCGGTAAAGCTGTCTGTCTTTCATATCGTCCATTTCCCTGCATATATGATAAAAAATAATGATACTTCCGTTTCTTTTTTATTATTCTTCTCTCAAGAGAATGTAAGAACCTGTTTCAAATTTTTCCCCGCTTTATTTTGAGGGCTGTTTTCGAGGACCTTTTCTGTTGTCAAAAGGAGTGTAGCGGGCTACGTGATGAATTACAACAGGAAAAACCGGAAAAGAGGCTCAAAATGAAGCTGAATAAAAATCTTAAAGAGAAAATTTTAAATATTTATACAGCATGTGGCTTATAAAAGTCAAAGGAGGCATCCCAGTCTTTCCATACTGGTTCGCGTCCCATGCGCTTTAGTGCTTTATCCATTTCAACCGCAGTACGTTCATCGCTTACATGAAACTGTTCCAATGCTTGTGGATAACTATAATATCCACCTGGTTCGGTCTTACTCTCTGCACTCATGGTGGTTACACCCAAAATAGCCATATGATCCCGAATGTAAGCCGGTTCCCGAGTAGAATAGGAAATATCCACATCATGATCAAAGATGCGCATGGCAAAAGTAGCTTGGGCCAATTCTTTATCGGTCATTACCACATTAGGACGGAATCCTCCATTTTCCGACGGACGCATGCGGGGAAAGTTGATACTGTATTTGGTTTTCCAATAATGCTGCTGCAGGTAGCGCAGATGATAGGCCATCATGGTGATATCAGTTCTCCATTCTTTCTCCAGTCCGATGAGTACTCCCATACCTATACTGTGCACCCCAGCTTGTCCCATGCGGTCAAATCCATTCAAACGCCATTCAAAATTGGACTTCATTCCTTTGGGATGATAAATATTGTAGTGAGCCTTGTTGTAAGTCTCTTGGAAGCAGATTACCCCATTCAATCCATGTCGGACAAGTTCCTCATATTCTTCGGTTTTCAGGGGCATGACCTCTATTTTGAGATTGGAAAAATAGGGTTTGGCCAAATCAAGAGCACGAGCTATGTAAGGGACACCAGCCTTGGCCGGATTTTCACCGGTAACAAGCAGCAGGTTCTCAAACGGAGCTAGTTTTTTGATTGCTTTATATTCATTTACGATTTCCTCCTCGGTCAATATGGTACGTTTCATCGGATTACTGATGTGAAAACCACAGTAAACACAAGAATTGGTACACGAATTGGTAAGGTATAAGGGGACAAACATGGATATAGTCTTGCCAAAACGTTCTTCAGTATATTTTTTACTGAGTCTTGCCATGGTTTCAAGATATGGTACGGCTGCCGGTGAGATAAGAGCCATGAAGTCATCCACATTACAATACTCTTTGGATAAAGCACGCCTTACATCGGCATCGGTTTTTGCTTCAATGAGGGCGGTGGTAGTATCCCAGTCTATTTTATCTAAATTTTCACTAAACATTATTTGTCGTTAAAAAGGTTTTATGAAAACGTTTCTGCATGGCAGTGAAGTTCGTTCTCTGTTTTTCTGTATGGATATAAGAATTTTTAAGGCTTGTCATTAGAGTTTTGCTTTCCTTCCTTAATGCTTTTGCTGAGTTTCATAGCACAGAAGTTCGGACCACACATAGTGCAATACTCTCCGTCAATATGTTTCCCGGCATGAAAGTAGCTCATTGCCCGTTCCGAATCAAGGGACAAGTCAAACTGGTCTTTCCAACGGAATTCACATCGTGCTTTGGACAATGCATTGTCGCGTAACTGCGCTCCTGGATGTCCTTTGGCCAAGTCTGCGGCATGTGCGGCAATCTTATATGTCACCACACCTATCCGAACATCTTCTTTATCAGGTAAGGCCAGGTGTTCCTTAGGAGTGACATAACACAACATTGCAGTTCCCAGCCAGCCTATTTGTGCCGCTCCTATAGCGGAAGTTATGTGGTCATATCCGGGAGCGATATCTGTTACAATAGGTCCCAAAGTATAAAATGGTGCATTATGGCATTTCTCTATTTGCCGTTCCATGTTTTCCTTTATCTTGTGCATAGGCACATGTCCTGGGCCCTCGATGAAGGCCTGTACATTCTTATCCCAGGCTCGGGTTACCAGTTCACCCATCGTATCCAATTCGGCAAATTGTGCATCATCGTTGGCGTCTTCTATGCAGCCAGGACGGAGACCGTCGCCCAATGATATGGCTGTATCATATTGTGCCAGTATCTCGCATATCTCGTCAAAATGCTCATATAGGAAAGATTCCTTATCATGTGTCAGACACCATTTACTCATAATACTTCCACCACGACTCACAATGCCACACAAGCGTTTGTCGGCCAGGTGGACATTATGCCGACGTATGCCGGCATGGATTGTAAAATAATCCACACCTTGCTCACATTGTTCGATAAGAGTGTCACGATATAATTCCCATGAGAGTTTTTCCACCTCTCCATTTACTTTTTCCAAAGCTTGGTAAATAGGTACAGTACCTACAGGTACGGGGCAGTTACGGATAATCCATTCTCGAGTTTCGTGGATATTGGCACCTGTGGACAAATCCATCAGTGTGTCCCCTCCCCATTTACAGCTCCATAAGGCTTTTTCCACTTCTTCATCAATAGAAGATGTCGTAGCGGAATTGCCTATGTTCGTATTGATTTTCACCAAGAAATTACGGCCTATAATCATAGGTTCGGCTTCCGGGTGATTGATGTTGGCAGGCAACAGGGCACGTCCGGCTGCAATCTCCTGACGCACAAATTCCGGTGTGATGTGTGTATTGATGCCTAAATCATTACAATTCATGTTCTCGCGTATGGCCACATACTCCATTTCAGGAGTTATGATACCTTGTTTTGCATAATACATCTGCGTGCAGCATCGTCCGGCTTTAGCGCGCAGGGGCAATGTTATATGTTCGAACCGTAAATGGTCTAATGAATGGTCATTGCGACGCATACGGCCATATTCGGAACTTATTTCGGACAACCGCTCCACATCATTGCGTCTTAATATCCAAGGCTCGCGCAAACGAGGTAACCCTTTCTTCAGGTCAATTTTCACATTGGGATCACTATATGGGCCGCTGGTATCATATATATAGATTTTGGGATTGGGTGTGACTATTTTTTCACCTTTAGCGTCAAAAGTTGTACAAGGTACTTGTTCCACACGGCGCATAGCCACTCGCAATTCCGGATAAAGTTGTCCCGGCAGATAGACTTTTTCTGAACGGGAATACTTGATGCGTTGGTTCATTGTCATCTATAGGTTGTATATAAATAAAATGTGTCAAGTTCTATTCATTCAAGAAGCTGGTAAGTGGAGAGCTGGCTTCAGCTACCATATCGTCTGATTGCATACCCAGACCGGCTTCGTAAGCTCTGCGTCCGGCTTCCACCGCTTCTTTAAACGCTATGGCCATTTGTTCAGGATTGTCGGATACAGCTATGGCTGTATTGACCAGACATGCTGATGCGCCCATTTCCATAGCTTCGGCCGCATGACTCGGTGCTCCTATACCGGCATCTATCACAACAGGTATTCCTGCCTGTTCTATGATAATGCGCAAGAACTCACGCGTCTGCAATCCTTTATTGGTGCCGATGGGAGCCCCCAGCGGCATTACGGTGGCAGCTCCGGCTTCTTCCAAACGTTTGCATAGGGTGGGGTCTGCCTGACAATAAGGGAGAACTACAAAACCCAACTTGACCAGTTCTTCTGTCGCTTTAAGCGTTTCTATTGAATCGGGAAGCAGATAGCGGGGGTCGGGATGAATCTCCAATTTCAACCAATTGGTACCAAAAGCTTCACGAGCCATCTGTGCGGCAAAGACCGCTTCTTCAGCAGTACGAACTCCGCTGGTATTGGGCAACAGTTGGATGTGTGAATGGCACACATGTCGTAGCATGTCATCTTCTTTATTCTCTAGTTCTATACGTTTCATTGCAATAGTTACCATCTGTGTACCCGACGCCAGAATAGCTTTCTCCATCATTTCATTGGAGCAGAACTTTCCGGTTCCTAGGAACAAGCGTGAGTCAAACTCGCGGCCGGCAATAATAAGTTTATCCATATTATTTCATTTAAAGGTTTGGTGTTGTGTAAACTGTAAAATCTGTTGATTACAAATGGATTATTTCTTTCATTTCCCTTATAGGGTTTTCCGCATGCAGGATGGCTCCGGACAAAGCGATACCACTTACTCCTGTAGACATTATATCAGGTATGTCTTCGCGGGTAATGCCACCTATGGCCACTACTGGTAGTGATATGTTTGCCTCATTCATTCTGCGTATGATTTCCCGATATCCCTCAAGTCCCAATATGGGGCTGAGGTTTTTCTTTGTGGTGGTATAACGGAAGGGACCACAACCTATGTAGTCAACTCCATTTTGCCAAAGACTTACTACATCCTCATATGTATTGGCTGTCCCGCCTATGAGGAATCCTTCACCTAATTGTTGTCTGGCTTGTGCTACAGGCATATCATTTTTGCCTAAATGTACACCATCCGCTTCCAATTTTTTTGCCAAATCTACATAATCGTCAATAATGAAGATGGCATCGTGCTCTTTGCAGAGATTCTGCACCTGATGTGCTACAGTTTCCACTTCATCCATAGGACATTCTTTCATCCGCAGTTGAATCCACCGGCAACCACCTTCTATAGCTAAAGAGGCGCTGTCCAAATAAGAATATTTGTCAGTACTATGAGTTATGAATTGTATTGGTATCATATTTATCCTCCACAAGCAGCTTTGATGATGACTATTTGGGCATGTTCTTTCAGAATGGTATCTGACCATGAAGCGCGCGGCATCATGTGGTTGTCCACAGCCATAGCTACACCGTGTGCAGACAGATTTAGCTCCTGTGCCAACTGCAAAAGGTTTTTTGCTGTGGTTTCCATTTCCTTGTTGTTGACTGTTATTTTCATTGTATGATTCTATTAATATCCTGATCTCCTGTCATTCCAAGGTGTTCCTCAAAAAAAGTTTTCCTGCATAATTCCTTGTGAACTCATCATGTCAGTCCGTCGTCACACGGCTTGTGGCATTTTGTATCACATGGAACGAGTGGCCTTGGATAAAAACAGTGTTGGTCAGACTCTAAAACAACATTTAAAGAAAGGGGGACACTCTGCAACGGTGAAGGGTAGAGAACATATATTTATATATCCAAATTCCTACGGCAGCATTATCTGCATCAGGTTCTAGGGTATAATCTCAGCCCTTTACATAAAGTCTGCCAGCAGCTTAATAAATTCCATATCTGACTTGTTCCAAAAAATCTCCGATTTTCTTTTTATTGCTGAGCTATCGTATACTCCGTAATAACAAGGAAAATCTTCAGGAAAAGACTTTCAACATGAAACCAGACTCAGACCTGTGCAGGCTCTTGAAGGGGCACCCCTTTGTCTTTGACCACAAAGATAGATTATTTTAATGAATAAATGAAGTGAAAAAGTAGATAAAGTGACAGAAAGGATTTTTTTATTTGTCACATAGCCTGCTTTACTTCTCATAATAATGGGAAGTATCCTCGGAAGAACATCCCGAGTGTTACAGAGCAAAAACTGAACAGGTTCTCAGTCTGTTATAGTTCAAAAAGTTCAGATGGAGTAGTGCGTTTAAGGGCAAATAGTTGTACGTTTTTTCCAACCGTGTAGCCCTTTTCCTTCAGTTTCATTTCTACGGTTTTATAGGCTAATTCCGGATGATTATTGTCTTTGCTCAGATGGCATAACCAAATATATTTCAGATGACCTGACATATTCGCAGCCAGAAAGTCGGCTGTGGCCGAATTGCTCATATGTCCGGTAGGACCCGCTATACGTTTTTTCAAGTATGGAGGATATTTTCCCATCTCAAGCATACAGTCATCGTAATTGGTCTCAATGACCAGATAATTTGCTTTACGTATGTATTCGGCCGCAACGGGTGTTATTTCACCCAAATCGGTGAGAAAAACAAAAGTTTTTCCGTCTGGCACGGATATGCAATATCCCACATTATCTGTGCCGTCATGGGGAACCTCAAAGGATTCTATCTTAAAATCAAGAAGTTGCATGGGATGTCGTTTCTCCAAGAAACGGATGGAATCAGGCGAAAGTTTCTCCGTCATGCAATAATTCCTCCTGATGCCTTCGTGTGTGCGTGAGGTTGCATAAACGGGTATGTGCAACTTTTCTCCCAGTCCGTTTACGAACTTTATATGGTCAGCATGGTCGTGAGTGATGAAGACCGCTCTGATGCAATTCATTTCTATGCCATTGTCTTTAAATGCTTTCTTAATTGTACGAAGAGATATGCCGGCGTCAATCAATATGCCATAATTGTCGGTGCCTAAAAAATAGCAATTGCCACTGCTTCCACTTCCTAAACTCAAAAATTTTATTGTCATCTTTTTATTTCTTTGTCTCTTTCTATTGCAAATTTATTGCAAAGTGGCGGCAAAGATAATTAGAAGTCTTGAAATAAGAATAACATCTCGGACAAACCTTGTCTTGAGGTAGAAACAAAAAATATGGGAATGTTATTTCTTACGAGGGTTTCTTGAATTAGTAAGGGCATAAAAACGATGTGGCCAACTCGAAACGGATTCAAGAACATGGTTCTTTTATTTGCCGCTATTTTACAAGACAAGGAATTCGGACTGCAGACTAAAAAACAGTCTGGTGCATACTCATACACATTCCGATGTGGAACTATTTGCAATAAACTGTTGATATACAATATACAAAAGATATTGTTCTTCATAAAAAGTTTTTGTGTCGGTTCTTTATATGCAGAAGGACAACTATATGTTATGAAGGGAAATTTTAAAAGGAAAATTAAGCTGACTCTCAAATTTATTGGTATTTTTGCCGGAAATATATAAATGTTTCTTTTGCAGAGCTTTTCATTAATTCGGATTATAATATGAATAGAAAATATTTCTTAAGCATAACGTTTTTATTGTTGACTGTTTTTACTGTATTCGGGCAGGATACGATAAGTGTGGCCATATCGGCCGACTCATTAGAAAAAGACTCTATCATGACAGAATTGTCCGCTGACAAAATGCGTAAACGTGCCAAGGCAAACAGAAATTTCCATTATAACATTTTAGGAGGTCCAAGCTATTCGCCCGATTTTGGCCTGCTTGTAGGAGGAAGTGCGCTAATGACTTTCAGAACGGTTCCAAAGGATACCTCACTTCAGCGTTCTGTAGTGCCTGTAGCTTTGGCTTTTATGTTTGACGGAGGCATCAATTTATTTTCCAAACCACAACTGTTTTTTAAGGATGACCGTTTCCGCATATTCGGAAAATTCAGTTACAAGAATACCGTAGAAAATTTTTATGGAATAGGTTATAGTACCAACCGTGATTACATACGCAGTGATTCAACCAGTCAATATCGGTATAGCGGAATACAAATCAATCCATGGTTTCTAATTAGAATGGGGGAAAGTAACTTCTTTGCCGGTCCGCAAATTGATATAAATTATGATCATTTTACCAAGCCTGGACGCTTGCTTGCTGAAGAATCCTCCTATAAAGAAGCTGGAGGAAATGAAAATGGATACAAAAACTTCAATTCAGGAATAGGATTCTTATTGACTTATGACAGTCGTGACGTTCCTTCGAATGCTTACGAAGGTATATATCTGAATTTAAGCGGAGTGGCTTATAATAAGATTTTTGGAAGTGAACACAATTTCTATAAGTTTGAATTTGATTACCGTCAATATAAGCAAGTGGGCAAACGAAAAGTCATAGCTTGGACTGCCCAGAGCAAAAACGTCATCGGAGATAATATTCCGTTGACCCAGTACTCATTGGCCGGTACGCCTTTTGATTTGCGAGGGTATTATATGGGACAATACCGTGATAGGTCAGCCCATCTTGTTATGGCGGAATATAGACAGATGTTCAATACAGATGAGGAAAGTTGGCTCAAACGCATTATTAATCATCTGGGATTTGTCGGTTGGGTAGGATGTGGTTTCATTGGACCGTCTGTAGGAAAGATTGAGGGTGTATTGCCCAATTATGGTGTAGGATTGCGCATAGAAGTACAACCCCGCATGAATGTACGGCTGGATCTTGGTAAAAATACGGTAAATGACCAGACCTTGTTCTATTTTAATATGACGGAAGCTTTTTGATTTAATATGACGGAAGCTTTTTGAGATGATTTTATTCGTATCTCATGGCGGTTGTAGGTTTGATATGTGCGATAAGGTATGATGGTCCGATAAGCATCAAGACAGAAATTATGAGTGTACCGATATTGAGAAAAAGGAATGCCGGTAGACTGAAACTTACGGGTACTGTGTCCATATAGTAATTTTCCGGATTGAGCCGTAATATTCCCGATGTTCTTTGAATAAGGTAAAAGGCGATACCTATGACGTTTCCCCACACCATACCTCTTCCTACGAGAAAAACTGATAACCAAAGGAATATATGACGGATGAGTTTACTCGGAGCCCCAAGCGATTTGAGTATGCCAATCATGGCTGTATGTTCTATAATGATGATAAGTAGTCCGGCAATGATGGTGAAACCTGCGACTCCGGTCATCAGAGCAAGAATGACCCAGATATTCATGTCCAATATGTTGAGCCAGGAAAATATTTGCGGATTCAACTGCTTCATGTTCCTCACACAATATTGTTTACCCAGTCGGTTGGCCAGCAACCACGTGGTTTCATCCAAGTTGGAATCGTCAACCAGTTCCAATTCAAGTCCGCTTGCCTGTGATTTGTTCCAGTTGTTAAGTCTGTTTACTAAGAATAGATCTGTCAGCAAATAAAGATTGTCATATTCGGTCAGATTAGTTTGGTAAATACCTGCCACATATAACCGGCGGATACGGATATTGCCTTGTATGAAATATGTATCAATTTTGTCTCCGACTTTTAATTTCAATTTGTCCGCCATAGACTTTGATATGACTACAGAATTAGAGGCAACTGTATCACTGAAAGCCGGAAGTCTGCCCTCTAACATATGACGGTGGAAAAAGGTTGTATCATATTCCGGCCCGACACCTTTAAGCATTATTCCTTGAAAAGCATCCTGTGTTTTAATCATACCTGGTTTTACGGAGTAGCGCTGAATCTTGGCTATAGCCTGATTGCCTGCAAGCGTATAAAGCAGACTGTCTGAAATATATAAAGGGTCCTGATTATAATGGCTTGCCACATTGATGTCTGTCACCTGAATATGGGAAGCAAATCCGGTAATTTTATTCCGTACTTCGCTTTTAAATCCGATAATTACAGCTATAGAGATAAACATTACAGCCAGTCCTACGGTTATACCTGTGACAGAAATCAACGATGCTGGTCTTGAAACCCGCCTATCACTTTGATATATTCGGCGTGCAATGAAAAATGAGGTAGACGACATCTGACAGGATTAAAAAAACACCATTCGGTTCTTATTTTTTCATTGTATTGCCCGGATAAGTTTCCAAAGCTTTTTGTAATACTACCAATGCACGGCATAAGTCAGGTTTCTTCAACACATAAGCGATGCGTACCTCATTACGTCCTGCACCAGGAGTGGTATAAAAGCCTGAAGCCGGTGCCATAAATACAGTCTGCCCTTCATATTGGAAATCGCTCAGGCACCAAGCGCAAAAGCGGTCTGAATCATCTACTGGCAGACGGGCAACCGTATAGAAAGCTCCCATGGGAATAGGGGAATATACACCCGGAATGCGGTTTAGTCCGTCTATCAGACATTTCCTCCGTTCTACATATTCGTCATAAATATCACGCATATAGTCTTCCTCTGCATCAAGAGAAGCTTCCGCCGCAATCTGTCCCACCAATGGAGGACTTAATCTTGCCTGGCAGAATTTCATGACCGCTTCACGTATAGATTTATTTTTGGTGATGAGTGCACCGATACGTATTCCGCATTCCGAATATCTTTTGGAGACCGAATCTATTAAGACCACATTCTGGTCTATGCCTTCCAAATGGCATGCAGATATATATGGTGAGCTGGTATAAATGAATTCGCGGTACACTTCATCGGAAAAGAGGAAAAGATCGTATTTCTTCACCAAATCGCGAATTTGATTCATTTCACGGCGCGTATAAAGATAACCCGTAGGATTGTTAGGGTTGCATATCAGGATTGCACGTGTCCGTGCATTAATCAATTCTTCAAATTTTTCCACTTTTGGCAGCGCAAACCCCTCTTCTATAGTAGAGGCGATGGTCCTTATCGTCGCTCCGGCTGAAATGGCAAAAGCCATGTAGTTAGCATAGGCTGGCTCAGGAACGATGATTTCATCGCCGGGATTCAGACATGCCATAAATGAAAAGAGAACGGCTTCCGAACCTCCAGAAGTGATGATTATGTCATCTGCTGTCAGTCGGATATTAAACCGGGCATAATATTTTACTAGCTTTTCCCGATAACTCCTAAAACCTGCACTGGGGCTATATTCCAATACTTTACGGTCAATATTACGAATGGCATCAATGCCTACTTGAGGGGTAGGCAAATCCGGTTGTCCTATATTCAAATGAAACACATGAATACCTTTTTGTTTGGCAGCATCGGCCAAAGGAGCCAGCTTCCTGATTGGTGAAGCCGGCATTTCTTTTCCGCGTATTGATATGTCTGGCATGTCTGTTCCTTAATAAAGTTTGCTGTGATGAACTGTAAAGCCTATCTAATCATGCCTTAATGGAGAATCTTTCAAAAAACATATATCAGACATTTTCGATTGGTTTTTCAGGTGATTGCCTTCAATTGGGTGCGCAAATGTAGCGAATTAATTGTAACTTGTAGGTTCGCTTGACCGAAAAACTTTATGAACCGTTTGATTTTTGCTTTTGTTTTATACACCCTTAATGAAAGGCGAAGATGTTTTCCCCGTCATTTAAAGAATCAGTAAGTGTGTGACACACGGCTATTTCATTTAGCTACCATTTTTGCATGACAAGGTGGCGGACAGCAGATTGGAAAAACTCCGCTCTGGTGCATACCCATACACAGCCCGGTGTGGAACCGTCCGCAGCCTGCTGTGAGTCCGTTCACAGGAAGCTGCGGACCCACCCGCAGGAAGCTGTGAGTCCGTTCACAATAAACTGTTAATATACAGATGCTAACCAATATAAAATACTGTTTCTTATAAATGAGATTTGTAATGGGAGCTATATGTCTTTTATGAGTAGAAGGGTAGTTGTACGTTCTACTTATTAAATGAAAGGCCGTGGGTATGACACATAAAATAAGAAAGAGGACAATTAAATAGACTTAAAAAGCTTATCTAAAGTAAAAAGGTTATGCGGTTAAAATGAAAAAATGTACTTTTATGCATGAAAATTATGATTGAATGCAATCGTATCATAAACTCTAAATTTTATTAAGGCTATGATTGTAAACTTAATAACATTTTCTTCATTTTTGCATGATAGGGATAGCATAAAGACTTCCCACGAAGCCATTCTGACAAGACTAGAAAAATATTTTACATTAAATTTTGTGGATAGTTCTGAAGTAGCAAAACTTACCCCTGATGATTTTTGTATATTGTTCGTTGCTACCGGAGGAGTGGAACGATTGCTGATCCAATATTTTGAAGCATTGCCTAAACCTGTTATAATGCTGGCCGACGGAATGCAGAATTCATTGGCTGCTGCACTGGAAATGTCTGCATGGATGCGTGTCCGTGGATTGAAAAGCGAAATTTTGCATGGAGAATTATCAGAAATTGTGAAACGTATATTTGTCTTATACAATAATTTTAAAGCTCAGCGCAAACTTTACGGTGCAAGAATAGGTGTGATAGGAGTGCCCTCAAATTGGTTGATTGCAAGCAATGTTGATTACCTGTTGGCTAAACGCCGTTGGGGTATAGATTATATTGAGGTGCCGATTGAACATTTATGCGATTATTATAGACAAATTTCTGATGATGAGATTGGAGAGATATGTGCCAGGCTTGCTCTTCACGCTTTAGCTTGTCATGATGCTTCTCCTGAAGACATGCTTAAAGCCATGAGAGTGTATAAAGCTCTTCAAAGAATAGTTTTGGAAGAACAGTTTAATGCATTGACATTAAACTGTTTTAAACTTCTTGAATTGATAGGGTGTACCGGATGTCTGGCTTTGTCCAAGCTGAATGATGACGGTATTGTAGCCGGTTGTGAGGGTGATTTGCAATCTGTATTTACAATGCTGGCAATCAAAATATTATCCGGACAGGAAACCTTTATGGGCAACCCGTCTATGATAAACACTCGTTCTAATGAAATCATATTATCACACTGTACGATAGGACTTAAACAAACCGAACAATTCATGCTGTGCAGCCACTTTGAATCTGGAAAAAGTATTGGTATCCGAGGTATATTACCTGTTGGAGATGTCACTATTGCAAAATGTGGTGGTGAATGCTTGGATCAATATTACTTGGCTACAGGAACTTTGACGGAAAATACTGATTACCGGAATATGTGCCGCACACAGATTCGCGTTCATCTCAATTCTCCGGTTTCTTATTTCTTGCGCAATCCGTTGGGCAACCACCATGTTTTGCTGCAAGGCAATTATGAAACTTTGTTGAATGATTTTTTCCAGGTTAACGCTTGTTTGCGGATAGAATAATAGTTAAACTCATATCTCGTAAATGAAAAGCTTGGCTGATGAGAGCACAATGTAGAACGGTGTCCCATCGTGGGATGAAGACAATCAATGGAAACAAGGCGCTGCTTGTTGCAAGCATTCTGTGTGCGGACGTGTAGGTCTCCCAAGGTAAAAGGCAAAAAATATATAGTATAATATCAAAACAATGATGTTATGAAAAAAGCGAATTTGATTATGGCTGGTTTCTCCACTGTGATTTTACTGGCTTGTGAAGCAAGTGACAATCTGATAGGTAAATGGGTGCAACCTGTCCCCAATATGTCTCAAATGGAACAAGGATTTATTTTGAAAGAGGACGGTAAAGCTTCATCCGTCAATATGGCAACCTTATCTTATGAAAGATGGGAGAAGCAAAATGACCGGCTTATCCTCTCGGGAAAAAGTATAGGTAACCATCAGACGGTTGCTTTTTCGGATACCTTCATCATTGAGAAATTTACTCAGGACAGCCTTGTCCTGAGTAAGGGGAAGCTGAGGTTGGGCTATAGCAGAGAAAACGATGTGAAAAACGAACAAAGACCGTAGGCCATTGGACACGAAGTACACAGTCTGACCATTCAAGGAGATGCTAATGATTATTGGATTACAGATAAAACTGGTGATCTGGTCCGGCAATATGATTTTATCACGCAAGGGGTAAAAAACGGGTAACCTGTTTATGCCAAATTACAGGTTACATCGGTATATCTCACCATCATGAAAAGACAAACCATATAGCTTATAAATTGTACGATTAGCAATCGCGTAAGGAAGTCTTTTATATGCATAGGGGCATAAGATTCGTGCATTGTTCCCTGCGACTTGCTTTCCGGATTTATCCATTATGGACGGTTATGTAACCGCATCCAGTGACGTGGACAATCTGAAATATTTTTCCTTTTTGGGCACTTGCTAATGCAATGTCATTTATTCTTTCCGTTTAAGAAGAAAAAGAAAGCGGATGTGGAGATTGCATGGCGCGTTTTTCGGTACCTGTGTTGTTTGAGCCTGTCATTCATATCAGACTGTAATATTCGTTAGGACGTTTTCCCTATGGATTAGGTGATAAAGTCACATGTTTAGGTAAAACTCTCCGACAAGCTGCCTGTATTCAGAAGAGAAAAACTGTGTGGAATCTTTTATATATAATTTGTCTTTTATACATGGGGTGTCATGCTGGGAAAAGCAGAGAAGGACTCTGCGATGAGGTTTTCCCATTATAGTATAGACATAAGTAAGGCGTATGGGGTACAATCCATATCGCCAGGCAATGTCCACGACCTCAACTTCCTGTTGTGCTGGAATGATAATACACAGCAGGCCTTGCTCACACAATAGTTCCCGCGAATGTTCCAAAAGTGAGATATAGTTTAAATCCAAAGCATGTCTTGCCATTGACCGCTTTATGTCAGGACATTTCAGCGCATTGGTAAAATAAGGAGGATTGCAGGTTATCAAATCAAAAGTCGTATCAGACTCAAATGAACGGAAATTCTCACATATCACCTGTATGCGGTCATTCCATGGCGAACGCATAACATTCTCTTCCGCTTGGGATGCCGCTTCAGTATCTATTTCAACTGCCGTGATAGAGGCTTCTTTGTTCCTTTGTGCCAACAGTAATGCTATCAGACCGGTACCTGTACCTACATCAAGAATGTTTTGCGCATTGTCCGAAGGTGCCCATGCTCCTAAAAGTACTCCATCTGTGCCTACTTTCATGGCACAACGATCTTGCCATATAGTAAACTTTTTAAATTGGAAATAAGGATTAGACATATGTTTTGGGAAATTTTGTATGTTTTGAATTAAAAAATATAGTCTGCATTCTTTTCCCTTATAGAGTTTATTTATTGGTTTCTCTTCCAAGATTGCAACTGCAAAGATAATGTTTATTTGGCATTAAATTGAAATTAGAAACTGTTTTGAATTTATTCCGGCAATTTCTGAAGAAGATTTCCGGGGGATTTGCCTCCTCCTTTATAAGAAGCATACCGGTTCCGTTGCTCTCTGTCTGAAAAGCAATATGTCACTTTGCATTTTCTTAATATGTATTTCCTGTCAGATGGAGTCGTGCGTGGATAAAAATATGTATATTCTCGGTGTTATTGGCTTTTAATCGTAACATAATGCTTTAAGTCATTCTTTAGCACTATGCCTTCGTTCAAAAAAGAACAAATAAGTGCTATTTTTCTTTCAAGAAAACATCCGAAGGTTTGTCTGTAAGCGGATGACACATCATCTGTCTGACTTTCCGGATTCTTTGTCGGAAAATGAATATTTATAGATACCTGAAAAAGAATGATTTTTGCATAAATACACAGCATTTTCTGTATAAGATCCATTAGTTTTTCTTTGAACGAACTTTTCCAGAAGAATGCGTGTCGGCTTCATAACGTTTTTAACATTTTTATGAAGGAAATGGAGGCTTATGACAGACAAAGAGGCAAATTCGTAATGGTATTGTTAAAAAAGTAAAGGATGAGAAATAGACAAGCTTTTCTGACCGTTATTGCAGGCATTTGGACCGTCTGAAACATATTGCAACTTAGCTGTGCCCGTTTTTGCCCGACTTTTTCATTTGTCACCATTCTTATAAGACAGGGGGATGACAGCAGGCTGAAGAATTCCGGTCCGGTGCATACCTATATGCAACCCGGTACGAAACCATTCGTAGCCTGATGTGAATACGTGTACAGAAAATTGTGAGTCTGTTCATAATAGACTGTTGATATACAATGTATTAACCAATATAAACATACTGCTTCTCATGAGAAAGTCTTGTAGTAGCGATGATTTTATACGTTCTTTATAACTATATGTTCTGCTGTTTGCATGAAAGAGTCGTGCCGTTTTTGTCTTTTTAAAATATCCGCCTATTTTATATAAAGAATAAAACAATTACCTTTGCACTCGCTTTGGACCCTATCGGATTTATAAAGTAAACTAAGAAAAAGGATGAAAAAAAGAAGTTATTTTAACGATGTCGAGAATAAAGGCGAGAACTCATTTTCTGTAATAGCTGATTTCGAAGGCAATGAAGAACAATTCATGAATATAGAAGTGGACGATGTTCTTCCCATCCTGCCTCTTCGCAATATGGTCTTGTTTCCCGGTGTATTCATGCCCGTCTCTATAGGTAGAAAGGCTTCCCTACATCTGGTAAAAGAGGCCGATAAGACACATGCATATATAGGTGTGGTTTGCCAGAAAGTGGCAGAGACAGAAAATCCGCAATTTGAAGATTTGCATACGATAGGTACGGTAGCAAGAATCATACGCATATTGGAAATGCCAGATCAGACTACTACTGTAATTCTACAAGGTTCCAAGCGATTCGAACTGGAAGAGATAGTAGAAACGGTCCCGTATTTGAAGGGACATGTCAAAACCTTGGCTGAGGAGCTCCCGGATAAAGGCGATAAAGAATTTCTGGCTACGGTTGAAGCTGTAAAAGATTTGACAGTCAAGTATATAAAGACATCAGATGTGTTTCCTCAGGATTCGGCCTTTGCCATTAAGAACATTAGTAATCCGATGTTTCTGATAGACTTTATCTGTACCAACCTGCCGCTAAAAAAAGATGAAAAAATAGAATTGTTGAGCATAGGCGGCTTGCGCACCCGTACATATAGGCTGCTGGAAATATTGAACAGGGAAGTGCAGTTGGCTGAAATAAAAGAGTCTATACAGATGCGTGCGCGGG
This sequence comes from uncultured Bacteroides sp., assembly GCA_949296415.1. Classification (GTDB taxonomy): domain Bacteria; phylum Bacteroidota; class Bacteroidia; order Bacteroidales; family Bacteroidaceae; genus Bacteroides. The sequence goes on along the minus strand of CASFQC010000013.1, from coordinate 7,219 downwards.
AAGATATTGACCAGCAGCAACGTGAATACTTTCTGCAACAACAGATTAAGACCATACAAGACGAGCTAGGCGGAAACGGGCAGGAACAGGAAATAGAAGAAATGCGCCGTAAAGCTGAAAAAATAAAGTGGAGTGAGGATATAAAGAACACATTTCTGAAAGAAGTGGATAAATTAGAACGGACACACTCCCAGTCTCCAGATTACAGCGTCCAGTTAAATTACTTGCAAACCATGCTAAGTTTGCCTTGGGGTATCTTCACCACCGATAATCTGAACCTGAACAATGCTGAAAAAATACTGAATAAGGATCATTATGGGCTGGAAAAAGTAAAAGAACGTATTCTGGAACATCTGGCTGTGCTGAAGCTGAAAGGTGACATGAAATCGCCCATCATATGTCTCTATGGCCCTCCTGGAGTAGGAAAAACTTCATTAGGACGTTCTATTGCAGCAGCTCTAAAACGTAAATATATACGTATGTCACTTGGTGGAGTACATGATGAAGCTGAAATCCGTGGACACAGGAAAACCTATATCGGCGCCATGCCGGGTCGAATTATAAAGAATCTGATTAAGGCCGGTTCTTCGAATCCTGTGTTTATTCTGGATGAAATAGACAAATTGAGTTCTGATCGGCAGGGAGACCCTTCTTCTGCATTGCTTGAAGTCCTTGATCCGGAACAAAATATGGCCTTCCATGATAACTATCTAGATGTAGATTACGACCTGTCAAAAATAATGTTCATAGCAACAGCCAATAACCTGAACACAATACCGGAACCCTTGCTTGACCGGATGGAACTGATAGAAGTCAGCGGCTATATAACGGAAGAAAAGGTGGAAATAGCGCGTCGGCATCTGTTGCCCAAAGAATTGGAGGCAAATGGCATGAAAAAAAATACCATAAAGATGTCCAAGAATACGCTGGAAGCCATTGTGGAATCTTACACAAGGGAAAGTGGAGTAAGAGAGCTGGAGAAAAAGATAGGGAAAATACTCCGGAAAATAGCGAGACAATATGCCACTACTGGATCTATAGAAAAGACAGATATTAAACCTACTGACTTACAAGAGTTTTTGGGTACACCGGAATACACACGTGACAAATATCAAGGTAATGAATATGCTGGAGTTGTCACTGGACTGGCATGGACAGCGGTTGGAGGAGAGATTCTTTTTGTAGAAACCAGTTTGAGTCGAGGTAAAGGACATCTGACGTTGACCGGTAACTTAGGTGATGTAATGAAGGAATCGGCAATGCTTGCTTTGGAATATATTAAGGCACATGCTTATTTACTGGACATAGATGAAAATGTTTTTGACAATTGGAATGTCCACATCCACGTTCCGGAAGGCGCCATACCTAAAGACGGACCATCTGCAGGCATTACCATGGCCACGTCTTTGGCATCAGCTTTTACTCAGCGGAAGGTTAGACCCAATTTGGCAATGACAGGAGAGATAACACTGAGAGGCAAGGTTCTTCCTGTAGGTGGAATTAAGGAAAAGATATTGGCAGCCAAACGTGCAGGTATAAAAGAAATCATACTGTGCGAGGAAAACAGGAAAAACATAGAAGAAATACAGGATATTTATCTTAAAGGACTGGCTTTCCATTATGTCAAGGATATCAAAGAAGTGTTCAATTTTGCTCTGACTAATGAGAAGGTAGCGGATGCGATAGACTTTTCTATAAAGAAAGATGGTGAAAAACAAACTGGCAATTGACATAGAGCTAGGGTAGGATACTCCATCAGCCATCAAAAAAACAATCTGAGTACTAAATTGGAGATTGTAGAATCTTATTTCCCAATATAAAGAGCAACGACATGACATTTGATTTACAATGTACTGATAGTAAGACCAACGCAAGAGCCGGAATCATCACTACCGCTCATGGACAAATAGAAACCCCCATTTTCATGCCTGTAGGGACGGTTGGTACAGTTAAAGCTGTACATCTGACAGAATTGTCAGAAGATATCAAGGCTCAAATCATATTGGGAAACACATATCATCTTTATTTGCGTCCGGGTCTGGAAGTCTTGGAAAAAGCAGGAGGCTTGCATAAATTCAATGGGTTTAGCCGTCCGATACTGACCGATAGTGGAGGATTTCAAGTCTTTTCTTTGTCAGGAATCAGAAAACTTCGTGAGGAGGGTGTAGAGTTTCGTTCGCATATTGACGGAAGCAAACACTTGTTTACTCCTGAACGAGTGATAGACATTGAACGCACTATTGGTGCCGATATTATGATGGCATTTGATGAATGCACTCCCGGCAAAGCAAGTTTTGAGTATGCCAAACAGTCTATGGAACTGACACATAGGTGGCTTGACCGTTGCATTGACAGGTTCAAGCAGACTGTCCCAAAATATGGATATGCCCAATCGCTATTTCCTATTGTCCAAGGTTGTATATATCCGGATTTACGCAAACGGGCTGCAGAATATGTAGCTTCTAAAGATGCTGAGGGAAACGCAATAGGAGGGTTAGCTGTAGGAGAACCTACTGAGAAAATGTACGAAATGATAGAACTTGTAAATGCCATATTACCTAAAGACAGGCCGCGTTATCTTATGGGGGTAGGTACTCCTGTCAACATATTGGAAGGTATTGAACGTGGTGTGGACATGTTTGACTGTGTGATGCCGACCCGTAATGGACGCAATGGCATGTTGTTCACCCAAAATGGCATAATGAATATGCGCAATAAAAAGTGGGAATACGATTTCTCTCCCATTGAGCCCGACGGAGCTTCCTATGTGGATTCAATCTATTCCAAGGCTTATTTACGCCATCTCTTTCATGCTCAGGAGTTGCTGGCTTTACAAATAGCTTCCGTTCACAATTTGGCTTTTTATCTTTGGCTGGTTAAAGAAGCACGTAAGCATATTTTTGCCGGTGATTTTGCTACATGGAAAGCAGATATGGTAAAACGTCTATTGACAAGATTATGAAAAAAGAGACTTTGGATAAGCTGAAAAAGTTTCGCCCGCATTTACCTGCTGGAAGATTTCTGAAACGGCTTGATTACTACATCATCAAGAAATTCCTTGGAACATATGTCTTTGCCATTGCAATGATACTTTCCATAGCGGTAGTATTCGATTTCAATGAGAAAATGGACAGGTTTATGTCCCATGAGGCACCGTGGCATGCCATCGTTTTTGATTATTACATGAACTTTGTGCCTTATTTTGCCAATCTATTCAGTCCTTTATTCGTATTTATTGCTGTTATATTTTTCACCTCTAAGCTAGCCGAAAACTCTGAGATAATAGCAATGTTCTCATGCGGGATGAGCTTTAAGCGGCTGTTGCGCCCTTATATGGTTTCTGCCGCAATTATTGCTGTTGTCACTTTCTGTCTGGGTGCATATGTCATTCCTAAAGGGAGTGTCACCCGGATTAATTTTGAGGACAAATATTATAAGCAGCGCAAGGCTAATACTGCGAATAACATACAACTGGAAGTGGACACCGGGGTTATAGCGTATATAGACAGGTATGAAAACTATAGTCGGACAGGTTACCGTTTTTCTTTGGACAAATTCAAGGGAAAGCAATTGGTATCTCATCTCACAGCACGTTCCATCACATACGATACAACGGCCGTGCACAGGTGGATAATAAAAGATTATATGATACGTAGGATGGACGGCATGAAGGAGTCCATAGAAAAAGGTGAGCGTATAGATACCACTCTTTTCATGGAACCGGCAGACTTTCTTATCATGAAGAATCAACAAGAAATGCTCACCAGTCCTCAGCTTAGTGAATATATAGACCGTCAACGGCAACGTGGATTCGCCAATATCAAAGAATTTGAGATAGAATACCATAAGCGCATAGCCATGTCTTTTGCTTCATTCATACTTACTCTCATAGGTGTTTCCTTGTCGTCACGCAAGACCAAAGGAGGTATGGGGCTGTACTTGGGCATTGGGTTGGCCTTGAGTTTCTCTTATATATTGTTTCAAACTATAACTTCCACTTTTGCTGTTAATGGCAATGTCCCTCCGGTGGTAGCTGTGTGGATCCCAAATGTGTTATATACGTTCATAGCTTTCTATCTGTATAAAAAAGCCCCTAAGTGAAACGTAAACCTTAGTCGGAATACATTTGTCGGCAAATTGATAAAGGCGGAGTCTCCGGAAGACTCCGCCTTTATTTTATTTGTATTCAGCCCATGACTTGATTGCCAAGTCGTCCACTGACATCGTGCAGAAAGCGTTGATAAAAGCGCTTGCTAACCGCGCGTTGGTAATCAAGGGGATGTTCAGGTCAATGGCCGCACGGCGTATCTTATAGCCGTTGCTCAGCTCGCCCGATGTGAGATTTTTGGGGATGTTCACCACCATGTCTATTTTCTTGTGGTGAAGCATGTCAAGCGCCTGCGGTTGCCCTTCCTCGCTTGGCCAATAGACGCGAGTATTCTCTACGCCGTTTTCAGTGAGGAACTTGGCCGTGCCGCCTGTGGCGTAGAGCTTATAGCCCTTCTTCTGGAGCTGGCGTGCGGCTTGGAGCATCTCTACTTTCTGTTTCGGTCCGCCGGTGGAGAGGAGCACACTCTTTTCCGGAATGCGCTGGCCTACGGAGAGCATGGCCTTGAGGATGGCGCAGTTGGTGTCGTCGCCCAAGCAACCCACCTCACCGGTGGATGCCATGTCAACGCCAAGCACCGGGTCAGCTTTCTGCAATCGGTTGAAAGAGAACTGACTGGCCTTGATACCCACATAGTCAAGGTCGAACAGGTTCTTGTCCGGTTTCTCTACGGGGATGCCCAGCATTATCTTGGTAGCCAATTCGATAAGATTAATCTTCAACACCTTGCTTACAAAGGGGAAGGAGCGCGAGGCACGCAGGTTGCATTCGATGACCTTGATGTCGTTATCCCTTGCCAGGAACTGTATGTTGAACGGGCCAGAGATATTCAGTTCACGAGCTATCTCGCGGCTGATACGCTTGATGCGGCGCACGGTCTCTACATACAACTTCTGTGGGGGAAACTGGATGGTAGCATCGCCGCTATGCACCCCGGCAAACTCAATATGCTCCGAGATGGCGTAGGCAATGATTTCGCCCTCGCGTGCTACGGCATCCATCTCCACTTCCTTTGCGTGCTCAATGAACTGACTCACCACTACTGGGTGCTTCTGGCTGACGTTGGCTGCAAGTTGTAGGAATCGTTCCAGTTCTTCCTGGTTGGAGCATACGTTCATGGCGGCACCGGACAGGACGTAGCTGGGACGGACAAGGACGGGGAAGCCTACCTTCTCCACAAAGGCATTGATGTCCTCCATTGAGGTCAGCGCGCTCCATTCGGGCTGGTCCACGCCGATACGGTCAAGCATGGCGGAGAACTTGTCGCGGTCTTCAGCATTGTCGATGCTCTTGGCCGAGGTGCCTAGGATGGGCACACGCTGGGCATCAAGACGCATGGCCAGGTTGTTGGGGATTTGTCCGCCCGTGGAAACGATGACCCCGTGCGGGTTCTCCAGTTCGAGGATGTCCATCACACGCTCGAAGGTCAATTCGTCGAAGTAGAGGCGGTCGCACATATCGTAGTCGGTGGAGACAGTCTCCGGGTTGTAGTTAATCATCACGCTGCGATAGCCCTCCTGGCGGATAGTGTTCAATGCCTGCACGCCGCACCAGTCAAACTCCACAGAGGAACCGATACGGTAGGCACCTGAACCGAGAACGACAATACTTTTATGGTCGCCTAAGTAATGCACATCGTTTTCCGTACCGCTATAAGTCAGGTAGAGGTAGTTGGTCTGCGCGGGATATTCGGCGGCCAAAGTGTCTATCTGCTTCACTACGGGCAGAATGCCCCGGTTCTTGCGGTGGTGGCGTATCTCCAGACTGGCTTGCTCAATGTCCTCGTCCTGCTCCATGCCGATGGCGCGGGCAATCTGGAAGTCGGTGAAACCCTGTCGTTTTGCCTTATATAACAAGGTGTCGGGCAGGTCAAGAAGTTGCTTGTGGTTGGCACCCCAGGCGTGGAGTTCCTTTGAGGTCTGCATGATGTTCATCAGCTTCTCCAGGAACCAGCGGTCAATCTTGGTAAGCTCATGCACCTGGTCCACGGTATATCCGGCCCGGAAGGCCTTGGAGATGACGAAGATGCGCTTGTCCGTCGGTTCGCGCAGGGCCTTGTCCAGGTCGGGGATGCGCAGTTCCTTGTTTTCCACAAAGCCGTGCATGCCCTGTCCTATCATGCGGAGGCCCTTCTGGATGGCTTCCTCGAAGGTGCGGCCGATGGCCATGACCTCGCCTACAGATTTCATGCTGGAGCCCAGTTCCTTGTCTACGCCGTGGAATTTGCCCAAGTCCCAACGGGGTATCTTGCACACCACGTAGTCCAAGGCCGGCTCAAAGAAGGCGCTGGTGGTCTTGGTGACAGAGTTCTTCAGCTCGAAGAGTCCATAGCCCAAGCCCAACTTGGCGGCCACGAAAGCCAGGGGATAGCCCGTCGCCTTGCTGGCCAAAGCCGACGAGCGGCTGAGGCGGGCGTTGACCTCGATGACGCGGTAGTCCTCACTCTGCGGGTCGTAGGCATACTGCACGTTGCACTCGCCCACGATGCCGATGTGGCGGATGATGCGGATGGCCAGTTCGCGCAGCTTGTGATAGTCGGTGTTGGAGAGCGTCTGGCTGGGGGCGATGACTATTGACTCACCCGTGTGGATGCCCAGGGGGTCGAAGTTCTCCATGTTGCAGACGGTGATGCAGTTGTCATACCTGTCGCGCACCACCTCGTATTCCACCTCTTTCCAGCCGCGCAGGCTCTTCTCCACCAGCACTTGCGGGGAGAAGGAGAAGGCTTTTTCTACCAGTACGTTCAGTTCCTCCTCGTTGTCGCAAAAGCCGCTGCCCAATCCGCCCAGGGCATAGGCGGCGCGGACAATGACGGGGTAACCCAGTTCGCGGGCGGCGCGGCGGGCGTCTTCGGCGTTCTCCACGGCCTCGCTCTTGATGGTCTTTACGTCAATCTCGTTCAGACGCTCCACGAAAAGTTCGCGGTCTTCGGTGTCAATGATGGCTTGCACGGGCGTGCCCAGCACGCGGACGTTGTACTTCTCGAACACGCCCGCCTTGTAGAGCGACACGCCGCAGTTCAGCGCCGTCTGCCCGCCAAAGGCCAGCATGATGCCGTCCGGCTTCTCCTTCTGGATAACTTTCTCCACGAAGTAAGGCGTGACGGGGAGG
>CASFQC010000012.1 GCA_949296415.1 uncultured Bacteroides sp. | reverse complement strand
ATTTTGCTCAGCCTTATTTTGAGGGCTGTTTCCGAGGATATTTTCCGGTTGTTATGAGGAGCGTAGCGGGCTACGTGACGAATAAGAACAGGAAAAGAGGCCGAAAAGAGGCTCAAAAGAGGCTGAATAAAAATCTTAAAGAGGAAAATTTAAACAGGCTCTAAAATCAGACAACTATGACAAATCATCCGAATCCTAACGAAAACCCTATGACGGAACAGGAATTCGACGTCCTGCTCCATGACTACCTGCAATCAGAAGAAGCCGCCATACCGGCGGATGATGACCATGAAGACGGCACCCCGGTGAAACGCGGGCAACGGCACGGGCACACCTACCAGATTCCACGCATAAAAAAGGACTGCCACTACACCTTCAGCTACATGCAGCTGAATTACGGCGATTCCAAGGCAGACCTGCATACGGACCGCCCACGACTGTATGCCGCTCCCGACAAGCCGCACGAAGAGAACTTCTACATCTACTATGCCAACGTAGACCGGAAAGCCTGCGACATAGACGCTACCATAGACATATGGCTCTACCGCGAAGGAACCGCACGACCACTGTGCCACATCTGTGAAGAACCTTCCGAGGGCGAATGGCTGACCGACCTGAGCAAGCATGTGCCGTCACTGGAAACCGGCAATTACTTCCTGCTCTTCGGACACATAGAACCCAACCCCAAGGAATGGCATGTGACCGAACGCCTGGACGGGCACTTCTGCTACGATTTCCGCGTACTGCCCCAAGGCGGCAGTCTGACACAACATCCGCGCCTGCTGTCCTTAGACCTGAAGACCGACGGAAAAGCGACGGGCCGTCTGCAACTGTCGCCACAGTTCGACATTCAGCCCGACGAAAGGAACGAAGTGACCTTCCAGTGCCTGACCGAGAATTACCTGTCCATGGGAAGCGGCACAGACACCATTGTACCCACCCGCATCTGGATGCCCGGAAACTACCTGCTGGTAGCCGAACACAACGGAGAGCCTTACTCCGTCATTCCCTTCCACACCGACGGACAGCGATTCACCACCGGCAGGCAACGTCCTGTCACCTCCAGTTCGGACGAACGACTGGCACTGGAAGCCATGCGGAGCGAGGACGGGTATTACTGGAACCTGATATGCCTTACCCCACGGCAGGGAGCTGTCCGACAGAAATTGCTGGACTGCCTCCGGACACAGCAGTTCAACCACATGCGTTTCCGTTGGGCACTGAAGTCGCTGACCTGCTACGGACACTACCTGTTCGCCACAGAAGACCACAGCCTGGTGGAACCGTTCGCACGGATGGCCTTCCAGTGCACCGACCTGCACACGGAAGATGCCGCCCGCTGGATAGAGGCCTACCAACGGCAGATGTCCGCAGACACCTGCAACGACCCGCTGGACGGTTGCTGGCAACGCACCGTATGCTTCTACAACATCGGCATACTGGCCACAGCCGAAGGACAACCGCTGCTGCGCCAGCTGAAGAACAAGCTGGAGACGCAAAAGGAATGGTCGCTCTGCCTGTGCGGGACTGCACAACAGATAGACAACCTGCTGGAAAACGCGCCGGCCCTGCGGAAGTATTTCCCTCCACAAAACCGCATAGACGAGAAACAGGCCACTCCCATGCAATTGGTGCACTACCTGCAAAGCCAGTTGGAGAAACAAGACTTCCGGTTCTCCGAAGGGGCAGCCCGACGGACAGCCTCTTACTTCACAGAAGCCTGCAACCACGGACAGCTGGCCCACTGGGGAAAAAGAGAGCTGGACCGGTATATGGAGGAACACCTGCTGGTCCGCTGCCGCAACCGACTGCTGGCCACAACCGTCTGGACGGGAAAGCGTACCGCATCCACTATCGCGGCCAGTGACGTGGAAAGGCCCGTTGCCGAAACGGCACATGCCGGATTTGCCGAAAGCATGGACGGGCTGGACAAACTGGTGGGACTGGACAAACTGAAAGGACGCCTGCAAACGGTGTTCAACCGCGTGCGCTTTGACGAACAACGGCGGATGGCCGGACTGAAGCCCACCGGACGGGGACTGTCGCACATGATATTCACCGGCAATCCGGGAACGGGCAAGACCACCGTGGCCAAACTTCTGGGACAAGCCTTCCGGTCGCTGGGACTGCTGTCGAAAGGCGAAGTGGTGGTGACAGAGCGCAGCCGGCTGGTAGGACGGTTCATCGGCGACACGGAACGGAACACCCTTGAGGTGTTGGAATCCGCACGGGGAAACGTGCTCTTCATTGACGAGGCATACACCCTGTACGTAGGTCCGGACAACCGGAGGGACTTCGGCATGAGGGTAGTGGACACACTGCTGACCGCCTTGTCCGCCCCCAACCCTGACATGCTGGTCATCATGGCCGGATATGAGCAGGAAATGGAAACCCTGCTGGCCACAAATCCCGGACTGAGAGACCGGTTCTCCTGCGTATTGCATTTTGAGGACTATTCTCCTGAAGAATTGATGGAGATAGCCTGCAGACGGCTGAGAGCCATGGAATTCCGCTTGTCGGAAGAAGCCAGGAAAGCACTGGACTACACCATCCGTCAGGCCGTGGCAGGCAAGGACAGGTTCTTCAGCAACGCCCGCTGGATGTGCCGGTTTGTGGACGAAGGGTTGCTATCGGCCTTGTCGGACAGGCTGATGTCCGGCCAGGACCTCCCGACACGCACCGCCCTACAGACCGTGGAAGCCTGCGACGTGAAGAAAGCCAGCCTCATGGTTCCCCCATCGGCTTCCGCACACACATCCCTACCCATAGGCTTCAGGCGATAGACAGACACAACCATCCAGAGTATACCGCATTTTTCAATCATTTGGCACGAACGGACTCACCGCTTCCTGCGGACGGGTTCACCTCAGACTCCGTCTTCCGCAAAAAAGTTGTGGGAGATGGATTTTTATATTACTTTTGTAATAAGTTTCTCTCTTCTTCCATCAAGAAGAAACGCACCACTTACCCATGTAATTCATACTGCACCGCTTATGACAACAACCCCACATAACCCCACACGCCCTTTGCCGGAACTGAAAGAGCGCAAACTGCCCGACTCCTGCCGCAAGGACATGGAAAACCTGCTGGGCGAAATCTACGGATACCCCCATTTCCGCAACCTGGAGATATACGACGACCTGTCCAGAGGTAAAGACAAGCTGGGCATATCGCAAGGCCAGCTCATAGAACACGTGGTACGCGAGGCCGAGAAAGCCCGCGAAGGCCACGAGGCCGACAACCTGCTGCTCACGGCCCCCACTGGCTCGGGCAAATCGCTGCTGTTCCAACTGCCGGCCATCTATCTGGGAAAGGCTTACGGCATGCTCACCATCGTGGTTTCTCCGCTGAAAGCGCTGATAACAGACCAGGTGGAAAGCCTGCAAGACAAGGGATACGGACGTGTGGCCTACGCCTCGTCCGACCTGTCGCCCGAACAGAAGTCCGAAGTGTACAGACAGGTGCGCGAAGGCGAAGTGGACCTGTTCTACCTCTCGCCCGAACTGCTCCTGTCCTATGACATAAGGCACTTCGTAGGAGAACGCCACATCGGACTGGTCGTGGTGGACGAAGCCCATACCGTGACCACCTGGGGAAAAGAGTTCAGGGTGGACTACTGGTTTCTGGGACGCTACCTGAACGGCCTGAAACAAAGCCTCGGATACGGTTTCCCCATCTTTGCCCTCACCGCAACAGCCGTATGGAACCCGCAAGGCGGCAACGACATGGTGTTCGAGACCATACGTTCCCTGCAAATGGCGCCTTGCGTGCTCTACATGGGTACGGCGAAAAGGCAGAACATAGGGTTCGACATCAGGCAGATGGCCATCGGGGAAGACGAGACCTACGACAAGGCCAAGCAACGGGTAGTGTCCGAACGGATAGAAGGATTCCTCAACGGACACAAGACCTTGCTGTACTACCCCTTTGCCAGTTCCATAGACCTGCGCGTAAAAAGCTGGGTGCGGCCGGAGAACTGGCGGCTGGCAGCCTCGTACTACGGCAAGAAGGACAAGGAGCAGAAAGCCGGCATCATAAAGGAATTCAAGGAAGGGACCAAACGGCTCATCGTGGCCACCAAAGCCTTTGGCATGGGAGTGGACATCAGCGACATAGACCGCGTGTACCACGTGGCCCCGTCAAGCACTTTCGTAGACTACATACAGGAGATAGGACGTGCCGCGCGCGACGCCGGCATACAGGGTGTGGCCGCCACCGACTTCCACGAACGGGACTTCTACTACATGAAGCGGCTGCACCAGTCGGGCAACATCGCCCAGGAGCAGCTGGCCCTTATCCTGCGCAAGCTGCTGGAGGTCTATCAGATGAAAGGGGAACAGCCGGAAATGAGGATATCCCTGTCCGACTTCGAATTCGCAGTAAAGCTGCCCCGCACAAAGAACAAGCTGGAGTATGAATCGGAACTGGGACAGTTTGTCAAGACCGCCCTGCTCTGGCTGGAGGACGACCTGCACCAGCGCTATGGCGAACCGCTGTTCGACGTCAGTCCGCAAAACCTGCTCTCCGAAGGCTTCGTACAGGACAAGACCGGCGACCTCTTCGCCCGTACATACGGGGAATACCTCACGCCTGTGAAGGATGGAGACCACGTGTGGCGCGTCAGTCTGGAAAGGCTGTGGGAAGAGCGGTTCCCCGAACTGGGATATAAGGAGTTCAAGCAAAAGCTGGGCAACGGCACGCTGCTCGAAGGGGCAAGAGCCGTCGCCGTGGGCAAGCACGAAGTGATGCTGAAGGAAGACGCCACGGAGATACACCGGCGCATGGACTCCCTCTTCAACAGCCTCACCGTGATGATGAAGACCGCCCTGCTGAAGCGCAAGGGGAAATTCGACGAGGAAGAGCTCCGGGCCATCTTTGCGGAACACCATATGGACGTGCGCTCCGCCAAACGGTTCCTCGGCGCGCTGCTGGAAAGCCGCACGGAAGAGGGACGGAGCGTGAGCTACATAAGCAGCGCCCAAAAGAAGGAATCCAGCGAGCTGTCGTTCACCGTGACCAAGGGGTTCGACCTCCTCCTGTCGCGCTACCGGAAGCTGGCCGCGCAACGCATCGGCGGACAGAAAGGCGACCGTCTGACCTTCTACTGCACCCCATTCTCCGACCTCAACATGCTGCTCAACCTGCTGTCCATGCTCGACTGCCTGTCCTTCAGCATGACAGGCGGAGGAACGCCCTGCGTACTGTTGCGGTTCCACCGGCCCGGACTCATGAAGGAGCTGGCCGCGTCGGGCGAATACCGCAACCGGATTCTGGAAAACAACGAACGCATCTTCCAGGAACAGATCAGGCTGTTCACCCTGTTCTTCGGCAACGGACACCTGACCGACACCCAGCGATGGGACTTCGTAGAAGACTACTTCACCGGATGCCCCGTTGAGGAGCTTGAACGCCGCTATCCTCCCGTGGCCGACGGAGACGGCACAGCATGAGCCGCACACTTCTGATAGGCCAGCCGCTCGTCGCCGTTCATCAGATAAATGATGCCGCAACAGACGAACCCGTTGCGCTGCAACACGTGGCGCATGATGCGGTTGTCGCGGTGCGTGTCCGCCCTCAGGTTGGGCAACCGGGAGTAACACCAGTCTATGCAGGCGGCAGCCACTCCATGCACGTCGGGCAGGGAAGCCAGGCGGTGTATGGTCCCGTAGGGGCGGGTGTCATCCATCCAACTGCCTTCATAGATTTTCGCATAAGTGGGGTCTTCGCCTACGATAAAGGCAAAAGTCCCCACCGCTCTTTTGTCCCCATCCATACATACGTAGCAGTCGCCCCGCGCGATGTCGCCCTCCACCAGTCCGGCCTGCGGATATCCGCCGGTCCACTGGTTCATGTTGCCGTCACTCCGCATGATGAGCCTGGCCTGTCCGAAAAGCTCCATCAGCTCCGGCAGGTCGGCCAGGCTGGCCTTGCGTATGCTTATCATCCTATTATGCGTTTGTAGCCTTTCACTTGGCCGGATAGTTCATGTTGGCTTCGGTCATGTGCTCCAGCACCTCGTGCAGGTACTTGGCCGACTCCCACCGTGCCATGGGCAGGTCGTGCAGCAGGTAGTTGCCGCAGTCCTGGGGAGCCGCTCCGGGCACCTCGCCCTCATAGCCGGCTATGAAGCGGAAGGTGTCCTGCATCAGCTCCAGTATGTCGGCCGGCTGCAGGTCGCCCCGCATCAGCAGGTAATTGCCCGTAAGGCATCCCATGGGACCCCAGTAGATGATGCGGTCCTGCCACTGGGGATTGTTGCGCAGGTAGGTGGCCGCCAGATGCTCTATGGTGTGCAGCGCGCCTTGTCCCAAGGCAGGTTCGCGGTTGGGTTCCTTCATGCGGATGTCGAACGTGGTGATGACTTCGCCGTTCACTTCGTCCTTGCGCGAGACATATATGCCCCGCAGCAGACGGATGTGGTCAATGGTAAAACTCGGTATCTTTTTCATTGCGGTAGTAGTATGTTGTTATATCAGCTCCAGAAATCTCCAGGTGGTGTCAAAGGAACGTCCGGCCAGCGTCTCCCAGAAACCGGCGTACTGGGCGGCGTGGTTGTCGGCTCCCGGCGTGTCGCTTATGACGCGCAGGCTGAGGAAAGGCACCCCGCACAGATGGCACACCTGCGCGATGGCCGCCGACTCCATATCCACAGCCAGCCCCTCAGGGAATTTCCCTTTGATGGCATCCAACCCGGCACGGTCGGTGATGAAGCGGTCGCCCGTACAGATCAGGCCTCCGTGCACACGGTGTTCCGGTCCGTCAAGGGAAAGGGCCAGCTCCAGCAGTCGGCGGTCGGCCTCGTACTGTGCGGGCAGGCCCTGCACCTGTCCGTAGGCATTCCCCTCGCCGCACCACACGTCGTGATACACCGTGCGGCTTCCGGCCACCATGTCCGCCACGCCCAGGCAAGGGTCTATACCTCCCGCCACGCCCGTGCTCAGCACACAGTGGGGACGGTGCCTGTCTGTCAGCCTCAGCGTGCCTGCCGCAGCATTCACCTTGCCTATGCCGCACTGCATCAGCACCACTTCATTCCGTCCTATCCGGCCATGCGTATAAGTGAACAGGCCGTCGCTGCTCTCCGTTCTCTCTGCCATGCGTCCGGCAAGCTGCCGGAACTCGCTGTCCATGGCACAAATGACGCCAATCTTCATTGTATCCTCATTTTTCTGTTCGTGCGGCAAAATTACGTCTTTTTCCCAAAACCGCCGCCTCCTTTCCCTGCAAAGGGCATAGAAAGGAATGACATAATCACACCGTTTCTCCGTTTTTTCTGTCACAAAGACGGGAAAATTCCGTTTCCGCTTACCGTCTCTTTTTCAAAACAGGCCGGAAAAACAGACAATGTACGGATAAATCCCTTTATATACGTTAAACAAAACTGCAAATAAGGCTTCTCTGTTTCTTTATGTTAATAACAAGCAGGTCGGGAAGCCGTTTTCACCGTGCGGACAACCCATTCCCCGCCGGCTGTCAACCCATTGGCAGCCGACTGATGACCTGCCGTCAGCTTCCCGATGACCTGTTGCCAGCCTCCGCCGTGTGAAAAACGGATTTCCGGACGGACTTTTCCGCGTTTTCTGAGGGCGTTTGAAGTGTTAAATTTCGGCTTATCTTCCTAAAGTACAACAGGAAAGGCTGAAAATCCCTGCGTTCTTTTCCACCGGGCCTGCACCCCGTCGGAAATACGCGATTCTCCGTGTTAAAGGAATGCAAAGTGTCAAAGTGACAAAAGGCGGGAAACATGCTACATAACATAAGAAATCAGCGGACAATTATGAAAGGAATAGTGTATATTTGCAAAAGCAACCTTAAAACCAAAAGTCTATGGCCAAAAAAGAATAACCAGAGAAGACTTTGCGGGGCTGCGCCTGCTGCGCCCTGCGGAAGGGAAAAGAGAGGACAGGATGTACGCACAGGGAAACGACGGCTATAACCCCTACGGCTACGACCCGGAGGAGTACGGCTACATAAAGGACGGGGGCACGCTGCCCGAAGTGACGGTCTACGGATACTACGACTCCGGAGATGACGGCGGGGGATGGAGCAGCGGAATCCCGCCTTGGGGAGACACGGACAACCCCTTCATTGACAGGGAATATCCCGGAGACGAGAGTGACATATGGTTTGATATCTACGGGGAAGACTATTACTACTACAACAGTCCTTATTATGATGTGTATGATACGGAAGTGGGAGGAGGTCATAATCCGCAAAAGGACGGGGTGGACGGGGTGGACGTGACGGACAAGAATCACTTCTACTTTAAAGACATGGAGGAAAAGCCAGCATTCCAAAGGCAACTGATGAAAATAATGGAAAGCAACTCTGTACTGAAAGAACTGTTGGTGTATTTTGACAGAGGATACGTAAGTATGGTATTGCAAATAGACACATTCACTAAAGCTGACGAGAAAGATTCCGCTGCAATAACAAAATATGACCCTAACACCGGACTATATTCCATCACATTCAATGAAAAATGCATTGATGAAAACGGATGGACAACAGCTAATGCCACCGCTGACAGTACAGGCTTTGATTGGAGTACAGTCAGGACAGCAGAGGAGGCCTTGGTTGTCATATTGACCCATGAATCCATGCATGCCCGCCATTTTGCCATTTACAATAGTATCTGCAATGATATTTCAAAAAAAACAGGTTTAAAGAACATACCTGGAAGTATAATATACAATGTTATGAAGAACAGAGGATATTCGGAAGAATTTATCAGCATTTTCATTACAAATGACATGAAACCGCAATATGATGACAACAAAATGCATGAATATATTGGAAAGTACAACATGGATTATTTCCGTGACGCCTTAAATGAATATCGCAATGACTTCCATAAATACTAAAATTCTCCTATGTCTGACAGCCGCGTTATCCGTCGTATCTTGCACACATCCGGAAGCAGCACAGGACAAAAGCCTTTCCAAGCTGGAACGTCTCCACCACGTCCGTCCCGACTCGGTGATGGATTACTATGACCTCTCCGGCGACAGCCTAAAAGAGTTCCCCGACCTGTCAAGGTACGTGATCCGTTCGCTGGACCTGTCGCACAACCAGTTGGACACGTTTGTTCCCCGGTACTTGCCGACCGGACTGGAGAAGCTGAACCTGTCCTACAACCGGTTGGAAGGGAAATTAGAGATACACAAGCTGGACGTTCCGATGTTGGAGGAACTGGACGTGTCGCACAACTCGCTGTTGGAGTTCTTTTGCCGGAAACCGCTACGCAGGCTTGTCTTGGCCCACAACATGCTGGACTATAACGTATGGGCAGACGTGTCGCAATATTTTGACGTATCGCATAACCGTTATTTTTGTCCAAGCCTTCTTTTCTACCTGCAAGCCGATACCGTAGTCAGCGAAGGACTGGCCGACAAAGAACCGTTAAGATGTCTCGTTTGTTTTCCGGGCGTCACAGACAGAAAACGGCTAAGCGCATCCAGTCTGCTGTCTGAAACGGCTATGACCTACATAAAATATTACATGGACAGCCCGGACTCGTTGCGAAAGGCCGTCCGCCTGCTGGACGCATCCCTCCGGGCTAAAAACTATTCCTCTGTAAAAGATGTCAAAGCCATGTGTCTTGCACACCTTGGAGAAAGGGAAGCCGCACTGAAGATTATGGAACAGATAGAGGCGACAATAATCGAAAGAAAGAAAGAAAGCAACTTATCCATGGCTGCCTCATGAACTCCCTCAATTGTTGTCAAAGGGCATAGCACTTGAGCTGAACGGCCGGAAAAAAGAGGCACAGGAAGCATACAGAAAGGCTTATGACAACCTTAAAAGAGAACTGAACAGAGACATCGAACTTGCCACATCAGGCAAGCTTTACTGGTCTGCATTGTGTGCCGAATGCAAAGCCGCTCTCTTCCTTATGGATAACCAGATCTATCCGACGAAAGAAACTTTGAAAAAAGTGTTCGGGCCGCAAGCGGTATGGTCCGGAACGATTGACGATATGGCGTTTGATCTCTTCAATGGGACATATTATGATTATGACTCGTATAGCTTAAAAAGGAACAGAGAAGACCGCCTGCTGATGCTGTGGAGAAACCGCATATTGATGCATGCCAAATATCCATAAAACAAGACTCCATGTCAAAAAAAGTAGAGAAGCATGTCTGCCGATATGGCAAAAAAACGTTTCCTGACAAGAACCATGAAAAAAGCAACCTTAAAACCAAAAGTCTATGGCCAAAAAGAGAATAATCAGAGAGATTTTGCGGGGCTGCCCCTACTGCGCCCTGCGGAAGGGAAAAGAGTGGACTGGATGTCCGCACAGGGAAACGATGGCTATAACCCCTACGGCTACGACCCGGAGGAGTATGACATCCGGAAGCAGCACAGGACAAAAGCTTTTCCAAGCTGGAACAGCTCCGCCACGTCCGCCCCGACGTGGTGATGGATTACTATGACCTGTCTGGTGACAGCCTCACGGAGTTTCCTGACCTGTCAAGGTACGTGATACGGTCGCTGGACCTGTCATACAACAGGTTATTGAATCCGCACTACGAAACATTTCCCCATGAAACAGATACCATATTATGGGAAGGTTCGCTAACCGGTAATCCGCAAGACGTTTTAACCCTGCACAACACCACTTCAAGCTATTTAACCGAAAGGGATGCAGTAAAATACGGATGACCTCATTTCTGTAAATGAAAGCCACGGGGATGCGTCCCTCGTGAGATAAAGCCATATGGACATATTAAAAAAGAGAAAGGAGAAAACCTGTATGAGGAAAATAATGTTTTTGGCTTGCATGGCAGCCGGCCTGCTGACTGCCTGCGAGAAAGTCCCCGACATGGACAGCCTGGACGCCGACCTGACGGTGTATACCGACCATGCCGCCGACACGGACTTCGGCAGTTTTGCCACTTATTACCTGCCCGACAGCATTCTGGAGGCAGGCAACACACACGTCTCCTACTGGACAGACCAGAACGCCATGACCATTCTGGACGAGGTGGAGACCCGCATGAACAGTCTGGGTTATACGCGCATAAGCGACCCCGCACAGAAAGACAACGCCGACGTGGGCGTGCAGCTGTCCTACGTGGCACAGACCAACTTCGTAATAACCGGAGACTACTGGAACGGATGGTGGGATCCCTTCTACTGGGGATGGGGATGGGGAGGATGGTACTACCCCTACCCGGTGACCTACGCCTACGACACCCAGACACTAGTCATGGAGATGGTGGACCTGACGCAAAGAGGCACGGCGGAACATCCGTCGAAGATTCCCGTAGTGTGGTATGCCAGCATGTCAGGATACCTGTACGCCAACAACCGCGTGAACAGGCAGCTGCTGCATGAAGGCATAGGCCAGGCATTCGACCAGTCGCCTTATCTGACTACAGACAAACAAACGGAATGAGGAGGAAACCGAAAATGAAAAGCAACATATTACGTATCATGTCGTGCGCCCTGGCACTGATGCTGGCTGGCGCAGCCAAGAATTATGCACAGACGCCGGCCAAAGACTTCCATATAGGAGTGGACTGGCAGATGAACGTACCTTTCTCCACCGGATATGCCGACAAGGCCAGCGGATGGGGAATGAACATCGAGGCCACCTATGACGTGACGCCCCGCTGGACGGTGGGCGCCTTCCTGAACTTCCACACCAACCACAAGTATGTGGGACGGCAGACGCTGCCCATATCGCCCACCGAAGCGCTGACCACCGACCAGCAACGTTCGGCCTACCAGCTGCCCTTTGGCGTGACCGCCGCCTTCAACCTGAGCAAGAGCAGGACAGTGCGTCCCTATATCGGCCTGAAGGTGGGCGCAGCCTATTCACGCTACACCACATACTTCGGCACGGGAGGCCTGTATGACAATCCGTGGGGATTCTACACCTCACCCGAAATAGGTCTGAAGATATTCCCCTTCAAAATCTGCCGCATAGGCTTTCATGTGGCCGGATACTACAGCTACATGACCAACAAGCCCGTCACGCTGTCCGGCGAGATAGAAGGGCAAAACAATGCAGGCTTCAGAGTAGGTGTGATATTCTGAAGACGAAACATCCCGCAAAGGCTGTGTCCGGCGGCGGAAACGGCAGGTCTGGGCCTGTCCTTTCCGCCGCCGGACACTTTTTTTATGCGTTTTTTGCCAGAAGACAGGAACAAAGACGGGGAAAACATTACCTTTGTCTGTCAAACAAACTAAAGACAGGACTATGAACACAATCTTCAGAACATTGGCTGTAGCCATGCTATGCGGCATAGGTACAGCAGCTTTAGGGCAGACGCCCTCATATTCCACCCAAGCCATAACCAAAGACCTGGTCTACTTTGATGACTGGACCGCCTCGAAACTGGCCAAAGGCTTCAAGAACAGACAGCTGAAGTCATTCGGCTGTCCGCTGATGAGACAGCTGGCGGAACAGCTCCGCGACGGGACATACCAGGCACGCTACCTGTTGGCCAGCTACAAGCCTGTGGCTTCAGACAACGTACTGAAAGAGAAGCTCAAACTGCACAACGGCTACAGCCGCTACGAGAACATGACCGGAGTCTACCTGGAACAGGGTGAAAACGTGATACTGGCAGGCGATATGCACGGACGCCATGTGGGACTGCTCATTCCCGACTGGATGCGCCAGCCCACACCCGGATTCGCTGCGGACAAAGACCCGGAAGGTTGGGGACTGAAGCGGCAATACTTTGACCTGCACGAAGGAGTCAATGTAATCTATGTGGAAAAGGCTGGCAACGTCTATGTGGACTACTCCGCCGACGACCCGGAAACCGCGCCCTCCATCACCATACATTTCGTGACAGGAAAGCCCAACGGATACTTTGATGCGGAGACACAGACCAACGAAGACTGGAACCGGCTGCTGGACAACGCCGTGAGTCCGGTAATGGATGTAAAGACACGCTACATGCAGCTGGCCTATCCGGTGGAATACCTTAAAAAGTTCAGATATGGCGAAGGTAAAGAACTGGCCAGCGCTTACGACAAAATCATGGAACGGCAGTACACCTTCAGCGGAGCGACGAAATACGGACGTATACCATCCAAGCGCATTCTGGCCCGCGTAAACTACAACTATTTCATGTTCCGCGATGGCGACGGAGTGGCTTTTCTTGGCAATGAAAGCACCATGAGAGCGGCTCTCGGACCGGACATCTACAAGGACTGGGGTGTGAACCATGAGATAGGACACGTCATGCAAATGCGCCCGCAGCTCACCTGGGGCGGCATGACGGAAGTGAGCAACAACCTTTTTACCATGTACGTACTGCGACAGGCAGGACAGCCAAGCCGTCTGAGCAAAAGCCATAATTATGAAAACGCACTCAAGCACGTGGTCGACGCTCCTGAAAAACCCTTTATCATGTGTGTGGAAGACCCCTTTGAGAAGCTGGTGCCTTTCTGGCAACTCTATCTCTATGCCCAGGAGAAAGGATACAAGGATTTTTATGCCGACCTTATGGAACATATGCGCACCCATCCGGACAAAGGACAGGGCAACGCTTCCATCAACAACATGTATGAGTTCATCAAGGTGGCGTGTGACCTGCTGGAAACCGACCTGACCGACTTCTTCGAAGCATGGGGATTCTTCGTCACCGGCACCTTTGAGGTGAACGACTACGGAAAGTATCGTTTCGAAATCACCCCAGACATGGTGAATGACACCAAACGCCACATAGCCTCCGGACATTATCCCAAACCGAAGAAAGACCTGACAAGAATAAAGGATTAAGGTTCTGTCAGCCTATCAATCTACCAAATATAAACAGACATGAAACATTTCTTCATTACCCTTTGCCTTGCGGCGTCGGTCATGCCCGCGCTGAAGGCCCAACAGGCCACGCTGAAGTTCAACAGCGATGGCGAGTTCAAGATTGTGCAGTTCACCGACGTGCACTTCAAGTACGGCAATCCGGCATCGGACATTGCTCTGGAACGGATAGACGAAGTGCTGGAGTCCGAACGTCCCGACCTGGTGGTGCTGACCGGCGACGTGATTTACGCCCAACCGGCCGATACCGGCATGGTGACCGTGCTCCGGCGGGTGGCTGCGCACAAGGTACCTTTCGTGGTGACCTTCGGCAACCACGACGACGAGCAGGGCATGAGCCGCGCCCAGCTTTATGACATTGTACGTTCGGTGCCCGGCAACCTTCAGCCCGACCGCGGACAGGAGGAGTCGCCCGACTATACGCTGACCGTCAAGTCATCGGACGGTGACGGACGCAATGCCGCCGTGCTCTATTTCTTCGACTCGCATTCCTACGCCCCGCTGGACGATGTGAAAGGTTATGCCTGGCTCAGCCATGCCCAAGTGGGACGCTACCGCGCCCAAAGTGCGGCGTTCACCTCAGCCAACGGCGGCAAACCGCTTCCGGCTTTGGCCTTCTTCCACATTCCCCTGCCAGAATACAATCTGGCGGCATCCGACGAGAACGCCGTGCTTATAGGCACCCGCATGGAGAAAGCTTGCGCTCCGGCCTTGAACACAGGCATGTTTGCCGCCATGAAAGAGGCCGGCGACGTGATGGGAGTGTTTGTAGGACACGACCACGACAACGACTACACCGTAATGTGGCATGGCATCCTGCTGGGATACGGACGTTATACGGGCGGAAACACCGTGTACAACCATCTGCCAAACGGAGCACGTGTGATGGTGATGAAGGAAGGACAACGCACCTTTGATACGTGGATAGTTCTGGAGGGAGGCGTGCAGGCATATCCCACCACCTATCCGGACAGTTATGTGAAGAAGTAAGGCAAGCCCTTACCTTACAGAAAGCCGGAAGAGACTGTGTCAGGATACGGAAATCACCGTACCGGCACAGTCTCTTCCGGCTTTTAAATGGCATGGGAAGCCCTGCCTTTATTCCATGGCTTTTGCCAGAGTGAAGCGGTCTATGTCCGGAGCCCAGTTGTAACTGTTGCCTATGCGTATTACGTTGTATCCGGGTTTCAGTGTCACAGGAATAGTCACGCTGTGACATTCATTGTCATCGGCCAGCTCGCCCGAACCGGTCATTGTACCGTTCACGCTTATTTCCAGTTTTCTGCCCTTGCCGTAGGAATAATATACTGTAAGCCCGTACTCGCCTCCCTCTTCACTGTACACTTCCGGCCATTCGGCATAGTTCTCGGGCTGTCCGCCCAGATAGCGCACCTTCATCTTGCCCGACATCCGGTCATCATAAGCGTAGGTTATACCAGTCGGATTCTTACCCAAATCGTTGAACAGGGGGAGATAAGCCCATTCGGCCTCGTAGACTGAAGGCTCCAAGCGCTTCTTTCCTTCTATACGAAAGAACCGTCCGCTGCGTGGAGGCAGCGTCATCTCCAGTCTGTCACTGAACGTGCCCAAATCGGCATGTTCCACCAGGTCGCGCACTTTCACCTCTCCATCCAGTTCCAGTATATTGAAAGGTACAGAGAACCGACACGGCTGATCCGAGGGATTGTAAAAGGCCAGCGCACGCGCCAGTCCGCGTTTCTTCTCAATGTCCTTTACCAGTACATATCCCTCGTTATCGTGTTGCGCCACGTAAGCCTGAAGTCCCAGCGGGTCTTGGTTCAGGGCTATAAGTTCACGGTTGGTAAGCAACTGGAGCGAAGAGTCGGGCAACGCAGCCAGATCACATCCTATGAGCAAGGGCGAGCTCATGATACACCACAGTCCGAATTGTGCAATCTCTTCATTTACGGTAAGTCCCTTTCCTCCCACACGGCTGTTGTTGCGGAAACCTATAATCATCATATCCATATCGTTGTAGTGTCCGTCCCTGGCATAAGCCGACAGGTACAAGTTCTTTCCCACCACATACTTCAGCGATTCCCACGAAGCGTTGATGTCTCCGCTTATCCTCCACGAAGCGGCCAACTCCTTTCCCCATGTTCCGGGAAATGCCCACCGGCAGATGTTGACCGACACATTTTTGTTTACCTTGTCTATGCTTTCCCTTATGGCGGTGTAACGTTTCCTCTCGTCCAGTCCCAGATCACTCCCCCCACAGTAGTCAATTTTGATGAAGTCAAATCCCCATTCACCGAAGTACAGTTGCGCGTCCTGATCCTCGTGCCCATATATGCCGGCTCCGATGCCGTTCACGTCATTGTCTCCTCTGGAACCGCAGGTGTTATTTCCCGCGTCGGTGTATATGCCGGCCTTCATCCCCAGTCCGTGTATATGGTCCACTACAGGCTTCATGCCGTTTGGGAAGCGGGTAGTGTGTGCATGCATCTTGCCTTCGGCATCGCGTTCTCCGAAGAATCCGTCGTCAATGTTAACGTAATTGTAGCCTGCGTCCTTCAGCCCTTTCTGCACCAGCAAGTCGGCCTGGTTTTTGATGATATCCTCGTTTATGTTCACCCTGAAGGCGTTCCATGAGCTCCATCCCATGACAGGAGGTGTGATACCGTCTGCTGCGGTCTGAATGTCCGGAGTTGTTCCCTGCTGTGCACATCCTGCACACAACAGAAATGCGGCGGCAAAGGCCGCGCTTGTCTGTCTGTAAAATCTCATTGCTGTTAATGTTTGTTTGTGAATAAGAAGGTTGCTTTACCGGTAAAGACAAATTCCGTTCCGAGCAGCTGAAAAGGAATCTGCCTGTGACGTAAGACGCATCTCACATGTAGAGGCATACATCACAGGCAGAGTCTTCCAACGGTCAGGAACGGTACGTCATTTTATGTAGATATATACTTTCCCCAGTCCGGCCATCTTGCAGCTGCACTCTATCTGGTATTTCTGCTGCAGTTGTTGGGCGATGCGCCGTGCCACGTTCATGGCGTTCTGCTTGCGCATCCGTCCTCTTACGTCGGCCATAAGCGGTATGTGTACCGAACGGTAGTATCGGAATGTGTCACCTCCCTGTACCTGCTCCATTCCGGTGCCGTCTACAGAGTTATCATAAAGCATGTCGTCTATCACGTCACCCAGAGGATATTCGCCGGTCTGAGTGTTCATGTCCACACCGGCTCCTTGCTGTATGTTGAAGTAGAATGCCACGGCACGCCCGTCGGTCAGCATGTTGGTGTAGTAATTGAGTATCTGTTGCAGGAACGCATCCATCTTGCCGAATATGGCTTCCCGCACCAGGACGGCCGGATTGGCTGCCGTAGAAGGAGAACCTATGCCGCTTACCGGAGCAAACTGCTGGTTGGTGTAAGCGTCGGTAGCCGTAATAGTGAACTGTGCCTGCCGTTCGGGACCTTCCTTCAGGATGTTGAAATCTACCTTGATGAGCACGTCGGCATCCGAATTACGTATGATGGCTTCGTCCACGCTTTCCGATTCATCGGCCATATTGGCTGCATCCATCACCAAGGCATCCTCATAGCTTTTTATGGATGTCATCAGGTCTATAATCTTGAACTTGCTGTTGCGCTCCATGATGAGTTCCTTGATTTGTGTGAGCACGGCGTGCATGTTGTGGTCCTCGGTCAAGGCCCGTTTGTAATCGGGACGTTCTTCAGTCGTGCCCCGGTTGTTGAATGGTTTGGTGTATCCGTGTGTCTTGCAGTAAATGTCGTCGGGCACCACCATGATAGTGGGCGGCGACATGGTCTTCTGTGCCTGCATGGTCAGGGCGAGGCACAGCAACGGAATAAGTAAGAATATGCGCTTCATATCTTTATAAGTTTATGCATTAATTTAAAAAGGGCTCTACCACAGATTGGAGAAACCGTCTGTTATCTTTTCCTGCTCCAGATAATGCAGCAGCGACTCTTTGTCGACAAGGAATATGGCCGACACCTCATAGTTCTTGCGCTTTATCTTGGTACTGGTAAATGAAGAGTCGATGTAGGACACATAACGTGCATACCCGCCTGTGGTGAAAAAGTCGGTGAAGAAGTCGGCTTTCTCCTGAGCCACGTTGGGATTCTTTATTAGCGGCTTTTGGTCGGTGCATCCCGTGGCTTCCCCCATGAACCCACGGAACATCACTCCGTGCACGGCACATTTCTTCAGTTCTTCCACACCTTTCTTAGTGTCTTTTACGCGGGTGGTCACCTTCACCATATAGGCGCCGTCTTTGCCTTGTCCGGCGCAGGCAATGTTGTATTCGGCATTCTGTCCGTACACCGTCGGGGCAGCGGCAAGCAATGCTATGCACAACATCAATAGCAATCTTCTGTAATGCTTCATAGCGTTATTGTTGTTATAGTGAATAAAAAAGTTGCGTTGCATGTTTCCGGAAGGAAACGCACAACCTCACTGCCTTTTGGCTTCCATCATCCGGCAGCAATCAAGGTCCGGAAAAGGGAAAAAGACTGTGAGGTTGCTAATATAGTGCTAAAAGTACAAAGGCTGTGTGCTGTCTGTATTAAATAATTAAAAAATGAGGCCGAGCGACACTCCATTGCGCGTATACTGCCCGTAGGTGTAGGCCACGTAAAGGGAACGGGTAAGGTTTATGCCGGCCTTTACGTTCCAGTCGAAACCGCTCTCACTGTATTCCATATCGTCAATGTCACGATACAGATAGCCTGCCTGCGGCTGTACGAATAAGGCCAGCGCCCCTTTCCTTGTGGGCGGTGTGCGCAATGTGACGGAGGTATATCCGCCGGCCGCTATGCCCGAAGTGAACAGTCCCTTGCCTTGCAGCACATTCCATGCGAACCATTTGCCGAAGTTCACCGTCCAACCCATTTCCATACCGAACATGTAGTCGGTGTTGTAGTCGTAATCTTCCATGTAGTGGGTTTCCGCTATGGCGCCTATGGTGAAGTTGTGCCTCTTGTATTGGTATCCCAGTTTGCCTTGTTCGCGCAGCAGGTAACCTTTCCCGCAGAGGTCTCTGCTACCGCTCCGGCGTCGGAATGACGTGCCTTCTGTCTCCATGGCCATGTCGCTGTCGTCAAAGCGTACGCCTATATTGTTCCATATGTTGGTGGGGGTCACCGTAGCCACCCGTTTGTATTCTATGGTGCCTTTCTTGCGCCTCTGTTCCAGCACTTCGTATTTCTGCCCGTAGCGCACGCCTTCCTTTGTGCCTATGTAGGCATAAATCCGGTCTCCGTCACAGTAGAACGGGCTTTTGGGCTTGAACACAGGGAACGCCTTCGCCAGCCGGGTCATGGCCTGGCTGACGGTGTTGGCGCATTCGCGGCGTATGATTTGATTCAGCTCCACCTGACTTTTGAACACGGTACGTGCGCTGCGCGAGCGGTAGTATCCCAGATATTCCAGCCCGAAGTTCTCGTCGTCGGCCTCGAATGCGGCGCTCCGTTCCGAAGCTTCCGCCTCGGGCGTGTCATCATCCACCCAATAGTTGCGGTAGATAATGTCCTTCAGCTTGTTGTCCCACTTCAGACGCAACAGATGTGCCCTCATGTTCACGGCAAACCCGCCTATGTCCGAGGCTACGGCCGAGCCTGTGGCGGCCAGTTGCGAGGCCAGCTGGCTGTTGGTGGCCGCATCGTAGTTGCCTTTCTGCCGCTGCACCTCCGCATTGACGTCGAGTGCGGCCGCTCCCAAGGCCAGCAGCGCGCTGAAAGCCTGTCCGGTATTGGCCTTGTCGTAGTAGCTCATATCGCATACCAGCACGAAGGTGTTCTGTATGAGGTCCACCCCCTCTTCGGGCAGGGTGGCCAGTCCGCGCTCGGTGCTTTCCACACGTCGTCTGTCGGCATAGGTTGCGTTATAGCCCCCTCTGCGGTGAATCAGTTCCATGTCCATGTGTCCGGTATAGGGGTCGCGGTTGAACCACTTGGCCACGAGTTGCTTGGCTATTCCGTTCTTCTGCAGCAGGCGTTCTATGTCGCTTTTCGAGGCTTTGCCGCTGGTGTGCAGCACCCGTATGTCTACGTTGTGGTCATTGTAGCGTTCGGGCAGGGGCATCTGCAGGAACTGTTGTTCCATCTCTTCGGCATAACGTGTGCCCTGATGCGTAAGGATGATGAGACACAAGGAGCTTCGTCTGAATGTTTCGGTCTCTCCGTAGTGTGAGTCTACCTGGTTTTGCGCGTTGGCTTGCCTGGTGGCAAACAAGGCTGCCAGTGTGCAACAGATGATGAGAAGTGTTCTGGTGGTCTTCATATATAACTGACATTTAAGTGTTACAACGTTTCCCACAAAAATACGCAAACCGTCGGATTGTTCCAAACGGGAAAAAAGCCTAAGTGTACCAAATGGAATGTTTTTATGCCCAAATCTCCAAATTATACAGCTATCCTGTTGATTTTCATACGGGAGTATGGAGGGAAAAGACAGCTTGGCACGGCTATTTCCCCTGCTTTACGCCCCGTACAGCCGTCTTCAGCGCCGCCCCCGCCAGCGCAAGGAACATCAGGACGAGTGCGGCATAGGCTATGGCTTCGGTGACGTGCAGGCTTTTCGGATCGAAAGTCATCACTATCTCATGTTGCCCGGCAGGCACGGACATGGCTCTGAGCACATAGTTAGCCCTCCCTATTTCGGCCGGCTTGCCGTCAATGGTGGCTTCCCAGCCTTGCGGATAATATATTTCAGAGAACACGGCCACTCCGTCGCGGGCATTGTCCGTGCGGTAGGTCAGCCTGTTGGGGGCGTAGGAGGTAAGCTGTATGACGGACAGGCTGTCGGCTTCCGGCTGTACGGCACCGTCCAGCGTGGCCTTGAAGCGGACATCGGCCACGGCCTCATGCCTCAGGTCCAGTGTGGACATGGCGTCCATTTCCGCATTGGCGCCGTCCACGTAGTCCACTCTGTCCACAAACCAGGCATTCCCATAGGCATAAGGATTCTGTATGGGCACGGTCTGTCCCTGCTGTCCGGCGGGGAAAATGAAATACTTTGTGTTCAGCATGTTCAGCACGCGGAACTTCGAGGCGTCCACGCTGTCCATCTGCCCGTTACGGCTTATCACTTCGGTCTGCAGGGCCTGCATCTCGGGCGCTATATGGCGGTCTATCAGGTCTTGGTAGCGGCGCAGCTTGGCCGGATGGTAACCGCCCACGCTCTTATGCCAATAGGATGTGGAGTTGTCGTTGAAGGTGCTTACGGCAAAGTTCAGCACACGGTAGTCCGGGTCTTTGTCCTGAAGAATCAGTTTGTCCGCATCGGTCTGTGCGAAAGTGGTGGTTCTGGCCGAAGGGGCCACGAACTGCGAGTCGTTCAGGTAGCGCTTGTTCACGCCCCACAAGTCTATGAGGCAAAGCAGGGCCATGCCGCCCAAAGCGAGCGGGGCACGCAGCTTGCCGGCCGCATGGCACCACAGCAAGGCACAGCCTATGAGGATGATGAAGAGGCTGCGCCGGGCATCGGCCGTAAGCAGTGCCTGACGCATTTCCGACAGGTTGTCCACAATGGGCTGCAGTTCCTGAGCCGGTATGGCCGACTGCAACATGGACATTTCCTGTGCGGGGACAAAGCCCGACGAGAATGCCGAAGGCACAATCATGAGCAGCAGAGCCACGCCTGCCGTCTGCCACAACGTGAACATCAGCACACCGCCCTTGTAACGGGTCATCACATACCGCGCCAGGAGGAAATATCCGCCGGTGAGCACAGCCGAGGCCAGCATGGAGGCCAGTTGGGAGGGACCGAAGGACACGCTCTCTCCCCCGCCCTGAAATCCCACATAGAACAGGACCAGTCCCGTCAGGGCACCGAGAATGAACACAGTACGTCCTCCTGACGTGGGCCGCATCTTGTCCAGAAGACATTCCGGACGCCGCACCACCTCCTTCAGTGCCAGCACGGCCAGCAGCGGAATGGTAAATTCGGCCACCACCAGTATGGACGACACGGCGCGGAACTTGTTATACATAGGTATATAGTCGATGAAGAAGTCGGTGAGCGGCATGAAGTTCTTGCCCCACGACAGCATGACAGACAGCAGCGTGGCACCCAAAAGCGCCCACTTCATGGGTCCCTTCACAATGAAGCATCCCAACAGGAAAAGGAAAAGCACGAACGCGCCCACATACACCGGACCGGAAGTCATGGGCTGGTCGCCGAAGTACTGCGTCAGCGAGTTGTACAGTCCTATGCCCGAATAGCGCGGGTCGGCCTTGTCCATGGCCGTCTCGCTGGCCGCCAGAGGCACGGAAGCCCCTCCCTTGAAATTGGGCACCAGCAAAGTCAGCGTCTCGCCCACGCCATAGCTCCACTGTGTGATGTAGGCACGGTCCAGTCCGCCGCCGGTGGCCTGCGTCCCCCCACTGCCGCCGGACTGCACCAGTTCGCTTTGTCCGCGTGTGGTCTCCTTGCTGTAGGTATAGGTATGATATAGGTTCGACAGGTTGGCGGCCACCCCTACCAGTCCGGCCAGCACCAGCACGGCCGTGGCTCTGAAGAACTGTGGCAGCAGCCTCGCCCGCCATGCCTGCATGAAGTAGGCCAGCACCACGAACAGCACCACGAACAGGAAGTAATACGACATCTGCACATGGTTCGACACAATCTGCAGGGCCACGAACAGCGCCGTCAGTGCGCCGCCCGCCAGCAACCGTCCGCGATAGGCCAGCACAATGCCCCCCATCATGGGCGGAATGTAGGCCAGCGTGATGAACTTCCACAAGTGGCCCGCCGACAGCAATATGAAGAAGTAGGAAGAGAATGCCCACAGCACCCCGCCCAGTCCCGACAGCCACGCAGGCAGTCCGAAGGCCCTGAGCAATATGTAGAATCCCAACATGAGTATGAACACCAGCCCCACACAGCCCGGCATGAAGAGGCGGTACACGGTCTGCATCCACGTCAGCGGGCGCGTGGAGTCGTAGGAGGGAGCTATCTGATAGGTAGGCATCCCCCCGAAGAGCGCGTCGGTCCACCGCGAGCGTTCGCCAGTCTGCTCATAATACTCGTTCACCTCGCGGCTGGCTCCGGCTCCGGCCGCCGTATCATGCTGGAACAGGATGCGGCCTTCAATGTCGGCCGGGAAGAAATAGACAAAAGAAATCAGTATAAACGCCACAATGGCCGCCACGTCGGGCAACAGTCTTTTCCAGTTCATCTTCATATCGTTGCGGATTCTTGATTTATGGCGCAAAGATAACTGATTATATGAAGAATCCGGCCTTGCCTGTCCTACTATTTTCATTTCCTTATGCGCAGCACAGGCGCGATGCCGTTGGTGGGTTCCGGCAATGCCACCGTCAGCCCTTCTTCCGTCTGCACGGCATCTTATGGACGCGCGCTTACAGGTCATGCCGACAGACAGGTTTTGTCACTTTGACACTTTGCATTCCTTTAACATGGAGAATCGCGTATTTCCGACCCAGTGCAGGCTTGGTGGGAAAGAACGCAGTATTTTTCAGCCTTTTATATTGATTATTAGACTGATAAGTCAAATTTTAACACTTCAAATATCCTCAGAAAACGCAGAAAAATCCGCCTGGAAGCCCGTTTTACGCAGCACGGAAGCGGACAATATATCATCAGGAAGCTGGCAACAGGTCATCCGTCGGCCGATGACAGGTTGCCAGCCGACGGGAAACGGGTCGCCTGCATGACGGAAACGGCTTCCTGTCCACCATTTCATTAACACAATGAAACAAAACAGCCTGTCATAGGCTCATTTTTAATATATTTAAACAGACATATCCTTACAACAACCGATTCCCGGGCGTATTATGGAAAAGTACCGGTAAGCAGAAACAGCATTTTAACATCTTTATGACAGGGGAAATGAGGAAAACAGGATGATTCTGTCAGAAGAGAAAGGGCGGCTCCCTTTTGGCACTACACACATTTTGCACTATCTTTGCCCTGCGAAGACAGGATGCGGTTCGGCCATGACATCCGGAAGCAACACTTCCCCCTGTCGCGGCACGCGCCTTTCCCTATCTCCACGCGCACTGTCCGAAGAAGGACAGCCCCCGAAGAAGAACCATTGACTGCAAATGAAAAACCTCCACAGACCCATCATGCCCCTGCTGCTTGTCACAGCGCTGGTTTCGGCTTTCGCCTTCGCCGGATGCAAGAAGAAAGACGACTCCATGAAGATGAACAATCCGCGCAACATACGCGGCGTGTCCAATTTCGGCCGTACCTTCGGCGACCTGAACCAAAAACAGCTGAACGTGGCACAGGCCATAGGCATACGCCCCATAGCCTCGCGCCGAGAAGCCGAGAAGATGACAAAAAGCCTGAGACAGATAGAAAGCAACAGGCTGTATGCCATAGACTCGCTCACCCACTCCATCCCCTACCTCATCCCCGGAGCCGCCTCGCTACTGGACACCATAGGGCAGAACTTTCTGGACTCGCTTGACTCCAAGGGGCTGAACCCCAACCGCATCATCGTGACCTCGGTACTACGCACGGGCAACGACGTGAAACGCCTGCGCCGACGGAATACCAACGCCAGCGCCAACTCCACACACGCCTACGGCACCACCTTTGACGTGAGCTGGAAACGTTTCGAAAAAATAGAAGACCCCGACGGACGCCCCATGCAAGACGTAGGAGCCGACACTCTGAAACTGGTGCTGGCCGAAGTGCTGCGCGACCTGCGCCAAGCCGGAAAATGCTACGTGAAGTATGAGATAAGGCAGGCCTGTTTCCACATTACCACCCGGCACAAGGACTGACATGCGACCCGGCGAAAGTCCGGACAGTTAAAAAGGAAAAAATAAAGCTGTCCGCAAGATACAGACAGACATACTTTTTAGTATATTTGCCATGCGAATATAGGATGCGGCTCAGCCATGACATCCGGAAGCATTGCTTCCTGCCGTCGCGGCGTTCGCCTTTCACTATATTTGTAGCGTGTGCGGAAACAGTCACGCCATGAGGTCCGGACTCCCGCACAATGGAATTCCTTATATACTTTTATAAAAAGACACCATTATGAATCCTTATCTGAATTTTTCATTGGAAGGCAAAGTGGCCCTCATCACAGGGGCCTCCTACGGCATAGGCTTCGCCATTGCCACCGCATACGCCGAGCAGGGAGCCACCATCTGCTTCAACTGCACCAGCAAGGAACACTATGACAAGGCCATGGCCGACTATGCCGCCCGGGGCATCAAGGCACACGGCTATCTGTGCGACGTGACCGACGAGCCCGCAGTGCAGGCCATGGTGGCAGACATCGAACGGACCGTAGGTTCCGTCGACATTCTGGTGAACAACGCAGGCATCATACGCCGCATACCCATGCACGAGATGGACGCCGACGAGTTCCGCCGCGTCATTGACGTGGACCTCACGGGAGCCTTCATCGTATCAAAGGCCGTACTGCCCGCCATGATGAAGAAGAGACATGGCAAAATTATCAACATCTGTTCCATGATGTCCGAACTGGGACGCGAGACCGTATCGGCCTACGCCTCAGCCAAGGGAGGACTGAAGATGCTCACCCGCAACATCTGCTCGGAATACGGCGAATACAACATACAATGCAACGGACTGGGACCTGGATACATAGCCACCCCGCAGACCGCACCCCTGCGCGAACCGCAACCCGACGGAAGCCGCCATCCGTTTGACTCGTTCATCTGCGCCAAGACACCGGCAGGACGCTGGCTCGACGCCGAAGAACTGACCGGACCGGCCGTGTTCCTGGCTTCGGAAGCGTCGAACGCCGTAAACGGACAGATACTGTATGTAGACGGCGGCATCCTGGCCTATATAGGCAAACAACCGAAATGAGATTTTGTCATTGATAATTTCCAACGCCGCAACGGAAGCTGTAAAGCCTCCTTGCGGCTCTTTTTGTTTTCACATTAACACGGAAAAGATATGAAAAGCAGACTGATGACCCTGATTCCGGCAGCCCTGATATGCGCGGGCTGCACACATAAGGACACACTGACCGTGACCGTGACCAATCCCATAGGACTGGACCGCATGGGCGAGATGATAGAAGTGCCGATGGAAGAAGTGTCGGAACGGCTGAACCTGGGAAACAGCGGGCAGCCTGTAGTGACCGACGGACAAGGCGAAGAAGTGCCCAGCCAGATAACCTACGACGGGCGGCTGATTTTTCCCGCCAATGTAAAAGCCGACGCGCAAGCCACCTATACCATAAGCCGCGGACAGCCCGCTGAAGTGCCCGTGACAGCCTGCGGCCGGGAATATCCCGAACGCGACGACGACCTGGCATGGGAAAACGACCAGGTGGCCTTCCGCGCCTACGGCCCCGCCTTGCAGGCCAGAGGAGAACGGGGCTACGGATACGACCTTTTCTGCAAACGAGGAACTACCGAACCCGTACTGGAAGACATGTATGCCAAGCACCTGAACCCCGACTCGTGGAAACAGGTAAACGAACTGCGCAAGACCGACCCCAAGGCTGCGGCAGAACTGGAAAGCACCTTCAGCTACCACATAGACCACGGACAAGGCATGGACTGCTATGCCGTAGGCCCCACATTGGGCGCAGGTACGGCAGCTCTAATGTACGACGGAGAACTACTCTATCCGTGGTGCTACGACAAAGCCGAGATACTGGACAACGGTCCCCTGCGCTTCAGCGTAAGACTCACGTTCAAGCCCATGCAGGCAGGACCGGACCAGACTGTGACAGAAACACGCCTCATCACACTGGATGCCGGCTCGCACCTGAACAAGACCGAACTGACCTACAGCGGACTGAGCCAGTCCCTTCCGCTGGCTACAGGCATCGTGCTGCACGACAAGCAAGGAGCGGTAAGCGCATCGGCCGGACAGGGTTTCATCGCCTATGAAGACCCCACCACCGGACCGGACAACGGCAAGATATATGTAGGGGCAGCCTTTGTCACCCCACCGGACAAGGCCGAGACCCGACCTTTGGACGGAAAAGACAAGCCTTCCGGCGTGGAAGGCCACGTCCTGGGAATATCCACCTACAAGCCCGGAACGACGTACACTTACTACTGGGGCTACGGATGGAACCGTTCGGACATGCCCGACTTCGGCACATGGACCCGCTATCTGGAGCAACATGTGCAGAAGATACAGCATCCGCTTGACGTGCACACAGACTGAGGCTTCCCGTCAAGACAGACAAACAGACACAGCCCGCCCCTACAGGCACGCAATGGCATACCTGTAGGGGCGGGCTGAATATATAATCTCTATTGTCACAACAGCCTGAAAGCGTAGCCTTCAGACTTCAGGTAATCCAAGGCACGCGGCAGTGCGTAAGGCAAATTACCGTTGTTCCAGGATTTCAGCGAGTCGTGGAAAGTGATTATGGAACCATTCCTCACATAATGCTTCACGTTTTGCAGGACCTGTTCGGGACGCATCTTCTTGCTGTAATCACGCGTCACCAAGTCCCACATCACTATGGTATAACCCTTCTTCAGTGCCCTGTACTGTCCCCATCCCATATGCCCGTGAGGAGGACGGAACAGCAGCGGCATCATGGCCTGCTCCAGCCGGACATTGTCCACACTTCCGGTACGGGTCATGATATCCACCGTCTTTTGCGCATTCTCCATATAGTCGGCAGCGGAATATTCGAATCCCCTTATATGGTTGAAGGTATGGTTGCCCACACGGTGTCCGCGCTCCACCACCAGGCTGAACATGTCGGGATGCTTCCTCACGTTATCGCCCACCATGAAAAAAGTGGCCTTCACATCGTATTTGTCCAGTACGTCAAGTACCCACGGCGTCACTTCGGGGATAGGGCCGTCATCAAAAGTCAGATAAACGGCCCTATCTTTCGGATCAAGCCGCCATAGTGCGCCGGCATATAGCTTGCGCACCAATTGGGGAGGTTGTTCTATGAACATTATTGTGGCAGGCGGCTATTATAAAGATGTTGCAGTTGGTTTGCCTTTTCATCGTACTGGCCGGCTTCCGGCAGTTGGCATCTCTTCATCAGTTCGACTTCCATGTTCAGCGCCCTCCAGTGTCTTTCAAACTCACCGGCGGAAATGTAGAAGCGTTTCGTATCCAAGCTGAGATACCAGTTACAGTATTCCACAGCCTTGTCCGCCAAAGCCTTCAGAATGTGTCCGGCCTTGTCCGTATCGCCAATCTCCGCATAGACACCGGCCATCTGATAGGCACCGTTATCCCAATCATAAGGCACGTTCATGGCGGGAATCATCTTCTCAGCATAGTCCAGCACCTCCCTGGCCTTGTCGGTCTTGCCTTCAGACGCGAGTTGCATGGCCAGCTGGGCAAAGATACGGCGGTGAGAATAGCACATGCGCATAGCATTCTCGTCAATGTAAATGCCGGGCTTGTCTATGCCTCCGAACTTGAACTTGTGCATCAGATTGTCGTACATCCTTTCGCTGTCCACGCTCACGCCGGTCTTGGATGTATCGAACGGCGTGAAGCGGTAGGCCAGACCTTCAAGCATGAAGTGGTTGTCCAGATTCAGGCGGTTCTCCATCCCCACGCTGACGGCAATGTAAAGCGGACGCTCCCAATTGGTCTCGGCCAGCATCTCAAGCATCATCAGCTCACTCTTGTACAAAGCATGCTTGCCTTTGAGAGAGATGTGCATGTAGTCGGGAATAGAGTCGCCCGGTATGAGCATCCCGCTACGGCGCACGGCGTCCTTGTCCACCTTGACCACAATGCTGTCCGTAGGAATGACACGGAGTTTCTCGTCCTTACTGCGTACCCAGTATTTCAGGATGTTCTTCAATTCGTAGGGATTGTCTCCGAACTCTTTCTGCACGTTTATCATCACCTCCCGGTTTCCTGCAGTCGATTCTTTCGCGGCTTCCGCATAGAGGGCATCTATGCTTTGCTTGTATTCGGGCCGTATGGGCACGTAGTCGTTGGTGCCTTCCATGTATTCCTTACGGCTCCAGTTAATGGGCAACGAGGGAGAGTCGTAAGCCGGGCGGCGCATCTGGTCAATGTACCAGTCTGTCTGCAGATAGCTCAGGTTACAGGTGCGCACATCGGTGCGGCAGCCTTCCGTCTCCTGGTTATACCACAGGGGGAAGGTGTCGTTGTCTCCGTTAGTGAAGATGATGGGGTTGCCACTCTCCTGCAATGACATCAGGTAGTTCTGGCCGAAGTCGCGGCACACATAACGTCCGCTGCGGTCGTGGTCGTCCCAAGTCTGGCTGGCCATCTGTATGGGCACCAACAGGCACAGCGCCGACATGGCAATGGCGGCAGGCAGTTCCTTCATCTTGAGGTATCGATGCAGCAGGTGGACCAGTCCGGCCACGCCCATGCCTATCCATATGGCGTAGGCGTAGAAGGAGCCTGCGTAGGCGTAGTCGCGTTCACGCGGCTGCTGGGGGGTCTGGTTCAGGTAAAGCACGATGGCTATGCCCGTCATGAAAAACAGGAAGAACACCACCCAGAACTGTTGTATGCCTTTCTGTCCCCGGTAGGCCTGCCACAACAGGCCCAGCATGCCCAGCAGCAAGGGAAGACAGTAGAATACGTTGTGTCCCTTGTTCTCTTTCAGCTCGGTAGGCAGTTGCGACTGGTCGCCTATGAGCCAGTTATCAATGAAGGATATGCCGGTAATCCAGTTGCCGTGCTCTATCTCTCCTCCGCCTTGCAGGTCGTTCTGCCGTCCGGCGAAGTTCCACATAAAGTAGCGCCAGTACATCCAGTTCAGCTGATAGCTGAAAAAGAACTTGATGTTCTCCCACTGCGTGGGGATATTCACCGTCACCGGCGTGCCGCATTCGTCGTAGCTCACATCGCGTCCCTTTATGTCCATCCAGCTCTGGTAATACTGGGTGTGCAGGCTGCTGTACATGCGGGGAAACAACATGTTCTGCGCGTATTCATATTCTATGCGTCCGGGTATCTCTATGTACCGGTCTTTCTCATCGGGAGTGTCCTTGGGCTTGCGCACGTACTTGGTCTGGCTGGAGCTTACGCGGGGCACGCAGTAGCCGTCTTCCACGTCAAGGGCTATCTTGGAGCTGTAGGCCGGCCCGTAGAACAGGGGGCGTGTGCCATACTGCTCGCGGCCCAGGTATTCGCCCAGGGTGAATATGTCTTCGGGCGAGTTCTGGTCCATGGGGGTGTTGGCGGTGGAACGTATCACGATGAGGGCGTAGGAAGAGTAGCCTATGACTATCATCATGGTACACAACATGGCTGTGTTCATGGCGCGTGCGCTCAGACGGAACCTCTGCTTGAGGCGTGCCTGCGTGCGCGGGCTGACGTAGAGCCACAGCAAGGCCAGCACCACAACGCCTATCACCACCGCGCTGGCTCCGTGGCCGTAGAAAGGTATGCCGAGCAGGGCTATGGAGAGCACGAAGGAGCAGGCCATGCGCATCTTGTTGCGGTCCTGATAGCTCTCGTACACTCCCCATATGAGGCTGGCGGCCATCACCACGACATAGATGATGACGCCGGTGTTGAACGGGCAACCCAGCACGTTGACAAACAGCAGTTCGAACCATCCGCCCACCTTCACTATGCCGGGCACCATGCCGTAGAGCACCACAGCCACCAGGACCATGGATACCGCCAGAGCCAGGAGAGAGCCTTTGGCGTCGGCATCGGGCACTTTCTTATAATAATACACCAGCACGATAGCGGGCAGGCACAGCAGGTTCAGCAGATGCACACCTATGGACAGACCGGTAAGATAGGCTATGAGCACCAGCCAACGGTCGCTGTGGGGCTGGTCGGCCACATCTTCCCACTTCAGTATGAGCCAGAACACCACGGCGGTGAACAGCGAGGAGAAGGCATAGACCTCACCCTCTACGGCCGAGAACCAGAAAGTGTCGCTGAAGGTATAGGCCAGCGCGCCCACCAGTCCGCTGCCCATGATAGCCACCAGCTGTCCGCTGCTGACGCCTTCGCGTTCTTTGACCACCAGACGGCGCACCAGGTGCGTGATGGTCCAGAACAGGAACATGATACAGGCGCCGCTCATCAGCGCGCTCATGTAGTTTACCATCTTGGCCACCTGTGAGGGGTCGGAAACCAGCTGGGTGAAGAAGTTGGACATCAGCATGAAGAACGGTGCTCCGGGCGGATGGCCCACTTCCAGTTTGTAACCGGTGGTGATGAACTCCCCGCAGTCCCAGAAGCTTGCGGTAGGTTCGATGGTCATGCAGTAGACCGTCGACGCAATAAGGAAAGTAATCCAACCCATGAGGTTGTTTACGGTGCTGTATCGTTTCATTCCAAAATGAATAAAAATGTATAAGAGATTACTTGTGTCGCATGTGTCCTTCCCGCCTCCCGCTCGGAACAGGTACGGGCATACACGGCCGCAAAGATAGTGAATTAGCCCGTAGCCTCCGATTCATATACTGTTTAAATTGTCCTTTTTAAGATTTTTATCCGCTTATTTCGGACTTGTGCCATAAGGTCGGCATGGAAATGCCCGTCTCCGCATCGGCAGAAAGACAGCATATCCGCCATTTTGCTTACATAAAGCGACGTTTCCGGCCATTCCGCTAACCGGCACTTTTTCAAAGGCAGGAAGAAAAACGGATAATGTAAGGATACATCCGTTTAAATAGATTAAAAATAAGCGTAAAACAGGCCAGTATGTTTCTTTATGTTAATAAAACGGCAGACAGAAAGCCGTTTTCGTCACGCAAGCTACCTGTTTTCCGCCAGCTGGCGACCTGTCATCCGCCGGCGGATGACCTATTGCCCGGTTCCTGATGATATGTTGTCCGTCTCCGCCCTGCGGAAAACGGCATTCCGGACAGATTTTTCCGCATTTTCCGACGGGTCGTGAAGTGTTAAAATCCAGGCTATCATCCTAAGGTACAAGAAGAAAGGCGAAAAAATCCTGCGTTCTTTTCCACCACCCCTTCCCTTGGCCGGAAACAAGCGATTCTCCGTGTTAAAAGAAAGCAAAGTGTCAGAATGTCAACAGGCGGAAGGCACACCTCGCACACAGGCCAGATATGCCATCCTCCTCACACTTCCCTTCCCGCCGCCTCCATATCCTTGCGGCTCCGGCTGATGGTGACCAGATAAACTCCCCCGAAGATGAGCGCCACGGCCATGCCCTTCATCAGGTTGAAGCTGTCCATGCCCCACCACACGGCCACCAGACAGGCCACCACAGGCTGCACATAGTTGTACATGCTGGCCACGGTAGGCCTCAGTTCCTTCTGCCCCACCACAATCAGCATATAGCTAAGGAAAGTGGCGCACACCACCACAAACGCCAGCGCACCCACCTCGCGCATGCCCAGCGCGGCCCAGTCGGCACTCATCAGGTCGGGTGCGGAGAAAGGCAGCAGGCAGATGAAGGCGTAAGTGAACATCCACTTCATGATGGTGACCAGCGAATAGCGTCCCACAAAATCCTTGAACAGCACGATGTACGAGGCATAGCTCAGCTGGGCCAGCAACACCAGCAAGTCACCCAGCACACTGTTGTCCGCCCCCTGCTGTCCGCCATGCCGGCTGCCCAGAATGAGCAGCAGCGCGCCCGTGGCTCCGGCGGCTATGCCCAGCACCTTCCTGCCCGTAATAGGCTCCTTCAGGAAGAAGGCGGCCAGCACCATGGCCCACAACGGCATGCTGGTGGTGATGATGGATGCGTCGGCAGGCGACGTAAGCCCCACCCCCGATATGAAACAACCCTGGTTGAACACAATGGCAAGCAGCGAGGCGCCGAACAGCCGGGCCATGTCCTTATGTCCCACATGCTCAGGCTTGCAGAAGAACGACACCACCCAGAACAGCACCATGGCGCCGAACACACGCAAATCCGTCACCACCAGCGGGCTGACCGCACCGCCTATCATCACAAACTTGGCCAGGGGCGACATGAGCCCCCACATCACATTGGCACCCAACATGGCGCCATGACCTTTCAGACTGAACTTAGACATACCACTTCTGTTTAAAACGGCCGCAAAAGTACGCAACACAGGCCGATTTCCGTACACATTTCTCCGCATTTTGTTGCAAACGGGCTAAGAATATCTTACATTTGCCAGCGGTAAGAGCCTGTTTAATTTTTGCCCAGTACTGTTTTGAGAGGTTTTTCCGAGAATGTTTTCCCGTTATCATGAGAAGCGTAGCGGGCTACGTGACAAAGGGGAACGGGGAAAAGGCCGGAAAAAGGCTTGGGAACAGACTGGATAAAAACCTTAAAAAGGAAAAATCAAACAGGCTCTAAGGCCGGACAACGGAGAACCGCCGTCCGTCCTCTCTGCCCCAAGGGAGAAAGCGGGCGGAGCCTGTACCGACAGACCAATCAGAAAACCTTATGTCCCCCATCTGCCTTTCCACAAGGGAAAGCGGAGGGAGACCCCTAATTTACTCAACAGTTATGGACACAAGCAAGATTGTAGGAGAGAAGATAAAGTCCCTCCGCGAAAGCAAGAGCATCAGCATGGAAGAACTGGCCGAACGTTCCGGACTGGCCATAGAACAAGTGAAACGCATAGAAGACAACACCGACCTGCCCTCGCTGGCACCCCTCATCAAGATAGCCCGCGTGCTGGGCGTGCGTCTGGGCACCTTCCTCGACGACCAGGACGAGACAGGACCCGCCATCTGCCGCAAGTCGGAAGCAAGCGACAGCATAAGCTTCTCCAACAACGCCATCCAGAGCCGCAAGCACATGGAATACCACTCGCTGGCCAAGTCGAAATCAGACCGCCACATGGAACCTTTCATCATAGACGTGGCTCCCACAGACAACAACGACTTCGTGCTGTCCTCGCACGAGGGCGAGGAATTCATCATGGTGATGGAAGGCACCATGGAGATATGCTACGGCAAGAACACCTACCTGCTGGAAGAAGGCGACAGCATATACTATGACTCCATCGTGCCACACCACGTACACGCCTACCAGGGACAGGCAGCCAAGATTC
Organism: uncultured Bacteroides sp.; assembly: GCA_949296415.1. GTDB lineage: Bacteria > Bacteroidota > Bacteroidia > Bacteroidales > Bacteroidaceae > Bacteroides. The sequence continues at coordinate 19,776 of CASFQC010000012.1, read as the reverse complement.
TGGCTGTAATCTACACCCCTGCATAAAGACGGCGGAAGACGGGGGACGGGAACACACGCCGCCGGAAGGCGGTCCCGCCTCCGCGCGCGGCCGCCGGAATGCCACAAACCCCTAATCTTTCATTACCCCACAAGAAAATGCTTTCAGAACTCACACTCGGGCAATGGCTGGAACACTGGGCCTCCACCACTCCCGACAAAGAATACATAGTATATTCCGACCGTAACCTGCGCTTCACCTGGAGCCAGTTCAACCGCCGTGTGGACAACATGGCCAAAGGACTCATATCCATAGGCGTAGGCCGGGGCACACACGTAGGCATATGGGCGGCCAACGTGCCCGACTGGCTCACACTGCTCTACGCCTGCGCCAAGATAGGCGCGGTGTACGTCACCGTAAACACCAACTACAAGCAGGCAGAACTGGAATACCTATGCCAGAACTCGGACATGCACACCTTGTGCATAGTCAACGGCGAACGCGACAGCGACTTCGTGCAGATGACCTACCAGATGCTGCCCGAACTGCGCACCTGCCAGCGCGGGCACCTCAAAAGCGAACGCTTCCCGCAAATGAGGAACGTAGTGTACGTGGGACAGGAGAAACACCGGGGCATGTACAACACCACCGAACTGCTGCTTGTAGGCGAGAACACCGACAACACCCGGCTGGACGAACTGAAAGCCCAGGTGAACTGTCACGATGTGGTGAACATGCAATACACCAGCGGAACTACCGGATTCCCCAAAGGCGTGATGCTGACACATTATAATATAGCAAACAACGGATACCTTACCGGAGAGCACATGAAGTTCACCCAGGAAGACAAGCTCTGCGTATGCGTGCCCCTGTTCCACTGCTTCGGCGTGGTGCTGGCCACCATGAACTGTCTGACACACGGCTGCACCGAAGTGATGGTGGAACGCTTCGACCCCTTGGTGGTGCTGGCCTCCGTGCACAAGGAACGTTGTACGGCCCTCTACGGAGTGCCCACCATGTTCATCGCCGAACTGAACCACCCCATGTTCGACCTGTTCGACCTCAGCAGCCTGCGCACAGGCATCATGGCCGGCTCGCTATGTCCCGTGGAACTGATGAGACAGGTGGAGGAGAAGATGTTCATGAAAGTGACCAGCGTCTACGGACTGACCGAAGCCTCACCGGGCATGACCGCCTCGCGCATCGACGACCCGTTCGACGTGCGTTGCCATACCGTAGGCAGGGACTTCGAGCACACCGAAGTGCGCGTCATCGACCCTGAGACCGGAAAGGAATGTCCCACAGGCGTACAGGGAGAAATGTGCAACCGTGGCTACAACACCATGAAAGGCTACTACAAGAACCCGCAAGCCACCGCCGAAGTGATAGACAAGGACGGATTCCTGCACAGCGGAGACCTGGGCGTGAAAGACGGACAAGGGAACTACCGCATCACCGGACGCATCAAGGACATGATAATACGGGGAGGGGAAAACATCTATCCGCGTGAGATAGAAGAGTTCCTCTACCGCCTGCCCGGAGTGAAGGACGTACAGGTGGCAGGCATTCCCTCGAAAAGATACGGGGAGCAGGTAGGGGCGTTCATCATCCTGCAAGAAGGAGCCGACCTACACGAAAGCGACGTGCGCGACTTCTGCACAGGCAAGATATCGCGCTACAAGATTCCCAAATACGTGTTCTTCGTAAAAGAGTTCCCCATGACCGGAAGCGGAAAAATACAGAAGTTCCGCCTGAAGGAACTGGGACTGCAACTTTGCAAGGAGCAGGGCATAGAAATAGTCTGAAACCGGACATCACCAAAGACCCGTCACCGACAAACCTGAAACATACAAATATATGACCCATCCGAACCTACCCTCTCTCGTGGAACAAATGTGCCTGGCAGCACGCCATGCCGGAATCTTCCTGAAGGCTGAAAGGCTGAACTTCCGCCGCGAAGCCGTAGAGGAAAAACACGCGCACGACTACGTGTCCTATGTCGACCGCCAATCGGAACGGCTCATCGTAGAACAGTTGCGCAACCTGCTTCCGGAAGCCGGGTTCATCACCGAAGAAGGTTCGGCCGACTACAAGGACGAGCCTTACTGCTGGGTAGTGGATCCGTTGGACGGAACCACCAACTACATACATGGCAACGCCCCTTACTGTGTGAGCATAGCCCTGCGCGACAGGCACGAACTGCTGGCCGGCGTGGTGTACGACCCCTGCCAGAAAGAATGCTTCTACGCATGGAAAGACGGAGGCGCCTATGTGGACGGACGACGCATGCACGTGTCCGCCACCGACACCATGGACAAGGCTCTCTGCGGAGCGGAACTACCCTACAACTCCGGACTGTATGCCCGCACCGGCGAGCATCTCATACATGCCCTCTACGGGAAAGTGGCCGGATTGCGGATGAACGGTTCGGCCGCACTGGCCATATGCCACGTGGCCGACGGGAGGCTTGACACCTGGCAGGAAGCCTACATAAGCAAATGGGACTACTCAGCCGCCGCACTCATGGTGCTGGAAGCGGGCGGGCAGGTGACCGACTTCTCCGGCAGTACCCGCTTCCTGGACGGACACCACATAGTGGCCACCAACGGACTGCTCCATGCACATCTGCTGAGACTGTTGCAAGAGGCCATGCCTCCGCTATGAGACACACGCTAAGCCACAGCCTATGTCCCTCGCACTAAACATACACCGCCTGCTGTCGCTGTTCTTTCCGCCTTGCTGCCCGGTATGCGGCTCAGCATTGCAGGAAGGGGAAGACACCTTGTGCACCGCATGCAAATGCCGCCTGCCACGCACCGGATACTGGCAGGACCAGGATCCGTACATAGAGCAGATGTTCTGGGGAAAGGTGCCTGTAGCACGTGCCACCGCCTTTCTCTATTATCACAAGGGAAGCCCCTACAGCAGGCTGGTCAGACTGATGAAGTACGGCGGGCGCAAAGATCTGGGAGTGGCAATGGGCCGGCTCATGGGAGGAGAGCTGGCCGCCTGCGGATTCTTCAGCGAAGTGGACGCGCTGATGCCCGTACCCCTGCACAGACGGAAACAGAGGAAACGGGGATACAACCAGAGCGCATGTCTGGCGCAAGGCGTAGCGCAAGTCACCGGACTGCCCGTACTGGACGGCTGCCTGTGCAGGGTGAAGGACACCGGCTCGCAGACACACCTCACCGTAGCCGAACGCTGGAACAACATGAGCCACGTATTCAGACTGGACAACCCTTCCGCCATAAGGGGAAAACACATCATGCTCATTGACGACGTGCTGACCACAGGAGCCACCCTGACCGCCTGCGCCGACGCTCTGAAACAGGCGGAAGGCACAAGCGTCAGCATGCTGGCTCTGGCAAGAGCCGACAGCTGAGCACAAGGAAAGCTCCTTATCCCACCGCACATCACCTTTAAACACATTTGCCATATGACAAAGAAACTTATGCTACTGTTACTGTCGGGATGGCTGTCCGTAGTGAACGGACAGGCCCAATTGCCTTACCAGGACCCGTCACTCACACCCGACCAGCGGGCGGAAGACCTGTTGGAAAGGCTCACTTTGGAAGAAAAAGTATCGCTCATGCAGAACAACTCGCCAGCCATACCACGACTGGGCATCAAGCCCTACAACTGGTGGAGCGAGGCACTGCACGGCGTGGCACGCGCCGGACAGGCCACCGTATTTCCCCAAGCCATAGGAATGGGAGCCTCGTTCAACGACTCCCTGCTGTACTATGTGTTCTGCGCCGTGAGCGACGAAGCCCGGGCCAAACACCGGACAGCCCGCCTACGCAACAGCTTCCGGCAAAACGAGGGGCTGACGTTCTGGACACCCAACGTGAACATCTTCCGCGACCCGCGATGGGGACGCGGACAGGAAACCTACGGCGAAGACCCTTGCCTCACGGCACGGATGGGCACAGCCGTAGTGCGCGGACTTCAAGGACCGGAAGGGACGCGCTACGACAAGGCACATGCCTGTGCCAAACACTACGCCGTACATTCGGGACCGGAATGGAACCGTCACTCCTTCAACGCCGAAGACATAGCACCGCGCGACCTGTGGGAGACGTACCTGCCCGCCTTCAAGACACTGGTGCAGAAAGCCCGCGTAAAGGAGGTGATGTGTGCCTACAACCGTTTCGAAGACGACCCCTGCTGTGGCAGCAACCGGCTGCTGAACCACATCCTGAGACAGGAATGGGGCTTTCAGGGCATAGTAGTAAGCGACTGCGGAGCCATAGACGACTTCTACCACAAAGGGCATCACCAAACCCACAAGGACAGGGCCGACGCCTCAGCGCACGCCGTACGCACCGGCACAGACCTGGAATGCGGCTCGTCCTACAGGGGACTAACGGAAGCCGTGGACAAGGGACTGATAGAAACAGCTGAAATAGACCGCTCCGTAAAGCGTCTGCTGAAAGCCCGGTTCGAACTGGGCGAGATGGACGGCTCCACTCCTTGGGACTCCATACCGGAAACCGTCATAAGCAGCCCGGCACACCGCAGGCTGGCCCTGCAGATGGCATGCGAAAGCATGGTGCTGCTACAGAACCGCAACCGGCTGCTGCCGCTGGACAAGGACATGACGGTAGCCCTCATAGGACCCAACGCCAACGACTCGGTGATGCAATGGGCCAACTACAACGGATTTCCGGCACACACCGTCACGCTGTATGAAGCCCTGGAACGCAGGCTCGCGCCAGGCAAGCTGATATACATACCCGGATGCGGGCATGTAACCGCCTCCGAAGACATCCGTCCTATGCTCAGCCAGATAGAACAGGCTGATGTCGTGGTGTTTGCCGGCGGCATCTCGCCTACCCTGGAAGGCGAGGAAATGGTGGTGGACGCGCCCGGATTCCACGGAGGCGACCGCACGGACATAGAGCTGCCCGCCGCACAGCGGCAGCTGATAGCCGAAATAAGGCGGACGGGAAAGCCTGTGGTGTTCGTCTGCTTCTCGGGCAGCGCCATCGCGCTGGAGCCTGAAGCGGAAGCCTGCGACGCCATACTGCAGGCCTGGTATCCCGGACAGGAGGGAGGGACCGCCGTGGCCGACGTGCTCTACGGCGACTACAACCCCGCCGGACGCCTGCCCGTGACCTTCTACAGAAACACCGGACAAATACCCGATTATCAGGATTATTCCATGAAAGGACGCACATACCGCTACCTGGACAGCCGCCCACTCTTTGCCTTCGGCCACGGACTGAGCTACACCACCTTCGCCTATGGAAAAGCCAGTGTGAAAGACGGACGGCTGAGCGTGCGCGTGACCAACACCGGAGAACGCGGCGGCGACGAAGTGGTACAAGTCTATCTCCGCCGCGACGACGACCCCGACGGCCCGCACCGCACTCTGCGTGACTTCCGCAGAGTGTACATCCCCGCAGGCGAGAGCCGCACGTTAGAATTTGTGCTGGACGACGAGTTCTTCAGCTGGTGGAACAAAGACACGCAGACCATGCGCCCGTCCAAGGGCAAATACACCATAGAGTATGGAGGAAGCTCGGACAGCAGAAATCTTCGCAAGATAAGCTACAAGTACAGTCCGCCCCGCATATAAGAAAAAAAAGGCCTGAATATTTGGTGATTCCCTGTGAAAGCCCTATCTTTGCACCGCTTTTTAACAGAAAGCACCACGTGTTTGGACTATGGTGTAATGGTAGCACAACAGGTTTTGGTTCTGTTTGTCCAGGTTCGAATCCTGGTAGTCCAACCTTCTTGAAGGATGCGCAGGCTGCGTATCCTTTTTTTGTCCCCTTCTCCATCTTCCGCCATATATTAATAAAGCTTAACCGAAACAAGCCATATCGGTTTTTATTCCTATTTTTGCACCAAATTCAGGGTATTCCTGTCCGATAAGGACAAGGAAGGCCTTGTGTCGTACTTACCCTTCGTATAACGGCTGATGAACAGAATCAACATAACCACCTGCCCCGTATGCGGCGGCACAGAGCTGAAACAGGAAATGACCTGTGTGGACCATTGCGCCACAGGTGAGACCTTCCAGCTCTGGCGGTGCGCCGGATGCGGCTTCCTTTTCACGCAGGACTTCCCTGCAGACGACTCCATGGACGACTATTACGACGCGCCCGCCTACATCTCGCACACCGACACCTGGCAAGGCATAGTGAACACCACCTACCACCTGGTGCGCGCCTTCATGCTGAGACGGAAAGCCCGGCTGGTGGAACGCGCGGCACATCTCCGCAAAGGCAACCTGCTTGACATAGGCGCAGGCACAGGCTACTTCGCACGCGCCATGATGAAACGCGGATGGCAGGTGAAGGCCGTGGACAGCAGCATAGCCGCCCGCAACTATGCCCTGATACATTTCGACCACAACATAGAAGAAGACAGCGCCATAGCCGGATATGCCGACCACAGCTTCAATGTAGTCACCCTGTGGCACGTGATGGAACATATTGAACACCTGGAACACATATGGAACGAGATATACCGGCTGCTTGACTCCAAAGGCGTGCTGGTGGTGGCAGCCCCCAACCACCTCTCGGCCGATGCGCGCAAGTACGGAGCCTATTGGGCGGCCTACGACGTGCCCCGGCACCGGTGGCACTTCACCCCCTCCACCATACAGCGGCTGGCAAGCAAGTACGGGTTCATCATGGCGGCACACTACCCCATGCCCTTTGATGCCTTCTACATATCCATGCTCAGCGAGCAGTACATGCGCAGCGACCACGACATGGTGCGCGGACTGGCCAGCGGCGCGTCCGCCTGGCTGAAGTCGCTGGGCAGGAAAGAGCTGAGCAGCTCCATGATATATGTATTCCGTAAAAAACAGCAGTCCAAACCCTGACCGGGCAGGCGACGCCCCCTCCTATACCCATATACAGCCAACAGACAGCGAAAGACATGAAACAACAGACCGCCAGAAGACATAAGCTTGCCTATGCCGACATGCAGTTCATCACGGCAAGTGTCAGCACCACGCTGGTGTTGCTGCTGCTTGGACTGGTAACACTGTCCGTGCTGGGCGCACGCAACCTTTCGGTCTATGTCAAGGAAAACATAAGCTTCACCATAGTGCCCGACGGCAGCATGAAGGAGAGCGACATACTGCGCCTCCAACAGCAGCTCAAGACCAAGCCCTACGTGAAGCAGGCCGTGTACATCTCCAAGGAAGACGCCCTGCGCGAACAGACCGAGGCCTTGGGCGCCAACCCCGAAGACTTCCTTCAGTACAACCCCTTCTCCGCTTCCATAGAAGTGAACCTCAACGCAAGCTATGCCAACGCCGACAGCCTGGACATGATAGAACGTGACATAAGGCAGCACAACAACATAGAAGACGTGGTCTACCGGAAAGAACTGATAGACGCAGTGAACGAGAACGTGCGCGCCATCAGCCTCTCGCTGCTGGTGCTGGCCGGACTGCTGACGTGCATATCCTTTGTGCTCATCAACAATACGGTAAGGCTGACCGTCTACTCCAAGCGATTCCTCATCCACACCATGAAGTTGGTGGGAGCCGGATGGGGATTCATACGCCGGCCTTTCCTCCGGCGCAACTTTTGGGTGGGACTCATGTCTGCCGCCGTAGCCGACGGACTGCTGCTCGGAGGCGCCTATTGGCTGGTGACCCGGGAACCGGGCCTCATACGGGTGCTCACACCTGAAGTGATGCTGGCCGTAGCAAGCGTGGTTCTGGTGGCGGGCGTGGCCATAACCTGCCTCTGCGCGCTGTTCTCGGTCAACCGGTACCTGCACATGGATGCCGACACACTCTACCACATCTGACGGCCGCATGTGCGGAGAAAGGACCTTACAAGAAAACGAAGAAAACAACAATACAATAAAAACAATATGGACAAACAGAAATTAGCTTTCGACAAGACCAACTTCCTGCTGCTGGCCATAGGCATGGCAGTGGTAATCATTGGCTTCATCCTCATGAGCGGCCCCGCCTCGTCGGCCACGCATTTCGAACCCGACATTTTCAGCGTACGCCGCGTCAAAGTGGCCCCACTGGTATGCCTCATCGGCTTCATCTTCATGATTTACGGCGTGGTACGCAAGCCCAGAGACAAAGAACAGACCGATTCCGACAACCCACAAACAGCATAACCCATGGGAGACCTGACTATCTTAGAGACCATAATCATCGCCATAGTGGAGGGACTCACCGAATTCCTTCCCGTATCGTCTACCGGACATATGATCATCACCCAGAACCTGCTGGGTGTGGAAAGTACCGAATTTGTCAAGGCGTTCACGTTCATCATCCAGTTCGGCGCCATTCTCTCGGTAGTGGTGCTCTACTGGAAACGCTTTTTCCGCCTCAACCACACTCCGGCACCCGAAGGCGCCTCGCCGCTCTGCCGCTTCTTACACAAATATGACTTCTACTGGAAGCTGCTGGTAGCCTTTATCCCCGCTGCCATACTGGGTTTCCTGTTCAGCGACATGATAGACGCCATGCTGGAAAGCGTCACTGTAGTGGCCGTAATGCTCATTGTGGGCGGCGTGTTCATGCTGTTCTGCGACAAGCTGTTCGGCAACGGGAACGAAGACACTAAGCTGACAGAAAAGCGGGCATTCGTCATCGGCCTATTCCAGTGCATATCCATGATACCTGGCGTGTCGCGCTCCATGGCCACCATTGTGGGCGGCATGGCCCAGAAACTCACCCGCAAGGCCGCAGCCGAGTTCTCGTTCTTTCTAGCCGTGCCCACCATGTTCGCCGCCACCTGCTACAAAATGCTGAAGCTGTTCCTTGACGGCGGGACAGAAATCATCACCGACAACCTTCCCGCACTCCTCGTAGGCAACGCGGTGGCTTTCGTAGTGGCCATGCTGGCCATAAAGTTCTTTATCAGCTTTGTCACCAAATACGGCTTCAAGGCTTTCGGATGGTACCGCATCATCGTGGGCGGCATCATCCTGGTACTGCTCATGGCCGGTTATTCGCTGGAGGTAGTATGATGAACTTCCAACAAGGTGAAGTGTTGTGCTTTGACAAGCCCTTGGGATGGACTTCGTTCAAGGTAGTGGGACACGTGCGCTACCACATCTGCCGCCGGACGGGCGTGAAAAGGATGAAGGTGGGACACGCAGGCACACTTGACCCCCTGGCCACCGGAGTCATGATAATATGTACGGGACGGGCCACCAAGCGCATAGAAGAGTTCCAACAACACACCAAGGAATACGTAGCCACCTTGCGTCTGGGAGCCACCACACCGAGCTTCGACCTGGAGCACGGAATAGACGCCACTTATCCCACAGACCACATCACCCTGCCGCTGGTGGAGGAAACGCTGAAACGCTTCACCGGACAGATAGAACAAGTCCCGCCCGCCTTCTCAGCCTGCATGGTCAACGGTACCCGCGCCTACGACCTGGCACGCCGAGGCAAGGAAGTGGAACTGAAACCCAAGCTGCTGGTCATTGACGAAATAGAGCTGCTGGACTGCCGCCTGCCCGAAGAAATCACCATCAGGGTAGTGTGCAGCAAAGGGACTTACATCAGGGCACTGGCCAGAGACATAGGACAGGCGTTGGGAAGCGGGGCACACCTCACGGCACTGCGCCGCACAAGGGTGGGAGGCTTCCGTGTGGAAGACTGTCTGAATCCGCTGGACTTTGCCGCATGGATAGACGCCCAGGAGGTGGAAACCGGCGAAGAGTGAGCCCGCACCCGGAACGGCCCGCAGGAGGCCGGATAAACAAGAAAAAGTGAAATCTTTAAATACATACTGATATGAAACTGTCGCAATTCAAATTCAAACTGCCCGAAGACAGAATCGCCATGTATCCCGCCAAGTACAGAGACGAGTCTCGGTTAATGGTGCTCCACAAAAAAACCGGTGAGATAGAGCACAAGATATTCAAAGACATACTGGATTACTTTGACGACAAAGACGTGTTCATCTTCAACGACACCAAGGTGTTCCCCGCACGCCTTTACGGAAACAAGGAAAAGACCGGGGCACGCATTGAGGTCTTCCTTCTGCGCGAACTGAACCCTGACCAGAAGTTATGGGACGTGCTGGTAGACCCGGCCAGGAAAATACGCATCGGAAACAAGCTGTACTTCGGCGAAGACGACTCCATGGTAGCCGAAGTGATAGACAACACCACCTCACGTGGACGCACCCTGAGATTCCTGTACGACGGCCCGCACGACGAATTCAAGAAAGCACTTTACGCCCTGGGCGAGACACCGCTGCCCCACAGCATCATCAACCGCCCCGTAGAGGCCGAAGACGCCGAAAGATTCCAATCCATATTCGCACGCCACGAAGGAGCCGTGACCGCGCCTACGGCCAATCTGCATTTCAGCCGAGAACTGATGAAAAGAATGGAGATAAAAGGCATAGAATTCGCGTTCATCACCTTGCACGCCGGATTGGGCAACTTCCGCGAGATAGACGTGGAAGACCTCACCAAGCACAAAACCGACTCCGAACAGATGCTGGTGGACGATGTGGCCGTGAACACCGTGAACCGTGCCAAAGACCTGGAAAAGCAGGTATGTGCCGTAGGAACCACCGCCATGCGTGCCATAGAAAGCACCGTGAGTACCGACGGACACCTGAAGACATACGACGGATGGACGAACAAGTTCATATTCCCGCCCTACGACTTCACCGTAGCCACATCTATGGTGTCCAACTTCCATATGCCGCTCTCCACGCTACTGATGATTGTAGCCGCTTTCGGCGGATATGACAACGTGATGAACGCCTACGACGTGGCATTGAAGGAAGGCTACCGATTCGGCATCTACGGCGATGCCATGCTTATCACCGACCGCTAACCCGCCATGCACCCCCCATTCATTGTAAACTCTGTCACAGACCAACGTTATGTTATACCTTAGCTTAGGTTCCAATCTCGGCAATAAGGAACGCAACTTGCGCATGGCCATACGCCTTATAGGAAGCGTGATGGGCAAGGTGGAGCAGGTGTCGTCCTTCCACCTCACCGACCCGTGGGGATTCACCTCGGATCACCCGTTTCTCAATGCCGCCGTCGGGGTGGACACCACCCTTGACCCCCTCCGTGCCCTCCGCACCGCGCAGTCCATAGAACGTCAGTTGGGACGCACGTCAAGGACCGAAGACGGACGCTACGCCGACCGCCTCATCGACATAGACCTGCTGATGTGGGACGACCTTGTGGTGGACCTGCCCGAACTGGTCATTCCCCATCCCCTGATGCATCTCCGCAGCTTCGTGCTGCTCCCGCTGGCCGAGATTGCGCCCGACGCGGTGCATCCCCTCACGGGCAAGACCGTGGCGCAGCTGGCGGCGGAAGTGCAGGCCGGGTAAGGCACAGACGTTTCCCGGAACCGATTGTCATTGCTTGAAAAAAAGCGGTTGTGAATTTCCGTTTAACAGGACTTCACAACCGCTTTTTCAATTTGCACAAAGAACGGGGGAAGGTCCCGCCGGCAAAGCGTCAACGGGGCGGAGCCGCATTCCCGTTTCATCCTCAGTCCGTTGCCATGGTTCATGCCCTGCACTGCAGCAGGACGACAGGCGAAGAGCCTTGCTGACACAAACGAAAGCACAGCGGGCGTAATGCCTTCCTTTTGTCAACACATACCCTTTGTTTGCTTGCTTTTTTATCAATGAATATCCCATTTTCCCCGTCCTAATGTTAAAAACGGGCAGAAGGCGCAAAAAAATGGGAAATTATGTTTTCAGTAACGTATGATTTTTATAAATTTGCCGAATGTTTAGCTATATACCTTTAAAAGAAATAAAAAGATGCTTAGCTTGATAAGGACATTCCGGACATTTTTTAACCTGGACATGATATTGAAGAATGTCAAGTGTCCGGATTCCCAACGCTGACTTTCCACCATCTTCAAGGCAACCTGTTGATGTGCAACCGCCGGACATACTGCTCTCCGCGGACGTGCATCGTTGTCGTGCAAACCGACTATCGACCTCTTATTTTATTCACTAACCATAACCCTAACATTAAAGCTAAAAATGAAAAGGATTAATTATGCTTTTTCGCTTGTCATGGCCTGCATGATGGCCATGACGGCATTCTACGGGTGTTCCGATGACGACCCCGTGACCGAACCCGAACCGGGCAATGAAGAAGAAGGCATGAGCGTGCAAATCACTCCTGCCCAAGTAAACACTTCCTCGGCCACCTTTACCATAGTCACTTCCAATGTGGAGGAATGCGGCTACAGTGTGGTGGAAGGTACCGGAGCCGAAGCTCCCGATGCTGCCGTGCTCTACCAGCAGGCACGGGACAACGGACGCATCGTGTCCATGCAAGACGGCAGCAACACCGTGACCGTGAGCGGCGGCATGGTAGGCAACACCACGTACACGGTGTTCTTTGTCTTCAGGGGAGGCGACGAATACCAGGTGGAGACCCAGGAAGTGACCACGGCCAATTACACCCAGACGCTTACCATACTGGAGGCCAACATGTTCGACATGACCTTCCATGTGGAAGTGCCCGACAGTATGTATTGGTTTGCCGCGCTGATGGACCGCAACATGTACGAGAGCTACCGCATACAGTTCGCACGCTCGGACTTTGACTGCGTGTACTACAACAGTTACATGCCTAACAACAACCCGCGCTTCCGTGGACCGAGGACCATTACCTTCAGGAACGGAGAGGATGCCAATGCCGATGCATTGAATTCCACGTATTCCGACGGCACACCGGTGGAAAACATCCTCAGCATATTGCCGGGAACCAACTACGTGCTGATGATTGCAGAGTGCGATGCCAATGGCAGCACGCCCGACAGCCTTTACGTTCCGGGACAGGGAGGCGGCGGATTTGACGATCCGGGCATACTCCTGACCCAGACGCGCAGCGGAAACCTGAACCTGGGAGAATATACCGAAGAGTGCGAACCCTCGTTGTATGGCGACCAGTTTACCGGAACTTATGCCAAGCAGTATCTTTTCACCCAGTTCCAAAACCAGGGCGACGGCGAAGTGGTCATCAACGTGACCCGCACTACCGAAAAGACGGCTTACGTGCAGTTCGTGCCCAGCGAGAACGTGCTGCAATATTCCGCACTGATGCTTGACATGAGCGTGGAAGAGAACGGTTACGACCTGTTGCTCCAGCTCATAGGTGGAGAAGATGGATTGCCCGTGTACGTGATGAACAACGGAGATTCCTTCGAAGGAGCTTACGAAACGGCTTATCCTTTGGAAGAAGGACATGAATACAGCATGCTGGTGACCGCCATCTATAATGACGAGGGTACTACAACTACCTTCCACCGCTTAGACGGTATCCGCCCCATCGTGTCAGACCAGCCTGCGGTAGAAATGGAAGTACACCCCATAGAGACAGGAAACCCCTACTTGGTGGGATTCAACGTGAAAGCCCCCAACGGCGACTGCGCCGGACTGAAGTACCTCATGAACTACACGTCGGAGTGGTATCCCATGCTGAACTCCTTGGGCGTGGAGCAACGCGAGGAACAGTTGCAGATGATGATGGATCAATATGGAGCCGTGATAAACGACGCCGAGACGCTGGCACAGATCAACAGCAGCGAAGGCTACAACATGACGTGGAGTTCCATGGACGAAACCGAGAGCAAACTGGTGCTGGAGTCATACAACGCCGATGAAAAGACACAGTTGTTTAACGACTTCGACGGAGGGACATCCACGCTGCAAATGACGGCCACCACAGGATCCGTACCTGCCAAAGAGCCGGTAGAAAGCGAACTGTTCGACCTGCTGCAAGGCTCATGGACTGCCACCTTCACGGGTATGGACTATATGTCGCAGGACATCAAGACTCAGTCCGCCGAAGTGAACTTCGACAGCAATCCATTTGCCCAAAGGCAACTCAACGACGCCGAACGCCAGTCTCTGCTGGAATACTACATGGGCACAGGCCTGACCGAGGAAGAGGCCAACGCTTCCATAAACCGCGAAATGGAGAACTATAACAATGCCGCTGACCACTTCCGCCAGAAATATGCCGGACAGAACCAAGTAGTGGCTACCGGAATGGAGATGGACCGGATATATACGGCATTCGCCACTCCGTGGGACCTCTTCAACAGCACCACTTATTCGGCTTATTCCGTGGAAGACATGTTCCGTGACTTCGGTCCCAAGCTGGTGTTCGAAGTATCGAAGGACGAGGAAGGCAACGACCAGCTGACGCTGATGGCCACCACCTACGACCAGTCTACGGGCACCTATGCCAACTACATCGATCCCCTCTGCGCATGGAACTACTATAGCGTGGGACTGTATGGCTATAACAGCAACGACGCCACTACCATGGGAGCCTTCACGTATCCCGTGACCGTGTCGGAAGACGGCAACACGCTGACCGTGGGCAACGTGACGAGCGGTGACCTGACCTACACGCCTTCGTTGGCCTACGAAATCATGCCCGGCTACTACAGTTGGTATTTCCGCACGGATGCCCTGGGCGGCCTTGTGCTGACCCGCAACGCCGGTACGCAGGCACAGACCCGCTCTGCCGCTTCGCGCAACATAGACAATGTAAAGGCTGTGGGTGCACAGAGAACCGACGGCACCTTCCGCAGGACGCGCATGTCGCGCCAGACGCCCGTGACCATAGGAACAGGCAGGGTGTTCAATCCGGCTGATGCCTTGAAGGAGGTAGAGAAGAAATAAACCTCTGACGATAACCATAAAAGCAGGAGCCCGGACAAAGCCGGACTTCTGCTTTGTTTTGTAAAACGATAAATCCATAGACAATGAAGAAAATACTCTGCACCCTGGCTGTGCTGCTGTGCGGCATCGGCCTGTACGCGCAAACCGCATGGCCCGACGTGAAGGTGGAAAACGCCAAGGGCGAAACCGTGAGCACCAAGAAGGTATTGGACGGAAAGCCCGCCATCGTGTCTTTCTGGGGAGTGACGTGCAAACCCTGCCTCACCGAGCTGAATGCGCTGAACGAGGTGATGGAAGAGTGGCGGGAAGAAGTGGACTTCAACATCATAGCCGTGTCCATCGACGATAGCCGCTTCACCTCGCGCGCCCGCTCCATGGCCCAGGGATACGACTGGCAGTTCATCTGCCTGTTCGACAAGAACCAGGACCTGAAGCGCGCCATGAACGTGTCGCTCACGCCACAGACCTTCGTGGTGGACGCCGAGGGCAATGTGGTCTACGCCCATACCGGATACACCCCCGGCAGCGAATACGAACTATTGGACAAACTTAAAGAACTGAGCGAATAAAGATGCGGAAATACATATTGTTTTCACTCCTGCTGGCCGGAACCGTCGTGCCGGCAGCGGCCCAACAGAAGGGACACCTGTCCGGAAGCATAGAGACGAACAACATCTACTACGTGGACGACAGCGGCCTGGACGGCACCGACGCCGTGAACCCCGACGACAAGTTCGGCAGCAACAGCTACCTGAAGTTGGACTACACGCAAGGCAAGTTCAGCGCGGGCGTGCAGCTGGAAGGATACCTGCCTGCCCTGCAGGGTTACGACATAGGCGTGTATGGCGACAAGCGGGTGCTGCTGGGCGTGAAATACGCCGCCTGGCAGGACGACGACTTCAGCTTCCGTGCGGGCGACATCTTCGAGCAGTTCGGCTCGGGACTGGTGTTCCGCAGCTACGAGGACCGCACGTTAGGATTCAACAACTCCATAGAGGGCGTGTATGCCTCTTACCACTACAAGGACTACGTCAACGTGAAGGCACTCTACGGCAGACCCCGTCTCTACACCGACTATGCCGACTCGTGGGTGCGCGGTGCCGACCTCAGCCTCTCGCTGGCACGGCTGGCGGGATGGAACGACGGACTGCTGGACCTGGAAGGCAGCTACGTCAACCGCTATCAGTCGCTTGAGCTGGACGGCATGCCCAGCATAGCCCGTCCCAACGTGGACATGTACTCGGGCAGGCTGAACCTTGGCTGGAAAGGCTTCAATGCCAACGTGGAATATGTGGCCAAGGGGAAAGACGTCAGTCCGGTGGTGCTGAACGAGGCCGTGAAAGGACATGCCTTCATGGCCGAGGCAGGATACAGCAACCGGGGATTCTCCGCCCTGCTGACCTACCGCGAGCTGAAGCACATGAACACCCAGCTGTCTCTGACCGGCGACGGAACCGGAAACGTGCTGAACTATCTGCCTGCTCTGACCAGGCAATACACCTACATGCTGGCCAACCTGAACCCCTACCAGGTGCAGGGCGACGGCGAACGCGGCGGACAGTTCGACGCCTATTACTCCTGGCGCGACCGCGACGACCGCAGCAAGTACTGGAACGTGCACTTCAACGCCTCCCTCTACTACTCGGACAAGGCCGTGACGCAGAAGTCGAGGCTGCTGTGGCGCGACATCAACGGCGACATAGAACGCCAGTGGAACAAGCAGCTGAAGACCACCTTCCTGGTTTCCATACAGGAATGGAGCCCGTCGCACGGACTGGACGAGAGGACGTATGCCTCCAACATCTTCGTGCTCGACGGACTGTACAAGTTCGACCGCAAGAAGTCGCTCCGCGTGGAACTGCAGTACCTCTACTCCAAGTACGAGCAAGACAACAACGAGAAAGACTGGGTGGCCGCCCTGGCCGAGTTCAACCTGGCACCGCGCTGGAGCTTTACGCTGAGCGACATGTGGAGCCTGGAGAACGAAATCCACTACTACAACGGCTCGGTGAGCTACACCCGGAAGAACACCCGCATACAGCTGAGCTACGGGCGCAACAGGGCCGGATACGTATGTTCCGGAGGCGTGTGCCGCTACACGCCTGCCTATACGGGAGCGGGGCTGACCATCACCTCCTCTTTCTGAAACCGGAGGAGGACGGAGGCCTACAATCAGAAACCATCAAAGAATACATACCGTTATGAAGTTACTTGACAAAGCACTCTGCCTGGCGGCATTCCTGGGATTTGCCGCCTGCGCAGGCAATCCATATCCCGGGGGAGAAGAAATAGACAACCCCGGCGACAACCCCGGAACCGGGCAGGAAGGGCTGTACCTGAACGTGTCGGCGTCGTACATCGAAGTGGGAGAGGAAGTTATCCTTACCGTCACCAACGACGGTACGGACGTGACCGCCGATGCCGCCATATACGAACGCACCAACAACTACGCGCGCCTGGAACCCGGTGCCGACGGACGTTACACCTTCAGCTCCGATGAAGTGGGGCAGCACGAATTCTTTGCCAGCTACGGCAACCGCAACACCGACTACATCACCGTGTCCGTGGTGAACAGCATACTGGAGGTTCCCGAAGATCCGGAGCCCGACCGGTACGACGGGTTCACCCACCGCGCACTGGCCATACAGGGCACCAGCTTAGGATGTACGTACTGTCCGAGGGTCATTGCCGGCATACACGACTTTGTGGAGAGCAGCGATGCCGACAAGGTGGTGTTCACCGCCGCGCACGGCGTGTTTGCCGACCCCTTCGTGTCGGACTACAGCATGCAGGTGCTGCTGGCACTGGGCATCAACAGCATACCGCAGCTGTACTTCAACATGACGTCGGAGTACAACGCCGATGCCAATATTCCCGCTGACGTGACACGCAACATCACCACCCTGGCCAACCAGCTGACTGCACAACCTGCATCCACAGCCATCGCCGCAGCTACCTCGGCCATAGAAAGTAGGGGAACGGTGCAAGTTACCGCACACGTCAAGGTGGCCGACACCGGACGATACCGCATAGCCGTATGGCTCATAGAAAACAACCTTTATGCCACAGGGCAGGAAAACTATTACGGCAGCCAACTGCAGGACTACGACTTTACACACCACAACTACGTGGTGCGCTGGATATCGAACATGAATACCGTGACGGGAGAAGCCTTGGGCGGACAAGAAGAAACCCAGGGAGGCACCACGCAGGTCTACTCGTGCGAAGTGTCCATGGACGACTTTGAATACGAAGACCTGACCAACCTGCGCGCGGTAGTCATGGTGAACAAAAGCACCGGAGGAGCGCGCTACCTGACCGACAACGTCATATCCTGTGGCATGAACGAGCAGGTGGCCTTTGAATACGAAGACTGAACAACTCAGGATACATTGTAACATAAACCCTTAACTAAAATCGAACTGACATGCAAACTAAATTGAACTATCTGCTTGTTGCCGCGTTGTGTGCCTGCTGCTGGGCATGCTCCGACGACGATGAACCGGCCGTGCAGCCGGAACCGGAAGCCGACGGACCCGTGAGCGTGGCCGAGACAAGCCTGGACGACGTGGTTGCGGAAGGCACCACGCTGTCCGTACAAGTGAACGGCGGGGGACAATGGACCGCCTCCACCACCAACGCATGGGCCACGCCGCAACCTTCGGCCGACGGTGCCACGTTGTCCGTTGCCGTAGAGGAAAACCTGTGGCAGGACGCACGCTCCGCCACCATACGCCTGACGGGAGAAGACGGAAGCACCGACTCCGTCGTCGTGCGGCAGAATGCCTACGCCTACACCGAAGGCCACCGCTACAAGCTGCCTGTGGTGTTCCACATGTTCTACAACCGCGACAGCAACGACGAAGTATATTTCCCCGAAGGACATCTGCAGACGCTGCTCGACGGCGTGAACCGCCTTTATGCCGAGTGCGGGGTAGACCTGGGGATGGAGTTCGTCATGGCCACGGAAGACCCCGAAGGCAATCGGCTGGAAGAACCCGGTGTGGACAGGGTGCAGACCCAGTGGTTCGTCCTCAACCCCGAACAGTTCATGCTCGGACAGGAGACGCACAACACCTCTTCCTACTGGGATCCGTCCAAGTACGTCAACATATTCCTCTTCAAGTATGCCGACGACTACCGCAACGTGCTGGGCATCTCGCAGTTCCCCTTGCTGCCTGCGCCCTACGAGCTTGAGGGAATAAGCACCTATCCCGCAGGTACGGACTTCAGCGAGAACCCCTTCCCGCAGGCTGTGTGCATCAACAGCACGTACCTCTACGACCTGCCTGCGAACGACAACGAGTACTATCAGTCCGACCCCATAGTGACGCTGGCGCATGAACTGGGACACTTCATCGGCCTCTACCATGCCTTCAACCAGGACGACTATGGCAACGACTGCGACTACGACACCGACTACTGCACCGACACGCCTCCCTACCGCAAGGACCTGTACGACGCGCAGTTCAACAGCTGGCTGGCCACTGTGGGCTACCGTCTGCTGCTCACCGCCGCCGAACGCGACGAATGGGTATGGCGCATCAACAGCGAGACCGGCGAACAGTTCCAGAGCCACAATGTGATGGACTATGCCGTGTGCTACTCCGACCAGTTCTCGCCGCAGCAGGCCGAACGCGCAAGGTACATACTGAGCCACTCCGTGGACATACCCGGACCGAAGGACTTCACCGGAAGCGTGTTCCCCGAAGCAGGCACGCGCAATGCCACGGCAGCGGAAGACTTCGAGCCGCACTTCACCGTCTGCGAGGCGTTGCCCTTGGAGTAAGGCGGTTCTGATGCTCCCGGCGGGGCAACAGACAGAACAGAAGCGCAAGCTGCGCGGATTTTTACGGACAAGCTTGTCGCAATCCGGAACAATTCGCGCAGCTTGCGCTTTTCCTGTCCTGCTGCAATGCCTCCTTGCGAGTCTTTGGTGTCCTTTCTGTGGCTGCCCTCCTAAAAAATATTTCATTGTTTTTCCTCCGAAAGCTTGCATATGTCGAAACGAATCCCTATCTTTGCATCCGCAATGCAAGAAAGCATGCACCGGACTTGTAGCTCAGTTGGTTAGAGCAACAGACTCATAATCTGGAGGTCCCAGGTTCAAGCCCTGGCTGGTCCACGATGAAACTCCTGTAAGTTAAAG
>CASFQC010000011.1 GCA_949296415.1 uncultured Bacteroides sp. | reverse complement strand
TTGCTTCTTTGACAACAAGCCTGAAGCACTGCAAGGATACACTATCGAGCAATCAAAACAACTGACTTTGTTTTAATTTTATCCCGAACTCACGTATACCCATACACAGCCTGGTGTGGAACCGTCCGCCACCTGCTGTGAATCCAATCACAGGAAGCTGCGGACCCACCCGCAGGAAGGTGTGATTCCGTTCACATCAAACCGTTGATATACAACGCACTACCCAGAACGAAGATGTTGATTTTAAAGAAAGTGTTTTGTGACGGCAATGATTCTATGCGCTCTTTATAAGCGAAAAGGCAAGACTGATGCCAAAGCCCACCCATGACAAGGCATCAGTCTATGCATAACTGTGAGAGTCTGTCAGACTCTAAAGCTTCTTCACTGTAAACTCATAAGTGCCGGACTGAAGTTCCATCCGCACCTTACCGTCGCCCGTGCTTACTCCAGACACGCCTTCAGCCCGAGACAGGGGCACACCGCCTTCTGTCACCGTACAGTCTGCTGTGTGCAGTGGCAAGACCAGTGTGGCCGATGTGTTGGCGGGCAAGGTGAACTTATAGACCACACTTCCTCCGGTTTCCATCTTCCAACTGCTCTTTATGTCACCATATGCCGAACGGTACGAAGCGTCCACCCACGTAATCCGTTCTTGTCCGGCGGGAAGCACGGTTCTGAAATCCGGTTCCGGATGCAGGATGACGTGTTTATAACCAGGTTGCCGTTCGTCCACGTCTATGCCGGCCATGACGGAGAACATCCACTCGGCCACAGCTCCGTAAGAATAATGGTTGAAGGAATTCATGGCCACCGTATTGAATCCCCTTTCCTTGGTGTAGGAGTCCCAGCGTTCCCATATGGTAGTGGCCCCCTGGTCTATACTGTACATCCACGACGGATTCTCACGTTGCAGCAGCAAGTTATAGGCAGTGGCGGTGCTTCCGTACTGACTCAGCGTCTGGTTCAGTATGCCGGTACCTACAAATCCGGTGCTCAGTCTGTTGCCGTTGCAAGCAATCTTCACGACAAGCGAGTCCATGCCGACACGTGCGGCCTCTTCATTTGGGAAAAGCCCCATCTTCAGAGCCAGCAGATAGGCAGTCTGACTTTTCTGTTTCAGTTGTCCCTGTTCGTCCACATAACGCTTTATAAACTCATTCCTGATGTTTCCGTACAACTGGCGGCAGCTGTCGGCCGCCAAGGCATAGCGGTCGCCATCCTCCCGGCTGAGCGCATCGGAAATCTTGGCCATCAGCTGGGCCACATAAGCGTAATAGCATACGCTGATGTAGCGGTTATCCGTCCCTTCATAGGCCAGCCAGTCCCCCCAGGTAGTCTCCCCTCCGTTGTACAGGTAGCCGTCGGCCTTGCGCGTGGACAAGTATTCCATATAGCGCGACATCGAACTATAGTTGTCTTCCAACATCTTCCGGTCTGCATAAACCAGATAGATAGTCCATGGCACAATAATGCCTGCATCGGCCCAAGCGGTCCCTCCGAAAGGAACACCCCAGTTATGGGGAGCCACGCCGGGATAAGCGCCGTCCTCACGCTGACTGTCGCGCATGTCGCGCATCCATTTCTCAAAGAAAGGAGCTACATTGGCATTGTAAGTGCCTGTGCGCACAAACACCTGTGCGTCACCGGTCCAACCCAAACGTTCGTCGCGTTGCGGACAGTCGGTGGGAATGCTCAGATAGTTGCCTCGCTGTCCCCACACCACATTGCTGTAGAGCTGGTTCACCAGACTGTTGCTGGTCTTGAAGAATGAGCCTTCCGGGTTCACACTGCCTACCACCTGACCTTCGAAGTCCGACAGTTCTATATCGGCATCGGCAGTCACCTCACAGTAACGGAAGCCGAAGAACGTCATGGATGGACGGAAGGTCTCGCCATTGCCATCGCCTTTCAATATGTACTTCAATGTGGCTCTGGCACTGCGCAGGTTAGCGGTATAGATACTTCCGGCGGGACCGTCATCGCCACGTTTGCCATCACCGGTATCGTTCAGCATCTCTCCGAAACGCATTTTCACAGCAGTGCCACCGGCTCCCTTTACCGTAAACTTGGGCCAGCCTACCATGTTTTGTCCCAGGTCGTAGACAGCGGTCTCTCCTTTTTTCAGCATCACTGCAGTAGGATTGTCCTGCCGGGTCACCACATTTATCTTATGATTGGTCTCTCCATTATAGATGGTAACGGACAGCGGAGCGCGCGTCATCTCCGGCCTTACCCTTACCGCCGGGCCTTCATAACCTATGGTTTGTCCCTTGAAGTAAGGATTCACAGCCGTCTTGTTCCAATGCCGGGCGTTATATCCTGGCTCGGTCCAACGGCTTTCCATCCGCGCGTCATAAGTCTCGCCATGATAAATGTCGCCCAGCCTCAACGGGCCGGAAGTGGAGGAAAGCCATGAAGTATCCGTGACCACCACGTCTGTAGACCCATCCTTGTAGGTCACCACCAGTTTGGCCAGGAATCCCAAGTCATTGGCTCCATATTCACCATGGCTTACGTCACCGGTGAACCATCCGGAACTGACTGCCGCTCCTATGGCATTCCACCCTTTACGAAGCAGGGAAGTGACATCATAGGTCTGGTAGAACACCGTCTTTTTATAGTCTGTCCATCCGGGTTTCAGCTCATCATAAGTCATGCTACCGTCAGATTGCGGAGTACCCACACGCCGACCGTTGATGAACAGGTCGTACACTCCGAGAGCCGAACTGTAGATGCGTGCAGAAGCTATCTTCCTACGTAACCTGAATTCCTTGCGGAACATGGGCACGGCTGTCATATCTCTTTGAAACCAAATGGTGACATTGCCCGGCGACGCAGCCTCCAGCTTATGATTGCCGTCCACATCCACCAATTTTCCTCCTTCGAACAGGCAGTCCCCGCCCTCAAAATCATCGTCCAGCTGTTGTAAGGAAATCTCCTTCCCTTCCTCCAGGGCATAAGCCGTATAGCGGAAATTGTCATACAATGCAGTTTCGTTACTGTTCTCTCCCCTAAAGGCTCTGATGCCCACAAACCCGTTATGCAACAGTCCGGCCGTGTCTTCGTAAGTGTCTACTAACGTGTCATTGATATAAGTATCTATCTTGCCGTCACGGGCAGTGATTTTCAGATGGAACTCCTTGCCCAGCAACGCGTCTTTAGAGAAATGTCTGCCTATAGGAGTGTCGGTGGCAGTCAATTGGCCGTTGGCATAAACATGACGTCTGATGAGGGGCTCCTCCTTATTGTCCAGCGTGTTGACCGACCACATGAACATATTACCCGGAGTCTTTGCCCCAAACACCACCGATGCGTTTCCACTGGTAATGGTCACATCTGTCTCCAGCGTCATGCAGCCTTTCTGATTACGGTACACATCAGGATCTGTATCCGATTTGCAGTCCACAGGAGTAGCTCTTATCCATTGTGCCCCACTCCAACCTGACCCGAGCAATCCGGTTTCAAAAAAAGCCTTTTCCTCCGACGTTTCCCGTCCGTCCTTATTGTTCCATACGGTCGCTTTCCAATAATAGCGAGTGGAAGGTGAGAGGGCAGGACCCGCATAAGTTATATGCAGCGACTTGTCGGAAGGCACCTTACCCGAATCCCATACGATATGGGAAAAGTCTTCCGTATCCGACACGACAATCCGATAAGCCGTCTGCACGAAGCCTCTCAGCCGAGACTGCGACTGCCAGCTGAAACGTGGAGTGGATACATCAATACCTATGGGATTGGTCAGGTATTCCACTTGAAGATTCCCGACCGAGGCCCGTACAGGCGAAAGCCAGCACAGACAGAAAAACAAAATAAAAACTAATCGTAACATGATAATGTAAGTAAAGTAAGTAATAAGTTAAGTAGTAAAATAAGTAAAGTAATCAGCTAATCAACAAAAGAATAGAACAGCAGGCCTGTATGTCTGTCCGCCACTGGGAAAAGCTCAATCAGCAGGATATCCGGCGTTCATCAGTGTCCCCCAAGAAAGATGTGACGTGCCCTGTCCTTCTATGCGACTCCGGCCGACCGCTTTCCCTGTGTAAGGCATGTCCAGCCCACACCGGTCGTGATAATGATGATAAGCCCTTTCATAGATAGGGGCAAACTTTCCTCTGCCCTTGGGCGATATGGACGGACCGAACACTTCCTTTCCTCTGAAATCGCGGTAGCGCACGTAAGGCACATCCTCTCCCAGCATATAACGGGCCGTATATTCATATCCTTCAGCCAGTCTGTTGTCAAAAGCACCATACAAATCAAATCCCTGCTTCCATGCCACCTCGCAAGCGGCACACAAGTATCCCAACCCCATCTGCACATGGTTCTGGTCGCGCCCGCTTTCCTGACATTGCCCGTCAGGGCTGAAATAATGCCTGATGGAGCCGTTTGACTCCCCGTCAAGCAAATGCTCGTAAGCTTTCATGAATATGTCCCGTCTGTCCATGAACACGCCTATGCACAGCATGGTCTGTCCTATAGCGGCATCCCAGTTTCCGTTATAAGTGGGTTGGAAACCGCATATGACAGGATACCACACATCCATCACCATCCGTTCAAACGCCTTCCGGTCCTTCCTTTTCCACACCCGGCTGGTGTGGCATATTATCTCGGCGGCGTTCAGATAATATATGCCGGCCATGCCTATCAGCAGTTTAGAGTCGCCCATCGTCACCGAATCAAGAGCATAGGACCAGCCGTTCAGTATCTCCACCGCCTTCTCGGCATAAGCACGGTCCTGCAAGGCCACCCACTGCAAAGCCGTGGTGTAAGCAGCCACACCGTCTTTCAGAAAGTCACCCGCACCGATATCGGGCTTGTTATACGGGCCACGCGCCACATGTCCTCGCGGATGAGGCTTATAGGAGAGCTGTGCACGTTCTGCCTTACGCAAATCATCCCATGCCGAAGCCCATGGCTCCCGTCCCTCACCTACAACCTTTCTAAGAAAATCCAAATCAGCCTGCGAATGTAACATGCCTGGATGTACGAATTTCTGTCCGTGCAAAGGAATGACACAAAAGCAACATTCCGCAAACAGGCACATGACAGCGATGAGAAATCCTTTCATTATATATAGTCCGTTTTGCCAATATTATGTGGATGCCCTGCCATCCAAAAAGATGGCGGCAAATCCTTTTATCCGTCACAAAATTAAGGAAAATCTGTGGAATACCGCCGAAATTCGACTGATTAACACAATAGAAATTGATATTTAAGCAATTAAAAGAAATTCGCAGAAGTTGGAAAGGACGGCTTCGTGGAAGCATTTGGCTGCGATTGGTGTTTTTCTCACACCTAATACAATAGTAAGTAAAATCCCTACAAATAGGTATTGCCAGACAATCCCGAGCCTACTACCTTTGCAAAAGTAGAAACATTGTTCACTATCCATGCAAGTACTGAAAGAGGACATACGGGGGCGTATATTGACGGTTGCCAGGCAGCAGTTCGGGCTGAAGGGCTATTCCAAAGCCTCCATGCGCGAGATAGCCGAATTGGCAGGCATCGGTGTCGGGAATATCTACAATTATTTCACGAACAAAGACGAACTGTTCCGTGAAGTGGTCCGTCCGGTGCTCTGCGCTTTGGAAGCCATGCTGCAAGAGCATCATGGCATACGGGGCGAAGACATTATGATGATGCGGTCGGAAGAATATCTGAAATCCTGCATAGACGAATATGTCTCGTTGATTGACAAGCACCGTGGACTGATGGAGATTCTGTTGTTTCGCGCACAGGGTTCTTCGCTGGAACATTTCCGAGAAACGTATACCGACCGCTCTACGGAACTGGTCAAGGTGTGGTTCGCCTCCATGCAGCAGAAGCATCCCGAAATCAATACGGCAGTGTCCGATTTCATCATCCATCTGCATACGGTATGGATGTTCACGATGTTCGAGGAACTGCTGATGCATTCTGTACCCCGGCAGGAAATGGAGGCTATCCTGCACGATTACATTCTGTTTGAAATTCAAGGCTGGAGGGCAATCATCAAGATATGAAACATAGACAATGCACATACAAACAATCAGTCACATCAAAAATCTTCACGGAGGTTTCCTCCTTTTTTTATGAACAAATCTGAATATCGTTCGCTATTGCGCACCTTTCTCACGTTCGGCAAAGCAAGTAAACTCGCTTTACTCTCACTTAATCGAAACGTTCACTATTAAAATAGCATAAAGATGAAACAGAAACACGAGTTTAAGAGCATTGTGGCGGAAACACTGCTTATTCCGCTATACATGAGAGCGAAAGAAAGTCGCCGGGATAATCCTATCCTAAATGACAAGGCTGCGGAACGGCTGGCGGACAGTCTGGAATACAATTACTCCCAATTCGACGGAGCCAAGCTGAGCGAAGTGGGATGCGTGGTGCGCGGATGGTATTTCGACCGTGCCGTGCGGCAGTTCATCAAGACACACCCCAATCCCGTCGTAGTCAATGTAGGTTGCGGGCTTGATACCCGTTTCCAGCGTATCGGAGGCGGGAAAGCCATCTTCTATGACATGGACTTGCCGGAAGTCATCGCCCTGCGCCGGGAGCTGATACCCGAACAGCCGGGCAATGTCTATATCGCGGCGTCCTTGCTGGAAACCGACTGGATGGACGACCTGCGTCGCAGGCATCCCGATGGGGCATTCATCTTCGTGGTGGAAGGTGTGCTGATGTATTTCTACGAGAAGCAGGTAAAGAGCTTCCTGCGCGCCGTGGCAAGCCGCTTCGGAGGCGGGGAACTGTGGTTCGACGTGTGCGGCACAATGATGAGCCGGCACGGTGTGAAGCCCGATTCGCTGCGCAAGCACGAGGCGCAAATCCGTTCCGGACTGAGCGACGGACACGTGGTGGAACAATGGGAACCGGCTTTACAACTTATTGAGCAGGCCAACTACATGAAGTTCTTCCGTTCGCGCTGGGGATTCTTCTTCGGACAGATATTGGGGCGTATGACGTGGCTGTGCTACAAGTTCAGTTCATTGCTTGGGTATAGAATCATTGCTAAATAACATATATAATAATGGAGAAGTCAAAAAAGAAAGAAGGTTTGTCCCGTCTGTTCGAGATAGCGGGACAAAAGAAGGGACTGCTTATATTGGCAGGTGTTCTGTCTGCCGGCAGTGCGGCATGTATGTTGGTGCCTTATTGGGCGGTTTATGAAATCTTGAAAGAGCTGTTGTCGCATGGCGTAAATCCTGCCGCTTCGGACGGGGCGGAGATGATGCGCTGGGGATGGATAGCGTTTGGAGGCCTTATCGGCGGATTGGTATTGCTGTATGCCTCCCTGATGTCTTCGCATGTGGCGGCGTTCCGCATCCTGTACGGGTTGCGTGTCCGTTTGTCCGAACATATCGGCAGGCTTCCGTTGGGGTATCTGAACAACACCTCTACGGGAGCCATCAAGAAAACCATGGACCAGAACATTGAGAAAATAGAAGGCTTCATTGCCCACACCATTCCGGACTTGGTGAACGTAGTGGCTACGGTGGCGGTCATGCTGGTCATCTTCTTCTCGTTAGATGTGTGGCTGACGGTGGCCTGTCTGGCAGTTGTAGCGCTTAGTATCTTCTTGCAATTTTCCAATTTCATGGGGAAAAAGGCAAGGGAGTTCATGGCTATCTATTACGATGCGCAGGAAAAGATGAGCGCGTCCGCCGTACAATATGTACGGGGCATGCCCGTAGTCAAGATATTCGGGCAGAGTGTCCGCTCGTTCCGTCAGTTCAATGCCGAGATTCAGGCCTACAAGACATTCGCCTTGAAGTGCTGCGACACCTATCAGAACGGGATGGTGGCTTTTACCGTATTATTAAATTCAATGGTGACATTTATTCTTCCGATAGGTATTTTGTTGTTGCAAGCCAGTCCGCAATCATTATCGCTGGCGGTGGTATGGCTGTTCTTCCTCATCATGGGGCCGGGTATGGCTTCACCCGTTTATAAGCTGACCTTTTTAGGTGGAAATACGCGTGACATCAACGAAGGGGTAAGCCGCATCGACCGCATACTGGAAAAGCAGCCTGTGCCAGAGCCGGAACATCCTGAAGTGCCTGCTGCCTACGATGTGGAGTTCCGTCATGTGTCGTTTTCCTACGAAAACACGGAGCAGGGCACACGGACGGAAGCCTTGCGTGATGTCAGTTTCATTGCGCCGCAGGGCAAGATAACCGCCCTTGTCGGCCCGTCGGGTAGCGGCAAGTCCACGGTAGCTAACCTGATACCCCGCTTTTGGGACGTGGAACAGGGGGAGATACGCATAGGCGGTGTGGACATACGCCGGATAGCTACGGAGCGGCTGATGGACATGGTATCGTTTGTCTTTCAAGACACGTTCCTGTTCTACGACACGCTGTATGAGAACATCGCCGTCGGCTCTCCCGATGCTACGAAAGAAAAAGTGACAGCCGCCGCCAAGGCCGCCCAATGCCACGACTTCATAGAGCGTCTGCCGCAGGGATACGAGACACGGATAGGCGACAAAGGCGTATCTCTGTCCGGAGGCGAAGCGCAACGAATATGTGTGGCACGTGCCATTCTGAAGAATGCGCCTATATTGGTGCTGGACGAAGCCACGGCCTTCGCCGACCCGGAAAACGAACACAAGATGCAGATGGCACTGCAATCGCTGATAAAAGACAAGACGGTCATCGTGATTGCCCACCGGCTTTCATCCATCATTTCCGCACATCAGATTGTCGTGATGAAAGAAGGACGCATCGTGCAGTGCGGAAGGCATGAACAACTGTCCGCAACCGAGGGAGTATATAAGAATATGTGGGATGCCTATACGAGCGCATACCATTGGACGTTGAACAAAAACTAAAAGTAATATGGGAAAAAAGAACTTCTTAAACAAGGTCTTGCAAAATACAAGCTGTCCGCAAGGATTTTGGGGACGGATGATTTTGCGAGGGATGAATAGTTTTCATGCATCTTTGGCTAATCGTGGTATGGAGCAAGTGGAATGGCAACCGGAATGGAATGTGCTTGATATAGGCTGTGGCGGTGGTGCGAATTTGAAACGTTTATTGAATTTATGTCCGAAAGGAAAAGTCTACGGCATAGACCTGTCGGAAGAAAGTGTTTCATTCGCCCAAAAGTACAATGCAAAAGACTTGGGCAAAAGATGTTTCATACAACAAGGAAATGTCTGTTCCTTGCCCTATAAAGAGGGAGCGTTTGATGCTGTCACAGCTTTTGAAACGGTCTACTTCTGGTCGCCTGTAAACAAGGCACTGTCTGAGGTGGTGCGTGTGCTCCGAAAGGGGGGCTGTTTTCTCATTAGTTTGGAAGCGAGCGACCCCGAGCAGGGAAAGATGTGGACGGAACGGATAGACGGAATGGTGGTCTATACTGCCGATGAGTTGAAACAGTTATTGTTTGAAGCAGGTTTTCCATCTGTCAGAACAATTCATAAAAAAGACGAATTACACATTATAGCATATAAATGAAATTAGGATATGAACGCAATCAAAAACATTACAATAGGACATACCGAACGGCTTTACAAGCCCGTGGGCTTCACCATGCTTGCCAACTTAGTCAATATCGTGCCGTTCTGCCTCTCCATAGAGGCGATAAGCATCATCTTCCATGCATTTGACGGAAGCGGACAGCCGCTTGACACTACCCGCTTGTGGTGGATATTCGGCGTCATGGCCGTTTACATGCTGGTCATGGCTTTGGCGGAAAGGGCTGCTTACCGAGCCAACTTCAGAGGTGCATACGAGATGAGCGCTTCCGGGCGGTTGTCGTTGGCGGAACACTTGCGGAAACTTTCGCTGGGTTTCCTGTCAAGGCGCGACCCCGGCGACTTGTCTTCCATGCTCATTACGGATTTTATGATGGCGGAGACCGGAATCTCGCACCACCTGCCCCAACTGATGGGTGCGATGGTCATGCCCGTACTGGCTTTTGCCTCACTGATTTGGATAGACTGGCGGATGGCGGTCAGCATGTTCGCTGCCTTGCCGCTTGCCTTGCTCGTGCTATGGGCAAGTACAAAAGCACAGCGAAGCCTGAGCGGCAAGCAAATCTTGGCGAAGATAAACGCAGGAAACCGGTTGGAAGAATATTTGCAGGACATCCGGGTAATGAAAGCCTACAACCTGTTGGGCGACCGTTTTGTCCGGCTGCGCGATGCCTTTGCCGAACTTCGCCGTGCCTGCATCCGTCAGGAAGCCCTGTTAGGACCGTTCGTCCTGCTGAGCATCACGATAGTTCGTGCAGGACTAACGATGATGGTGCTGTGCGGCACTTATCTTTTGCTGGGAGGCGAGCTTTCTATCCTCATATTCGTGTTGTTCCTCGTGGTCGGCTCTCGTGTGTTCGATCCGTTGACTTCCGCCCTGACCAATTTCACCGAGTTCCGATACTTTTCCATTGCCGGAGGGCGCATCCTTACCTTGATGAACGAGCCGGAGATGAAAGGAGAACGCCCATCGCCGGCGGCAGGCGACATCCGGTTCGAGCACGTGTCGTTTGCTTATCAAGATAAAGAAGTGCTGCACGACGTATCCGTCACGCTTCCGAAGAACTCACTGACGGCTCTCGTTGGTCCTTCGGGAAGCGGGAAAAGCACGGTGATGAAACTTTGTGCCCGTTTCTACGACCCGAAGCAGGGACGCATCTTCTTTGACGGCGTGCCGATGGACGAAATCGCCCCCGAAAGCCTGATGAGCCATATTTCCATGGTGTTCCAGGATGTCTATCTGTTTCAGGATACTATACGTAACAACATTCGTTTTGGAAAAACAGATGCTACGGAGGAGGAAATTATTGCTGCTGCTAAAAAAGCCTGTTGCCATGAGTTCATCATGCGGTTGCCTCAAGGCTACGATACGATGGTAGGCGAAGGAGGTTGTACCCTGTCGGGTGGAGAAAAACAGCGTGTATCCATAGCCCGTGCTATTCTGAAGAACGCACAAATCATTCTGCTTGACGAAGCGACTGCCTCACTTGACCCTGAAAATGAAGTGGAAGTGCAAAAAGCTATTGACACACTCATTAAAGGACGTACCGTTATCGTTATCGCTCACCGGCTCAAAACCATTAAAGATGCAGACCGAATCATCGTGCTGGATAACGGGCGGATACGGGAAGAAGGTACGCATGACGAGCTTGTACGGAAGGAAGGGCTTTATGCCCATTTGTGGAAAATACAGGAAAGCATCTCCGGGTGGAAGCTGTAAGATGAACTTTCCGACAGAAAGGTTATGCCTTGAAAACCATCATTTTTAGGTATTTTCCCTTTCACGGGGATGCTCTATTTTTGCAATGTCAAATCAAAATAAGATAAATATGAAAAAGACAGGAGTATTTTATGGTTCTACAACCGGAACAACAGAGTCTGTAGCCAAATCAATCGCGGAAAAGTTGGGCATTGCGTCGGAAGACATACACGATGTAAGTAAGATGAATGCCGACATGGCAAGGGATTATGAAGCCTTGATATTGGGGACCTCCACGTGGGGTGACGGTGAATTGCAGGACGACTGGTACGATGGCATCAATGTGTTGAAAGATTTGGATTTGAGCGATAAGGTCGTCGCCTTGTTCGGATGTGGCGATTCAGAATCATACGGTGATACGTTTTGCGATGGCATGGGCCTCCTTTATGAGAATTTGAAAAACAGCGGATGCCGTTTCATAGGTGCTGTCCCAGATGCGGATTATACATACGGCTCTTCCGTTTCGGTTATTGACGGTAACTTTGTGGGGCTTGCCATTGACGACGTGAATGAAAGTGAAAAGACGGAAGGACGCATTTCTTCTTGGACGGACAGGTTAAAAGCGGATTTGGTGTAATACCCGGCATTGACTCCGAATATTATGCTAAGAAGGTGCATCAAAGATACATAGTGGTAATTGCTTAAATGTTATAATTGGACACTATAGATTTAATGCTTTTATCACTATGTTTCTAAGAGCCTGTCGTTTAAATTTTGCTCAAGCCTATTTTAAGGGCTGTTTTCGAGGATATTTTCCTGTTATCATGAAGAGCGTAGCAGACTACGTGACGAATGGGAACAGGAAAAGAGACCGGAAAAAGGCTCAAAAGAAGCTGAGTAAAAATCTTAAAGAGGAAAATTCAGACAGGCTCTAAACTTTCAGACAAACAATTTTATTCCTTATATTGACCTCACGGTTCTTTCATTTAAAATGTAGAACGTACAATTACCCTTCTACCTATAAAAGGCATATAGATTCCATTACAAATCCCATTCACAAGAAACAGTATTTTATATCGGTTAGCACATGTATATCAACAGTTTACTGTGAACGGACTCACAGCTTCCTGCGGGTGGGTCCGCAGCTTCCTGTGAACGGATTCACAGCAGGCTGCGGACAGTTCCACACCGGGCTGTGTATGGGTATGCACCAGAGCGGAGTTTTTTCAATCTGCTGTCCGCCACCTTGTCATTCAAAAAATGGTAGCTAAATGATAGAGGCATGTATCGAACTCACGTCATATTATAAAATGCAGAATAACATAAGATTAAAAACAGATATCGCTACTAATTTTAGTAATACGATGAGTAACCGGGGGCACTTTATACCTCATTTATAATGGTAATCCATTCATTTTTAATCCCGAATTTCATCACCATTTTAAGGTAATCACCCATTGCCTTGTCGCGATAGCCCGAAATGACATGAGACTATAGTGAAGAATCTACGAATCACAGAAAATCCCCGGTTTCTTATAAACGGACAAAACACCTCTTTGCGACTTGTTCGACAAATAGAAATTCAAAAAATGTCAAAGGACCAAATAATTCTAGCGGGCCTAAATTATTTATTTTTTAGCCATGTCTATTTTTAGTGGGCAGTAGTGAAGTTTGAAATAAAAGTGCTATCTTTGCGCCCGAATTATTCCTCATATTATCCATTATCCATGAATAGAAAAATGACATACACGAATTGGAAAAACAGACGGGCGAAAGCGCAAGTCTGCCGGGGCGTGCATGTCCATTGGTTCAGCGGATTCATCTAAATGTTGACTTAAAGAGATATAGTTTTTGTCTAATTCTTTAAGTTAATATTTCAACATGTACATCATATTATCGTTACTGCTCCTAAGCATAGGAGTAGGACATTTGTTACGCAAAGTCCGTTTTGTGCGGAAAGTGGAACATGGATCCCGATATACCATATTAATATTACTGTTTGTTTTTGGCGTTTCCATCGGTTCAAACAGGACCTTACTGGGTAACATCGCACATTTAGGTTGGTATGCCGTAATCATTGCCTTGTTGGGTGTAGCCGGAAGTATTGTAGCTGCCCGCTTATTCCTATATATATGGAAAGAGAAAGCAGGGAAAGGAGGTGGAGAATGAAGGAGAACGTATTGCTTTTGCTCAGTCTGCTGTGCGGTGTCGGATCAGGATGGATGAATATCGGTACGGATTGGTTGTCTCATCCCTCTTTGCCTACCTGGCTGCTTTCTCTGCTGGTAGTGCAAGTCGGCATAGGAATCGGTTCAAAAGGCGAGTTACGCTTGCTGTTTTCTTCGTTCCGTTGGCAGATGTTGTTACTTCCCGTTTTCACCATTATCGGTACACTTTCATTTACGTCTCTTGCGGGATTCATGTTCCGTGATTGGCAAATGAACGATATTCTGGCCACTGGGAGTGGGTTCGGTTACTATTCGCTTTCTTCTGTCCTGATTGCGGACATGAAAGGGGCAAGCATCGGAATGGAAGCCGCTACCCAGATTGCCGCAGTAGCGCTGATGGCCAACGTCGTGCGCGAGATGGCCGCTTTGTTCGGCACGTCTTTCTTCAATGGCAAGGGAGGCCGTTTTGCACCCATCTCCGTAGCTGGCATCAATTCGATGGATGTATGTTTGCCGATAATACTCAAGACTACAGGCGACAAAGGATTGTTGCCTGTAGCCATCATCCACGGCATTATTCTGGAAATCAGCGTCCCTGTTTTGATTTCGCTGTTTTGCATGTGAAGACAGACCATACGGATAAAAGCCCAAGCATCCTTGGATAAAATGAAGTGTTCAAGGATACTTGGGCAAACAACCGGTGATGCTTTGCGGAACTTAGAAACTGTTCTGACTTACCCCGGAAAATTTCCTAAAGCCTGATAATACTTTTATGGAATGAAAACAGAACTGCTATGGCTGAGCCACATCCTGTCTTCGTCCTTGCAGCGTTATCCTCTTATGGCTTTCACGGCCTCGGTCAGGCGACGGAAATCGTCAGGATGCACATCGCCTATATTGCCTATGCGGAATGTCTCCGCCTGCGATATCTTGCCCGGATAGATGACGAATCCGCGTTCCTTCAGCCGGTCATAGAAAGCCTTGAAGTCGAATCCTTCTTCCGGATAATAGAAGGAAGTGATAATGGGCGACTGGATATCGTCGGACAGCAACGTCTTGAAGCCTAAGGAACGCATGCCCTCCACCAATACCCGATGGTTCTCGCAGTAGCGACGGTGACGGGCCTCTACCCCACCCTCTTCCTTCAATTCTTTCATGGCTTGCTTGAAAGCACGTACCACATGCGTGGGCGAGGTGAAACGCCACTTGCCGTGCCCCTGCTCCATGGTCTTCCACTGGTCGTAGATGTCCAACGACAACGAGCGGCTCACTCCCTGGCAACGCTCCAACTCCGAGCGGCGGGCGATGATGAAGCCAAAGCCCGGCACGCCCTGTATGCACTTGTTGGCACTACTGATGAGGAAGTCGGCACCCAAGTCCCACACATCAAGCGGCACACCGCCGAAGCTGCTCATGGCATCCACTATCAGACGCTTGCCGTACATCTTCACCACGTGGGCCACTTCCTTCAGCGGGTTCAGGATACCGGTCGTCGTCTCACAGTGCACAATGGCCACATGCGTAATCTCCGGATTGTGCGCCAGGTAATCGTCTACATCTTCTACGGACACTTGCTCGGTCTCGTCAAAAGCCATCAGGTCGTAGCGCAGGCCATGATACTCGGCAATGTGTCCCATGCGGTCGCCGTAAGCACCGTTGCTCAGAATGAGCAGCTTGTCCACATCGGGCTTGATGGCACTGCCGATGACGGCCTCCACACAATACGTCCCGCTGCCCTGCATCAGCACGGCGGTATATTCATCGGTGTGCGATGTGGCCAGCTCCACCAGCCCGCGACGCACTTCTTCTACAATGTGTACGTTGTAATCTTCGTCCCATGTGCACCAGTCTGCCATCATGGTTTGTTTTACGCTGTCGGTCGTTGTCAACGGACCGGGAGTCAAAAGGATGTAAGGTCTCATAAATTTATCAGTTTTTCATTAATTCTATCAATTGTCTTGGGAAGTTCCGCCATGCGGTCTATCACGCAATGAGCGCCGGCCTCGGTCATGCGGCGACGCACTTCGGCCATGCGGGCTTCCAAGTCTTCCGGTGCAAGGGCATTCACCTCTTCTTCGGAGAGTGCCAGTTCGTTGCTGCCTAAGATGACGCCCACGGTCCATACTTTGGAGTTAAGTCCTTCGGCGATGTCGGCCATGGTGTCGCCCACCTTTACCACACAGTCCACGGAAGGGATGGCAAGGTTTATCATGTTTTGGTAAATCATGTAGGGAGCAGGACGGCCGGCGGGCAGATGGTCGGACGTGACGCAACTGTCGGCCTTGTAGCCTTGAGCGGCTGCGGCGGGCTGCACAATGTCCATCATGGCTGCGGTGTATCCGGTTGTCGAACCTATCTTAATGCCGCGCTTGCGGAGAGTGTCCACGGTCTCTACCACACCGGGGATGGGCGTGGCATAACGGTCGAGCGTGGCGCAAAGGATGCGTTGGAAGTCTGCGTAACGTGCCTGCACATCATCCTCACCCCAGTCGCGTCCATACTTCTGTCGGAAGGCTTCGGCCACGCGGGGGATGCGGAACAGGGCGCGTATCTCCTCCACCTTGGTCAGTCCCATGTAGCGGCGTGTGTCAGCAGCCGTTACAGGTACGTCTATGATGTCGAAACTCTCTACGAAGGCAGCTACGGGTGCCATGCAACCATAGTCTACGGTGGTACCCGCCCAATCGAAAATCACACATTCTATCTGTTTCATTTTTTAATTATATTGTTAAGCTATTGTGCAAAATTAGGTAATTAATCTTATACATGATGTTTGTGGATACGGGTTATTGCTCATTCTGTACCGGCAGCAGACAGTAGGCCGTTTGGCGGCTTACGCCCAGTCCGTTCTCACGCCGGTAACGACGCACGATGCAGAAGCCTGCGAGGCAGAAGGCCACGGCGCAGAACACACCCACATAAGCCGACAGGGAGTTGTAGAAGTCCAGCCATACGACATCGGGCGAAATCCATTCCTTCACAACGAGTACCAGCACCGTCCCGGCATAGCCGATGAAGTCAAGGGTGATGATGAAGAAGCCTACGTTGCCCCGTATGCGGAAGCAGGCGATAAACCGTTCGAAAAACAGCGTCTGGAAGCTGAGGTAGACGGTGTAGAGCGAAAGACTTTGCAGGAAAAGCCACAGCATAGGCGGCAGTTGCAGAGTGTCGTAATGGAAGGCGATGAAGCTCAGTGTCAACGTACCGGCCGTCACCAGTGCCGGCAGCAGGAGCAAGGCACGGACATGGCTCCGCACCATGGACAACAGGGCGAAGAAGCCGAGGATGATGAGCGTAACCGTGGCATCGATCTTGGCAAACGCCCACGAGGACAGACCGGCGGCCTCCACATCAATGATTTTTACCAGAAAGTCCTCCTTGACATCCTGCAGAACAGTGATGAAAAGAGTGGCGGCAAAAAGCAATACCAATACCGGCATAAAGCTGCGAAACACCCGCCGACGCGCTTCTCCGTCCATCGTCACCCGCTCCGTACGCAGAGCCTTGTCCGCCTCTGTGGGCTGCGGCATCCGCGTCATGAGCCATCCCAACAAGGACAGCAACGGAAAGGCAAAGGCACCAATAAAGGCGGGCATCCAGAACTCACTGATATGCAGCCCGTCCATGACCCACAGACCAATGGACTTAGCCGTACCCGAACTGATGGCGATGCTTAATCCCATCAGACTGGCCAACAGGTCCGTCACCCGCCTCCCCTCTAAGAAGCTGAAGATGACTCCCCACATGCAGCCCAACGACAAGCCGTTGAAGAAAAGGGCAAACACGTTGAAAGGCCGTGGCAGGCATCCGAACAACACCAGAGAGACTTCGGCCAAAGCTACGGACAGTATGATGAAACGCAGGCGGTTCTCCCGCTTCAGTTCCGATATCACCTTTATGCCAATGAGCTTGGCCAGGAAATAACCGGCTATCTGGATGATGCTGGTAGCCGTCTTATAATCCATGCCGAAAAAATCCAGTCCGTCAAAGGTGGCGGCCGTAAAAGGCTTGCGCAAGGCATATACCAACGAGTAAGAGAGCAAGGCCGCTCCGCCTGCCCACAGGATAAACAACAGGTCGGACAACGGTTTTCCTGCCTTCTTGCTTACGATGATAGTTTTCATTTTATGTTCCATTCTGTTACTATTACGGCCGCAAAGGTAGGCGGGAACAGTGAGAGCGAAAATGAATATCCATAAATAATAAGTGACAAAAATACAGACATATATGATGTAATATTAATGAAATATTAATGCAGTGAACATGCAACAAACTGTCCGTTCATTTGGCAACTTAAAACCAATCAACCGACATAAGAAATGGACGAATTACTGGAAATATACAAGCGGATAGAATATCTGCGCAACAACGGAGTGAAAATGAAGGAGATGGCCGATATGGCCAACATGCCGGCCAGTGTGCTGTCCGCACTCTACTCCAACGTGCTGCCCACCTTCATCAGCCAGACAAAGAAAGGCACCGGAGCCGAGGAGGCGTTGGACTATGCCCTTTCGCAAGTGAACAACGTATCGAAAAAACGGCTGACAGCCAACTTGCAGGAACTGAAAGAAGCATTGTACAAGCTGGAACCTACACCGGCAACCGGGCTGAAAGACAATCCGCTCCTGAACATGCTGGCCGAGGAAATGCCCCGGTCGGCACAGGAAGTGTACAACTACAGCGGCATATATACCAGCTACAGCCTGTCGTCCTCGGCCAACGCACTGAAAATAGAACCTTATCTCATAGCTCCCGCCGAAAAAAAAGACTATGTCAGGGTGACCCATATGAGCGCTTACGGCACCACTCACGTAGGCATCGGCCTGTTCAGCAACCACCAGACAGCCTACCTGCAGTTCAATGAAAGGGAGATGCCCCAGATTGCCCTGTTCACCATCTACCTGCAACTGCCCATGTACGACTTCCCCCACATGTTCAAAGGACTCTACCTCAGCCTGGACTACAACCGCAACCCCATAGCACGACGCATCGTACTGGTGAAACAGTCGGACAGCACAGACATGGACGACTTTCTGGAAATGAAAGGCCGCATCGTGCCGGAAGAGGAACTGACGGACGACCTTACACCTTATTATAATTATACCTGTCAGCCGACAGACTGCATAAAGACCTGCACCGTGCCCTCGCCACGTTTGGACGCAAGCGACCTGGAACGGGAGAAAAAGCTGTTGGAACTCTGAATCACGGTGCCATATCCACACAACATCCTATATTCCAACCACATACAGTTTCCTTTCACCTATGCCCTGCGGAAGCGGAAAAAAGGACGTTTCCTGTGATTGGACACACAGTCCGGTGTGTGTCCAATCACAGCAAGCTGCCGACCTATCCACAGGAAGCTGTGTGTCCAATCACAGCACGGTGCGAACCCACACACACCAAAGGCATAAAAGAGAAGACATACCCTTAAAAAAACATAAATAACCGAGCAATACGTGACATGTCCTTTCCGTATTCCTATAAAGTATACTATATTTGCAGTGTATTAGTAACGTAGTACACTAAACATGAAAAGGATATGCTAAACGTAGAAAATGTATCATTCGGCTACAAACGCCGTGCGAAAGAGGTGCTGAGCCACTTCGCGCTTACCTTAGGGCAAGGAAGAGTCTACGGGCTTCTGGGAAAGAACGGAGCCGGAAAATCCACCTTACTCTACCTGATGAGCGGGCTGCTGACCCCCAAGAAAGGCAAAGTGATGTACAAAGGCACGGACGTGCGCCTACGGAGACCGGACACCTTGAGCGACATGTATCTGGTGCCCGAAGAATTCGAGCTGCCGCCCGTTACGCTGGCAAAGTACGTGAAGATGAACAGCCCTTTCTATCCGCACTTCAGCCTGGAAGACATGACCGGCTACCTGCACCTGTTCGGCATGGATACCGACGCCGATTTGCGCGCCCTGTCTATGGGACAGAAGAAAAAAGTGTTCATGAGCTTTGCCCTGGCCACCAACACCTCGCTGCTGCTAATGGACGAGCCTACCAACGGCCTGGATATTCCAGGCAAAAGCCAGTTCCGCAAACTCATCGCCTCGGGTATGAGTGAAAACCGGACTATAGTAATCTCTACCCATCAGGTGCGCGACATTGACCGCGTGCTGGACCACGTGGTGATAATGGACAACAGCCGCGTACTGCTCAACCGCTCCATTGCCGACATATGCCGGAAGTTCTCCTTCAAGGAGAGCGATGACCGCGAACTGGCCGGAAAAGCCATCTATGCCCTGCCGTCAGTACAAGGCAACAGCCTGATGCTGCCCAATGACCACGGCAAAGAAGAGACCGAAATAAACCTGGAACTGCTGTTCGGCGCCACACTGGCCACACCGGAGAAAGTGGCGCAGGCGTTCCTATCTTGACACGGAAAGGAGACAGACTTATGACTACAGACAATTTCTTCAACGCAAAGCGGTTCGTGAGGGTGTGCCGCAAGGAAATAACGGAACAATCGAAAACCCTCTTGCTGCGGTTCATCATGACATATGGCATACTGGCACTGGTGCTGATATGGTATGGAATGATTATGTACGGAGTGTTCAACTACTATAGCGAGAACCAAACGACAATCACAAGCATCAACCTTGACAGAATACAACTAAGCATGGTGACCATCTTCTTCATCGGACTGGCTTCCCTAAGCTGCATCAGCGCCTCCTGCATCATGGAACCGATGAAACGGAAAACCGGACGGACAGCCTTTCTGATGTATCCGGCATCCATGTTCGAGAAGTACATGGCCAGGTGGGCAATTTACACTATAGGTTTCTTCGTGGCATATGTCATAGCCTTCTGCCTGGCCGACTGGACATGGATACTTGTAGGCAACATGTACTATGACAACGTAGACATTCCGGCACTGTCACCGGCCGATTTCCAGAGGTTTATGGATACGGGAAAGCCATGGTTACTGACCATCAGCGGCATATGTTGCATACAATCGGTATTCGTCTTGGGCAGTACCGTCTGGCCAAAGCACACGCTGATAAAGACGGTAGCGGCTCTGGTAGCCATCGGCATAGCCCATATTTTCATCATACAGACCGTGAACCACTTCACTGGCCATGGCGTAATAAGAAACAGCGGCATTGTCATACTGAACTTTGCCATTACCCTGTGCTGCTGGACACTGGCCTACTTCCGCTTCAAAGAATCAGAAATAATCAACCGATGGTAAGCCTATGGATTTCAAAGAAAACAGAGCCATCTACCTGCAAATAGCCGACCGTCTGTGCGACGAAATCTACCTGGCACACTACAAAGAAGGAGAACGCATCCCCTCCGTACGCGAGTATGCCGCCACCGTAGAGGTAAATGCCAACACCGTAATGCGTTCCTACGACTACCTGCAGGCACAAGGCATCATTTACAACAAGCGCGGTTTAGGCTACTTTGTGGCAGACGGAGCCGACAGCCTCATCTATAACCTGCGCAAAGCCCATTTCGTGAATGAGGAAGCAGACCGGTTCATGAACCGCTGCCTCATGCTGGGCATCCGTCCCGAAGAACTGGCAGACATGTACCGCCGGTTCATAGACAAACAGAAGTCTAAAGAAGAAAACCAACCATTATGAAACGTACCACATATATTATAATAGGAATATTGGCGGCAGGACTGCTGGCAGACGCCGGCTACATGGCGTACATCTCGCAGAACAATCTCAGAGTGGAAATCCCCGTAAAGACACCGGGCGGTCCGGAAACCGAACTGCCCATACCTGCCTGCAAGCACATAGAACTCACTTCGGAACCGGCAGAAGAGCATTGGTCGCTGCAAGAGAGCCAGAACAAGCCCTATCACAGGTTCAAAGGTTTTATCAACATCACAGAGTCTGATGCAGACAGCGGCACACTCACGCTGACAGCCGAAATGAAGAAATACGTCCTCACCAGACTGACCCCTGACAGTGTGCTGCAGATATGTTTCCGCTTTCCTGCGGACAGCCTTGACCAAGCCATGAAAGGAAAGGCATCGCAAGCAGTCATCCAGCTGCCTGCCATGTGTCTCCGGCTGCCTACAGGCACACAGTCCATACGCAACGGACTGTCTGATGTCGGTCTCCGTCTGGAAGGGCTGCGGCGCGACACGCTGGCACTCAGCTCGCACGGCAACTGCATACTAAAGCAAAGCAAGTTTGGCTCACTCTCCATAGCCGGGAGAGAGACCAATTCCGCATTCTTCATGAACAGCGGAGAAGTGAAGGACCTGTACGTTGACCTTGACAACGTATTCTACTGGAAGACCACGCCCGACTCCTTCCACATAGATACCGAATGGCTTACCGGAAGCTATAAGCACGACTGCCAATGGGCTAAAGGCGAAAGCCGCGAAATACGCTGGATACCCAAGACTGACGAAGCCCGGCTGACACTGACATTGGAACAGAAAGCCAAGATTAGAGCCTGTCCAGATATTCCTTCCAGACAGGTTCTAAAAAAAGAATAGATATAAGACAGGGGCTGTATCCCTTAGGCGTGTCAGAATTGATAAAATGCAAGGCATTGAGGGTGAGGGCGACAGGAGTTTACTTTCGTAAATGACTTAGCCCGAATCCCGACAATAACGCAGCAGTTTGCAATTATGACACGCCGTCTTCTCACTCTTCCATAAACGCCTTAATGAATTCCTCGTCTTTCAGCAGGCCGTATATCCCGTTACAGACAGATACCTCGTCAAAAGTCTGTACCTCATCCGGCTCTATGCCCTTATGCCAGATAAGGAAAGGCACCGGCTCGGCGGTATGCGTGCGCAACTCGCAAGGTGTGGGATGGTCGGGCAACACGGCTATGGCCACAGGGTCACTGTCCCACTGACTCACCGCCTCAAATATGGGGCCTACGACACGCCGGTCCAGATTCTCAATGGTACGCAATTTCAAGTCCACATCCCCCTCATGTCCGGCCTCGTCACTGGCTTCTATGTGGAGGTAGACAAAATCATCGGAACGCAGAGCCTCAAGGGCGGCGGCTGTCTTGCCCTCATAGTTGGTGTCATAAAGTC
Organism: uncultured Bacteroides sp.; assembly: GCA_949296415.1. Lineage (GTDB taxonomy): Bacteria > Bacteroidota > Bacteroidia > Bacteroidales > Bacteroidaceae > Bacteroides. The sequence goes on along the minus strand of CASFQC010000011.1, from coordinate 39,144 downwards.
CTGTAGCGCCTTCCACACAGATACGACGCAATCCGGCATAACGGCCTATGCCATTGATAAGATCTACAGCAGAAATTACCGCCCCGCTCCTTACCTGGGGAAAACGTATGCTGAAAGGCTCCATCTGCGGACGGTAACCAGGGCTCCACGGCCATATGCTGTTGGCCGGATCTTTACCCTGGGACATACGCCGAAGGTTGACAGGATGTCCGGAGAGCAATTCTTGCGAACGGAGAATGAGCGCATTAAGCAAGTCGGCTGTAGGCTGGGCTTCGGGCACTTCCGCCCTTACCAGAAGCGGACGCCAAGGCTTTTGGGGGACATCGTGGGGAGGAGTGCAGGCTATGCGCTTGTCACCCCCCTTCACCACCAACAAGTGACGGTATTGCACACCGGTATGGAAACTTACCCTATCGTCACCCAGCTTGTCCTGCAAGAAGCGTACCAGCTCATCGGCTTCCTCAGTGGTGATATGTCCGGCAGAATGATTTTTCAGCAAATCGCCTTCCAGACATACCAGATTACAACGCATGGCCATCTCACCCGGAACAAGATCCACCCCCATGCTGGCCGCTTCGAGCACCCCCCGGCCTTCATACACCTGGGGAAGGTTGTATCCCAGTACTGACATGTTGGCCACCTCGCTACCGGGATGAAAGCCCTGCGGTACGGTAATCAGACGACCGGTACGTCCCAGACGGGCCAACCGGTCCATATTGGGAGTATGGGCAGCTTGCAACAGCGTCTTTCCGCCCAAAGAAGGCACGGACCAGTCTGCCATGCCGTCGCCCAGGATAATGATGTGTTTCATATGCGTCTCCTTGTATTTTGTTTTTCCATTGATTCCTTACGGTCTTATGGATGTACACTGGCAACGTGGTACATTGGCCTGTGCCATCCGAATACATTCTATACGTTGGCAATACTCATGATATCGGCAAACACGCCTGCGGCCGTTACGGCTGCCCCGGCGCCGTATCCCTGTATCATCATGGGATATTCACGATAACGTTCAGTGGTGAGCAGAATAATGTTGTTGCTCCCTTCCAGATTGTAGAAAGGATGCTCCATGCCCACTTCCTGCAGTCCTACCGAAGCACGTCCGTCCTCAAGTCTGGCCACAAAGCGCCAGCGCTTGTGCCCGGCCTCCAGGCGTTGCCGACGTTCCTCAAAACCGGCGTCAAGTGAGGGCACTTTCTGCCAGAAGTCTTCCAATGAGCCTTCAAAGAACTCATCGGGCACAAAAAGATGTTTCTCCACATCCCCCTGTTCCAGACGGTATCCGGCTTCTCGGGCCAATATCACCAACTTACGTATCACGTCCTTACCGCTCAGGTCTATACGAGGGTCAGGCTCGGAGTAATGTTCTTCCTGTGCCATGCGTATGGTGCGGCTGAAGGGGATGTCCGCACTTATCTTATTGAAAATATAGTTCAGCGTACCACTGAGTACCGCCTCTATCTTCAGGATTTTGTCTCCGCTGTGTATCAGGTCGTTTATGGTGTTGATGATAGGCAATCCCGCTCCCACGTTGGTCTCGAAGAGAAATTTCACCCCACGCTGCCGGGCAGTCTGCTTCAACAGGCGGTAATTGTCGTATTCCGATGAAGCGGCAATCTTGTTGGCCGCCACTACCGAAATGTTATGCTGCAGGAAGTCTTTATAAAGCGAGGCCACATCGGCACTGGCCGTACAATCCACAAACACGGAATTGAAGATGTTCATGCCTATAATCTCATCGTGCAACGTCCTTATGGAACTTAGTTTTCCGGTACGTGTCAGCTCGCTGCGGTAGTTGGCCAAGTCGAATCCCTGCCGACGGAACATGGCATGCGACGCATCGGCAATGCCTACCACATTGAGCTGCAATCCGTTCTCCTGCATCAGCTTCTGCCGCTGACTGTGAATCTGCTCTATGAGGCTTCCGCCCACAGTCCCTATACCGCAGATAAAGAGGTTCAGCACCTGATATTCGGAAAGGAAGAATGAGTCATGTATGACGTTGAGCGACTTGCGGAGCAACCTGCTGTCCACCACAAAAGATATGTTGGTTTCCGAAGCGCCTTGAGCACAAGCTATGACATTGATGCCGTTCCTTCCCAATGTGCCGAAAAGCTTTCCGGCTATGCCGGGCGTATGCTTCATATTCTCTCCTACAATGGCTACTGTGGCCAGATTCTTCTCCGCCTGAATGGGCGATATCTCTCCCATCTCTATCTCCTTCTGGAATTCCTCGTTCAACACGGCACAGGCCAGGTCGGCATCGGCATTGCGCACACCTATGGACGTGGAGTTCTCCGATGAGGCCTGCGACACCAGAAACACACTGATGCCGTTCTTGGCCAACGCCTTGAATATGCGGTAGTTCACGCCGATGACTCCCACCATGCCCAGTCCCTGCACGGTGATAAGGCTGGTATCGTTGATAGACGATATGCCCTTGATGGCCTTGCTCTCCGGACTGGTCACCTTCTGCTTGATGACGGTTCCCTGCCCCTGAGGATTGAAAGTGTTCTTTATCAGTATAGGAATGTTCTTATGATAGACAGGATATATGGTAGGCGGATAAACCACTTTGGCTCCGAAGTTACACAGCTCGGTCGCTTCCACATAACTCAGCTCATTTATGGTATAGGCGGTCGATATCACTCTGGGGTCGGCCGTCATGAATCCGTCCACATCGGTCCAGATTTCCAGCGAGTCGGCATCAAGTGCGGCGGCTATGATAGCGGCGGTGTAGTCCGACCCTCCCCTGCCCAGGTTGGTCACATATCCGGTCACCTTATCGGTAGCAATGAAACCGGGTACCAGTGACAGTCTCGGCGCTCCGGCAAACGTCTCGCGTACCAGACGGTTGGTCAGTTCCACGTCCAGCACATGCTTGTTGTGCTTCTGCTCGGTCTTGACGAAAAGGCGCGCATCATACCACTGTGCCCCGGTAAGCCGTGCCGCAATAAGCGAGGAAAGGCGTTCGCCATAGCTCACTATGGTATCCGATGTCTTCTGCGACAAGTCCCTTATCAGAAATATGCCCTGGAATATGTCCTTCAGCTCATTCAGCAGACTGTTCACCTGACGGAGCAGGGCATTACGTTCCTCACCAGGCGCGAATACCTGCTCTGTCATCTCCACATGCCTGGCCACAATGTCGCGGAATTCTCCCTCATAGGCCTCATCACCTGCCGCAGCCAAGCGAGAGGTATGGAGCAGTTTGTCCGTAATGCCACCCAAGGCCGACACAACCACGATGACAGGCCCGTCATTGGCTTCCACTATCTTTTTGACGCTTAAAATGCTGTTGGCGGTGCCTACTGACGAACCGCCGAATTTCATCACTTTCATCTGTATATGCTGTTTTTTTGTTTGGCTAACTTATATATGAAGCCGGGTGCAGAGCCTTGCGGCACCCTGCCGACACAGGCGTCCGGAAACCTCCTTTCCGCCCCGTCTCTTCATCTTATGTAAAAAAGGAAAAATACCGGAATGCGTGTAACACGTAGAAACACAAATATTATCGCTCAACAACCCCTAAGGGTCATTCCCCGCCACCATATGTCATACAGGTAGTTATTGTTCATCATGCCGGATAAAGGTTTCTATGTTACAATCAGTGATAAGTGTTGCAAAAATAGGAATAAAAACATTCATTGTTCCACTTCTGCCCGTTTTTTTGTGATAAAAGTACAAAAAAAGTCCGCTAAAACAAGAAATATGCCCGACAGAAAGCTTTGTTTCCGACAAACTACGGTAAGAAATATATCACAGGAAATAGCGTATTTTTCTTTTAGTCACCATCCTTACGAGAGACCCTAACGGCAGACTGAAAAGCTCCAGTCCGGTGCATACCCATGCACGGCCCGGTGCGGAACCGTCCGCAGCCGACTGTGAGTCCGTTCACAGGAAACTGCGGACCCACCCGCAGGAAGCTGTGAGTCCGTACACAGGAAGCCACTGATATACAACATATTAATCCATACAAAAGTGATGTTTCCTATGAGAAGGCTTTATAATTGCGATGATTCTGTGCGTTCTTCATAAGCGGAAAGACGACCATACGTTCTATAGTTTAAATGAAAGAACCGTGGTATTTTACTTACATTTTGTCATAACATGACGAATATATCCCTATATTTGCAGTGTTTTATGATATACAACAGGCCAATGACACCCCATAACACTTCCGTTTTGCTCATTTATACCGGCGGTACTATCGGCATGATGGAGAATGCCGAGAACGGCACGCTGGTAAACTTCAACCTGGAACAGCTGCAAAAGCACATTCCCGAACTACAGAAGTTTGACTTTCCCATAGACACCTATCAGTTTGACCCGCCCATCGACTCTTCGGACATGGGCCCCAATGGATGGCGAAAACTGGTGAACATCATAAGCGAAAACTACGGACGATACTCCGGATTCGTCATACTCCACGGCACCGACACCATGGCCTACACGGCATCGGCACTGAGCTTCATGCTTGACGGTCTGTCCAAGCCCGTCATTCTCACCGGATCGCAACTGCCCATAGGCGTAATACGTACTGATGGCAAAGAAAACCTGCTGACCAGCATAGAGATAGCCTCCGCCCGACATCCCGACAGCACGCCCATAGTGCCCGAAGTGTGCATATACTTCGAAAGTCACCTGATGCGTGGAAACAGGACCTCGAAAATCAATGCCGAAGACTTCAATGCCTTCCGTTCCCACAACTATCCGGTGCTGGCTTCGGCCGGCATACACATAAGGTACAACAACGTACACATACGCCACACCGACCCGGAACAGCCACTGAAGCCGCATTACCTGCTGAACACCGACATAGCCGTGCTAAAGCTGTTTCCCGGCATACAGGAAAACGTTGTAGAGGCACTGCTCGGAGTGCCACACCTCAAAGCGCTGGTTCTGGAAACCTACGGCTCGGGCAACGCGCCAAGCAAAGACTGGCTGCTAAACCGACTGCAACAGGCCTGTGAACGGGGAACAGTGATAGTAAACATCACGCAATGCCACTACGGCACGGTAGAAATGGAACGCTACGATACAGGATACAGGCTGGCAAAGGCCGGAGTGACAAGCGGACACGACAGTACCACTGAGGCTGCCGTCACCAAACTGATGTTCCTGCTGGGACACAACTATCCGTCGGACGAAGTGCGGAGACTGATGGATATTCCACTGGCAGGAGAAATCACCGTATAGTGAACGCCAGCATTCAGGAAGACTCTTCAGACGTGTCTGCCTCATTATCCTGCGACATCTCTTCAACTGCATTCTGCCGGCAGGATACCACATATTCCCTTGGTGTGATGCCATACCTCATCTTGAAGCACTTGGTAAAATAGGAAGGAGAGTTGAAGCCTACCTCCATATACACATCACTTATCCGCCCTCCCGCACGCAAAAGTTCCTGAGCCTTGTTCAAGCGGACCGTCTTGAGGTAATCGGCCGGCGACATGTCTGTAAGTGCCTTAATCTTACGGTAGAAATTGCTCCGGCTCATTTTCAGGTCCGTAGCGAGGTCGTCTATGGAGAGAGACTCGTCGGAGATATTGTTTACAATAAGCTGCTCCAGCCGGGCCACGAATTCCCGGTCGCGTTCGGTAAGTACCCCTTCCATATCGTCCGGCATGTCATCTGCCAGGCTTTCCCTGCCCACATTTTCCATACGCCTGTAGAACGCCTTCCGCAGGCGCAGCAGATTGTCTATCTGCGCCTTTAATTGCCTGATGGAAAACGGTTTTTCCAAATAGGCATCGGCTCCGCAAGACATGCCCTCTGTCTTGGCCTCCAATGTAGTCTTGGCCGTAAGCATGATGAAAGGCAAATGCGACATATTGATATCCTGTTTCACCCTCCGACACAATTCAAGGCCGTCCATCACCGGCATCATCACGTCACACACTATCACATCCACGTCACAGTCCTCTTCCTGCAAGAGGTCAAGAGCCTTGCGCCCGTTGGCAGCCCTCCGTGTGCGGAACCATTCCGAAAGCGATTCCGCCGTAAGCTTCAGCAGCTCGGCGTTGTCTTCCACTATCAGCACACACACATCTTTCCGCTTTTTCCCATCCTGAGGCGCATCAGCAATCACCGTATTTTGTTTTTCCTGCAAGACAGGATTGTCCGCCTCCGCCCCGGTATGCGATGGCAAAAGCAATGTGAATCTTGCGCCCCCTGACGGACTTTCGGATGCATTGAGTGTGCCACCCTGACGCACAGCCAAGGCACGGGCATAGGAAAGGCCTATCCCTGTACCTCCGGGAGCCAAAGTGCCGTTTTCTATCCGATAAAAGGTGTTGAATATCTTTTCGCGCTCCGCCGGCGGAATGCCGGGTCCGTCATCGTCTACCGTCCAACACAGGGAACCGTCCGTACGTTGTTCCAGAGTCACCTGTATGCGGGTGCGGGCATACTTCAGCGCGTTACTGGCCAGATTCACCAGAATCTTATAGACCTTGTCGCGGTCTATGCATGCTTTTATCTCTCCTGCGGGACGTTCCAATATGAAATCTGTCCCCTTGAGTCTGGCTGCTTCCACAAATTGTGAGAGCAGGCTGTCCGCCATTTCACCGGCATCGCAAACCTGCAAGTGCAACATGAAGTTGTCATCATTCTCCAACCGCTGCAAATCAAGAAGCTGGTTGCTCACATTAAGCAGGTAGTTCACGTTCTTATCCACCAACGACAGCAGTCTGGCGTTCTCTTCATTCTGTCCCCCCTTTTCTATAATCTGCTCCAATGGCAGCCGTATAAGGCTGAGCGGCGTACGTATCTCATGTACCAGATTGACAAAGAAGTTAATCTTTTGCCTGTAAACCTCCGCTTGCCTCCCGGCCTCCACTTCTTTCATCCGTTTACGATATTTCTTCTTGACGTAGGCATTCCACATCCATGCCGCACAACCTACCACAGCCATGGCCAGCAAGGCATAGACAATCCTTGCTCCCACACCCGACCACCATGGTGGCCTGATGGTGACAGTGATTACAGAAGGCTTACTGCTCCATACCCCATCAGCATTGGCCGCTTCCAACAAGAGGGTGTAGGTGCCCGGAGCCAACTCGGTGAAAGAGGCTGTGCTCATGCCTGTAGGCTGACTCCAGTTCACATTCTTATCTGTCTCCAGACTGTAGCGGTAAAGGGTCTTTTCCGGCGATTCATAGTCAGTAGAAGCAAATTCCAGTCTGAAGCTGTTACGCTCATAAGGCAGATCCAGTCTGTCCGGCAGGAAAGCCAACATACGGTAATCTGTAAGAGAAGTGTTTTCTCTATTCTGCTTTTCATAAGGGAAAGATATGCCCACAATCTTTGCGGCCGGTGCGGTCTCCTTAGGTTTAAGTTCTCGCGGATTGAACGTCACTACACCGCCCTCCCCTCCGAGAACCACCAATCCATTGGAAAGACACGCCACAGTTTGTCGGCCATAATTGTCCATAGGCAGTCCGTTATCCACCGTCCAAGTCCGTCCGGTCAGGCTGTCGGCCAACAGATAGCGTGTCAGCCCGTTCTCGTCTATAGTCCACAGATTGCCGTCCTTATCCTGTTCAATGTCGCGCACCACATGACCGGCGGACTTTCTGTCCCATTCCAAGTTGCCATCCTTACGTTGGAAAGAGTCCGTTTCCGCGTCATATATGCCTATGCCATTTCCGTCTGTACCTATCCACAAACGGCCATCCTTATCCAGTTTCAGTGCATTCACTCCGTTGGAAAACAGAAGTCCTTCCCTGTGGTTGGGATTTCTTCGGTAATGCCTCCAATGTTTGTTGTGCAGCGTATAGCGGTATATTCCGTTCTGTGCGGTAGCTATCCACAAGTTCTGTACAGAATCCTCGCACAAATCCTCCACCATCAGCATGGAACCTACAGTAGGTTCCTGCTCGAAAGTACCGATGGTTTCGTTAAGCCTCCACAATCCGTCATCAGTCCCGACATACAATACGCCATCGCTTCCCCGCAACACTGCACTTATACAGCCTATCTCCAACGAACCGTCCTGCCGCACCTTGCGTGTATACTCCCTGACATCTCCCGTATGGACATTGATACGGACCAATCCGCTGGCCTTTGTGCCGACCCACAGATAGGAGTCTTCCGCCCAAAGTGCATACACATCCAGCTTGCGGCCTGCCACAGGGGCGTAAGGCACCACATTACCATCTTTCCCAGACAACACATATACCCCCTTATTCGTACCCAGATAGAGTGTATTGCCAGGAGTCTCGCATACCACGGATACCAGTTCGCCCAAACTGTCCTCACTAATCTGCCTGCCTAAGGAAGGCAAGTCATGACATCGGAAAACCATGGCCTGCTCGGTCATGTAATTCACTCCACCTCCGGCTGTACCGACCCATATGCCCCCACTACGGTCTCTCATCATGCAGGTTATATGCAGGTTGCTTAGTCCGCTCTGCGTCGGAGCATTGTCAATGCGCACATATTCGTCCGAACCACGTGCCTGGAAATAAAGCCCATGGTCGGTACCCCAAAACAGATTGCCATCGGGGTCACTGATGATACATCGTGTATTCCGGTTATGCTGTACCTCATTGCCATCGCGCCCGATGCAGACCACCATCCGCTCTATTCCCACATAGACCTTCCCTTCCGCATAATACAGGCACAGCACCGGTGACTCCATGGGCATACTGTCCTTTAAAAGTCCGGACGGTGTGTATATCCTCAACATATTGTCCAGGGAAGCCACATAAATGTTTCCGGCCATGTCTATAGCCATATCTGTCACGAAGGAAGTTTCTGAAATGAACTGTTCCAGTCTACTCCCGTCATAACGGAACAGTCCCTGCCCCATCGTACCTATCCATACGGCGCCATCCATACCGTTCAGGATACAGCGCACCTCACTGCTTATGACCACTCCATAATCTGTCCTTACGTCAAAAAGGGAGAAGCTTCCCTTGAATCGGTCATGCAGGCAGATACCGTTGCTGCAACCTATCCACAAAGAGTCGGGAGAAGCGTCGAAAAGGGCAGTAATCTGGTTGGAAGGAAGTGCGACAGAACGCCTGTCGTCGTTTCTGAAAATCTTGTTGCTGTTTCCATAGTAACAGTTCAGTCCGTTGGAAGTACCTATCCATATAAGGTCGTAACGGTCCTGCAAAATGCACTGCACATAATTATGGCTCAAGCCGTTCTCCATCCGGATTTTCCGGAAAGGCACGGCACGCACTTCCATAGCCGTCTGTACGGCAAGCAGCAATGCCAATATGACAGAAAACGTATGTCTGTTCATGACCTGACTTCCCTTTACTTAGATTCCACACTTCGGGACATCCCATTCTTTGGCTTCAAAGAACAACCTTTCCCTACTTTCTTTTCACTGATCCAGCGACATATATCCGCCTCGGCCTTCGTCCGCTATTCGCTCATCCGGATTACCCGTATTCCTGTCCATGTCTCATGGTTATCCAGCAGCTGTGACAAAGTCAGCGGAGACACTTCTACTTTCTTGCTTTCGGACGAGGCGTGCAACAAGCCCAGCTTGTCGCCCACATAAAAGGCCAGTCCCATATGCGCTATGTCCAGCCCCGGTTTGTCGGTCGTTATGGCTATGATGTCGCCATTCTGTATCCATGGCAATCCGTTGACCGGCAGCTTGTCTTTGGGCAGATAGTACACGGTCTTTCCGGTAAGTGCTTTCTCCACCTCCTTCATCCGGGCCACATTCTCCGGCGAAGAGGCCAGCCGCTTGTAGGCTGCGGCATGGGTGGTCATATAGTCAACAGACAGGGTCAGCTTGTCACTGCTGTACTGGGCGGTAATGTCGGTCAGGAAACCGTTGCGCAGGCCGTTGTCTATCCAGTCTGACATGTAATGCAGGCGCGAAGCATAACCGTCAATTTTCCCGTCACGGTAACGTATCTTCTGCACCATCCGGGCAAAATCGCCTTCCGACACCTGCCCGTCCTTGACAGGAGACAAAGACATGGCAAGCGTATATTCCACAAAAGTAGTACAATCCATTTCGTCACAATTGATGATGAGGTCTTCCTTACTGTCCTCATCCAGCACGTGTTCCACATAAGGGACGTTCAAGAACTTCAGTCCGTTGCTTATCATCAGGCTCTTGTTTCCTGTCTGTGCCCATGCGGAACCAGCCAGTACAGCAGCGCAACTTGCAGCCGCCATTATTCTTATCAGCGTTCTCATTTTTCTTTTTCGCAATATTAATGGTTCTTATTCTTATTCGTTACTCTCTCCCTAAGCCATTTTTCCAGTTCTCCGGTCCACTGGCGCTTGTAAGGGAAGCTGTCCTTGAATCCCCATCCGTGCCCTCCGGTAGGATAGGCATGAAGCGCGGCGGGCACCCCGCTGTCCAGCAACGCCATATAATAACGCAGGCTGTTTTCCGGAGGCACCACCCCATCATCCGAAGAAAGCATGATGAAAGCCTGTGGTGTACGCCTGTTCACCTGACATTCCAGAGAATATTTCTGCTTCATAGCCGCACTTGGTTCCTTGCCCAGCAGGTTTTCCCGTGAGCCTCCATGAGTGGCTTTTCCCATGGTTATCACCGGATAGAACAGAATCTGAAAATCGGGACGGGTCTCCTCACTACTGTACAGCGTGGCCAATGAGGCGGCCAGATGTCCGCCGGCCGAAGCGCCCATTATGCCTACGAGATGAGGGTCTATCCCCCATTCCTCCGCATGACGACGGACCAGACGGATGGCCTGCTCCGCATCCGAGAGGGGTACTTCACTATGGCCGTTTGGCATGCGGTATTTCAGCACCACGTAAGTGATGCCTTGCGCATTGAGCCACGAGGCCATGTCGTGTCCTTCGTGTCCCATGGCCAGGCGGGCATAGCCTCCGCCGGGACACATGATTATGGCCGCGCCGTTGGGATGGGAGGCACGGTACACGGTAATGGTGGGGCTCACCACATTGGCCACACGGCCTCCTTCCAAATCTTCCTGGCTGCCGGTCAGTCCGTTGGTGTTCGGAGCGCCATCGGGCCACAACGGCAGTTCTTCCTGCGGTTGGGCCTTAGTGACCACAGCTATCATACACATTATTATATATAGTAATATCGGTCTTTTCATATTCTCTTTATGATTATAAACCTGTTTTAAAGCTCCTTTCTTTAAAGATTTTCATTCAGTCTGTTCTGAGCAAAAACTAAAACAGGCTCCATTATCTTCTTGCCGGTACTCCCGCAACGCTTCCTACTCACTTCACTTTCAGGGAAGCCCTCACCAGATAGGCTATCAGCAGCAGGTAGACCGCCAAAGCCACCACTTGCGACAGCGGATTGGCCAGCCACCCTTCATTCACCAGGTCAATACCCTGCCAGCGCATGGCGGCACTGACCACTCCCATGAGCGCGCCTCCGGCTATGAATCCGGAAGCAAGCAGTGTGCCTTTCTCCCCACGTCTGGTGTTGAGGGCGGAATCTTTGCTGCGGGTAGTCACATACCAGTTGATGCCGCCGCCCACCAGCAACGGGATGTTAAGTTCCAGCGGAATGAACATGCCCAGCGTAAAGGCCAGAGCGGGAATTCCACACGCATTCAATACGACAGCCAGCACAGCACCCAAAGCATAAAGCGGCCAGGGAGCGGCCACGCCACTCATCAGCGGCTCAATGACCGCAGCCATGGCATTGGCCTGAGGGGCGGCAAGCTCACCGCTGGTAAATCCGTAGGTCTTGTTCAGTATAATCATCACACCGCCTACCGTAGCCGCCGACACTACCGTGCCCAAGAATTTCCAGGCTTCCTGCTTGGCCGGCGTGCTGCCCAGCCAATAACCTATCTTCAGGTCAGTAATAAAACCTCCCGCCATGGACAAGGCCGTGCACACCACACCGCCCATAATCAGTGCGGCCACCATGCCACCGGGACCCTTAAGTCCCACCGCCACCATAATGACGGAAGCCAGAATCAGTGTCATGAGCGTCATGCCTGACACCGGATTGGTGCCCACTATGGCTATGGCGTTGGCCGCAACGGTGGTAAACAGGAACGCGATGCCGGCCACCAGAAGGATAGCCACCACTGTATGCAGCAGATTGCCTTGCATCACATCAAAATAGAAAAACAGGAGCACCAGCGCCAGCGTGACCATGGAGCCTATGGCTATGAACTTCATGGAAAGGTCGCGTTGCGTACGCAGGCCGGACTTCACCGCGCTCTTCTTCCCGCCCATTTCTTTGGCGGCCAGCCCCACAGCACTCCTGATAATGCTCCAGGACTTGATGATGCCCAGTATGCCGGCCATGGCTATACCGCCTATGCCTATGCTCTTGGCGTAGTAATTGAATATCTCTTCGGGCGACATGCTGCCTATGGTGGCCGTTATCTCAGGGTTCCACTGGTTGAGCACGCTGTCACCCCAGAAGATTGACATGCCGGGAATGATAATCCACCACACGGCCAGCGAGCCGAAGCAGATGATGGCCGCATACCTCAACCCTACGATATAACCCAAGCCCAGCACGGCGGCACCCACATTGACCTTGAACACCAGCTTGGCCTTCTCGGCTAGCGTCTCGCCCCACGCACAGAAGCGGGTGGTGAAGTTCTCGTTCCACCAGCCGAAGGTGCCTGCGATGAAGTCGTACAGTCCGCCCACCAGTCCGGCCACCAGCAAAGGCTTGGCCTGACTGCCTCCCTTCTCACCGGACACCAGCACCTGTGTGGTGGCCGTAGCTTCGGGGAAAGGGTATTTGCCATGCATCTCGCTGACAAAATACTTGCGGAAAGGAATGAGAAACAGTATGCCCAGCACACCGCCGAGCAACGAACTGACGAACACCTGGGCAAATGTCACCGTAACCTCCTCAGGATAGCTTTCCTGCAAGATGTAAAGAGCCGGCAACGTAAAGATGGCACCGGCCACTATGACACCCGAACTGGCTCCTATGGACTGGATGATGACGTTCTCGCCCAACGCATTCTTGCGCTTGGCCGCACCAGACACACCTACGGCGATAATGGCTATGGGGATGGCCGCCTCGAACACCTGCCCTACCTTCAGTCCCAGAAACGCGGCCGCTGCCGAAAAGAGCACAGCCATCACTATACCCCACGACACCGACCAAAGATTCACCTCAGGATAGGTACGGTCCGCACGCATCAGCGGATTGTAGACTTCGCCCGGCTTCAGCTCCCTGAACGCGTTCTCGGGCAAACCAATCTTTTTTTCTTCTTGTTCCATATGCTTCAGCTTTATATTAAGGCCGTTTCACTTGTTCTTTTTCCGCGTCTTCGTCCTCTACCGTCATGTTGCCTTCTATATAGAGACGTATCAGCTCACCGTTTTCGGCGTTGGTGCGTACGTTGATGGCTTTCCTGAAATGTCCGGGATAGCGTCCCACACCATTGTAAGTCACCTTAAGCGTGCCAGTCTTTCCCGGCAATACAGGTTCTTCCGTATATTCCGGCACGGTGCATCCGCATGTGGCCATAGCCTGATGGATAACCAGCGGCCCGTCGCCCGTATTGGTGAACGTAAAGACACAGCTCACCACCCCCTCACTCTCAGGGAAAGTGCCGAAGTCATGTGTCAGCTTGTCAAACTTGATGTCCGCCTTGCCCTTGCCGCAGACAGAACCTGCCCCTGCCACCAGCAGGAGAAGGCACAAAACCAAATTCTTCATCATAAGCAGTATTCTTTGTTTTAATGTGGCAAAGGTAACCCATTTCCGCATAACCTGCCCCTGCATTATGCGAAAATGTCTTAATTGTGGCCGAAAAAAGAGGGCATAAAAAAAATAGAAACCGGCGCTACGGAATGTCCGCAACGCCGGTCGTCTATACAAATAACCTATGAGTGATGTTCAGGTTACCATTCTATGGCCTGGTCTTCGTCCGGTATCTGCGTGTTGATGTCGCGACCCATGGTCATGCTGCCCTGCACGTGATAGCGGATGGTAGTACCCTCTACCGGAATGTAGTTGAAATAATAATCTATATTGTTGATTATCACATAGCGATGTTCCAAGTACGGGCGCGTGGCGTCCATGGACGAGGAGATGCGGAACGAAGGCGTCACGTTCGGATTCGGCTCAAAGCCTATCTCTTCGGCATTGTCGCAAGCATATTCCACCGAACCGTTAGTGTCTCCGTTGAAATGGAGCTTTATCTTGTAAAGCTTGCGGTCGGTATAGTCCTCGTCCACAATGCCTGCATAGATAAAGACAGTCTGGTCATCTACCACATAGGCACGTATGGTGGCCTTGGTAATGGATTCCTCCGTCTCGCTTCCGTCCGACATTACCACCTTATTGGTAATCAGGGAGCCTGAATAGTCGCCCGAATAGTCATTGTAGGGGAACACGCGCAGGATGGCCTTGGCGTAGTTCTTGCGCGGATGGCTGGTGTAACCGTATTCAGGACTGTCCACAATGGTAAGCGGCAACACCCACTTGTCCGACATGTCTATGTTACGGAAGTCAAACTTCAAGTCACACAGGGTGACATCCTCACCGGGTGTGAACTGCACGGTTTCCGGCCAGGAAACATACGTCAGACCGTCGGCACCCATATCCTCATAGTAAAGGTCTGTACGGGTAGCGTAACGCGCCTCATTCAGTATATCTAATGTATCCGGATCGTGGGCTATGTGCACGGTGATGTCCTGCTGGTTCTCCAGTGAACCGCTCACTATCATGGGCAGCCGGTAGCTGGACTGTCCCTCTCCTCCTTCGGTGGGGTTTCCTAACATATCGGTGCGGGTATAGGGCACATAGATGTTGGTCACCCCTTTCTCGTCCAGAGGCGAGCGGAAAGAGATGTAGTGCTCATACTGCTCTTCCACAAACTCGTCGTTGCACGAGATGCCCGTTACGGTCAGTGCGGCCAAAGCGGCCAAAGCATATATTTTCTTCATAATCTTGTATATACTTAAGTTAGTTGGTTTTAATCATACATTGTCCATCCCGGGTTCTGCGTCAGTTTGCTGTTACGTTTCAGCTCGCTGTGCTTGATGGGCCAGAGCCACAGTTTCTCAGAGAAGGTGGACGGCAGGTTATAGATAGGTATAGGCTGGTGGAACTCTTCACGGCTTCCTTCGCCTACAAACACGTTGCAGCCATAAATCTGCAAGGATTCTTCCACTGGGGCGTCTTTCCAACGGCGCAAGTCAAAGTAACGCTTGCCCTCACCCATCAGCTCTATCATACGCTCGCGTTTCAATGCCTTGCGCATCTCATTGGCATCGGCATACACGGCATCACTATAGTCGGGCAGTCCGGCACGAATGCGTACGGGGTGTATGCCACGTTCCATCTCGGCCTTATCACGGCTGATGGTATACGTAGTAGAACCGTCCCATGAAGGAATATTGTAGCTGGCGGTCAGCTCGTTCAGCGCCTCGGCATAAAGCAACAGGATGTCGGCATAGCGAATGGCAGTCTCAGCCTTTGGCTGAAGCAGACCATCTCTTGGATAATCATTGGGATGAACCCATTTCTTGATGCCAATGCCTGTACGCAGATAGAATCCGTCGTTACGGTATCCGTCCGGACTGCCAAAGTAATACCAAACCTGTTGGTTACGTTTGTTTTCCGACTCCTCCGTACCCAGATAATACCATGTGGCACCATTGTAAGCCACGGAAGCATAGAAACGAGGTTCACGGTTAACATACTGCAGGGAAACATTCATACCTGTAGCATCCTGTTCGGAGTCTGGTCTGTTCGGATCGTATTCCCAACCCAATTCCGGATAACGTCCGGCTTTCAGATCTTCTATGGTAGTAAAACCTGTCAGACGGGGACGGGAATCCACCCGGCCTTCATAACCGGCCACTCCCGCATACTCACTGTTCATACCCGGACAGTCGGTACCATCGTTCATGTAGTAAGCATCCACCATCTTCTGGGTCAAGCCATGACAGTTCCATCCGCCATCGTCCTTCGGCATCTGGTGCAATACCAGACCGCGCGTATTGGAAAGCTCGATTTCGTTGTTTTTATAAATCTGCTCTCCACGTGTGAAGATCAGTTCCGGATTGTTGGCAGGCAGCAGGAAGCCGTCAAACAGATTGCGGTAAGAACGCAGCGGATCAATGTTGGCCCATCCGTTCGGCCAGTCCTGATTGGAGAACTCGCCATCATCGGGCGGAGTCACCGTAGGACGGTCTGAAGGACCGGAATCGGCATTGGATTTCTGATATGTGTACAAATCATAAACACCCAGCTCAATGACATCGCGGCAAGCGGCGGCAGCCCTGGCCCACTTTTCCTCGCTGTATTCAGCAGAAAGCAGACGGTTGCCTTCGT
Organism: uncultured Bacteroides sp.; assembly: GCA_949296415.1. Lineage (GTDB taxonomy): Bacteria > Bacteroidota > Bacteroidia > Bacteroidales > Bacteroidaceae > Bacteroides. Next base: position 22,892 of record CASFQC010000011.1, on the reverse strand, counting down.
TGTCCACCAGCTGTTGCGCATAAACATCGTTATTGCCATTGGCAAAGGGACTGGCCGCATAAATCAAAGCGATAGCACGGGCTGCAAGAGCAGCACCTTTGGTCGGGCGGGTCACGTTGTAATTGTCACGTCCGCTGCTAATGCCTCCTTTGTAATATAATTCATGGGCTGCCTGCACCATTTCGTCACTGATGTATTGGGCTACGGCCTCGTAAGAACTGCGCGGAGTGGCTATTTCATCATAGCTCTGCATATAGTCCACACCTTCGTCCGGCATGATGGGCACCGGCCCGTAACGGCGGAGCAACAGCCAGTAAAAGTAAGCGCGCACAAAGCGGGCCTGACCTTTATAGTCCAGTTTCTCCCAATCGGCCATTTCCGTACACTGATCCACATTGTGGATGAAGATAGAAGCCTGGTATATGCCTTTATAGCACATGCCCCACGCGCCGGTGACATAGCTGTTCTCATCATATTCGCCCAGCTTGAACATATTGTATGACAATTCGTTCTTCGTAGGGTCTATGCTCTTGTCACGGTCGCCGTAATACATGTCATCGGCAAAGTCGAACGGCATGAAGTTTCCTTTTGTCCCCACTTCAAAATTTTCTCCTTTCAAGAAGGAATAAGCATAGGCCAGCCATTCCTCGCAGTGCGTCTTGCTTTGGAAGACCGACTCAATGGTCAGACGGTCCTTGAAGTATTTGCTTGAGTCCAGCTTGTCGGCGCAGGAAGACAACGTGCCCAAGCCCAGTGCGCCAAGCAGCACTCCATATAGTGTTTTCTTTATCATAATCGTTTTCTTTAAATTTATCATGAATGATTCATTAGAAACCAAATGTGACACCTACTGTCACTGACTTGTTCATCGGATAGTCCTCACCGCGTGCGTTGGTCATTTCCGGATCCCAAGTCTTGAACGGAGCCCATGTCAGCAGATTCTGACCAGTAATGTAAATACGCATATTGGACAGATGCAGTTTGCGGAGGGCTTCCTGCGGCAAGTTATAACCGATATCCAGGTTCTTCAGGCGGATATAACGTCCGTTACGCAGCCAGAAGGTAGAAGTCTGCTGGTTGTTGTTGTTTCCGCCGTAGCTCAGACGCGGATAGCTGGCGTTGGGATCTTCGTTGGCCTGCAGACCCAGCTGTTCGGCCGTATCGGCATCTATCCAGCGGTCTTCCACCATGCCCTTGAAGATGTTGCCCCAAGTGCCTTCGCTGAAGGCATACACGCATTTTCCGTAAATGGAATAGGTATTCTTGCCCACACCCTGGAAGTGGATGTTGAAATCGAAGTTCTTCCAAGTGAGCGAAGCGCCGATACCATAGCTCAGGTTGGGACGAGAGGTGGTACCGATGGCCACCTTGTCGTTGTCGTTCACCACGCCGTCACCGTTCACATCCTTATACTTGATGTCTCCCGGCTGCACCACACCATACTGTTGCTCCGGATGGTTACGGATATCGTCATAGTCTTTGAACAAGCCTTCGGCCACCAGACCTTTCACCTGATCCACCCGATAACCGGCCTGATACAGGTAAGGATATACCTGGTTTTCCTCATCGCGTTCCAGTATCTCATTATAGCTGTACGTCAGGTTACCACGGACAGTCAGACCCACCTGGCCAATTTTCTGCTTATAGGCAAAGTTTCCGTCCACACCTTTCGAAAGCACCGCACCTACGTTGGCCTGCGGCTGGCTTTCCAGACCGGTAATCTCCGGCAGATAGGCACGCGACATGAAGATGCCCGTACGCTTGTCACGGTAAAGGTCTACCGTTGCAGAGAACTTGTCGTTGAAAAGCGAGATGTCAAATCCCAAGTCGTCTTTCTTGGACACCTCCCACGTGATGTAGGGAGAAGCTATCTGCGAATAATGAAGGCCTTGCTGATCGGCTCTGTAATTGCCGAATCCCCAATAATAAATGTCGTTACGAATAGTACTTTCATCTCTAAGATAGTCTATCGTGTACAGATAAGGGAAGCGCACATCGCCCAGATTGTCATTACCTACCTTACCATGCGAGTAACGAACCTTGAACATGTTGAGCCACGGCAGATTCTCTTTGATAAACGGCTCTTCGGCAATGTTCCAAGCCAAGGAGAAGGCAGGGAAGAAGCCCCACTGATGACCCGGTGCGAAGTTCTCCGAACCGGTGTAACCGAAGTTGAAGTCCAGGAAATAGCGGTAGTACCAGTTGTAGGTTACCTGGCCGGCCAAGCCCATGTTGCGGTGGGCTACGGTATTCTTCAGGTCGGTGCCTACAGCTACCGTCTCACGCTTCTGATCCTGCGTGTAACGCAAGGTAGCTCCCAGGTGATGGTTCTTGAAACTGCGGTTCCAGAACAGCAGCAATTCCAAGGATTCCGTACGGGTTCCGTTAGCACCGCTCTCCACATACATGTCCTGCGCGTCCATCATCTTGTCAAAGATGATTTCACCGGTTTCCTGGTCACGTCCGTTGGCTATGTACATGTCCGGACGGCGGCGGCGGTTGATATAGTTGTGGTTGTTCGTACCGAAGCCGAAACGCCCCGTGAAGCGCAATCCCTTAGTAATGAAACTAAGGTCTTGTTCCAGCGTGATGTTACCGTTGAACACATTGTCCCATTCCTCATTGTAACCGGTCTGTGTGGCGGCCACCCAAGGATTCATCTGATAGTTCTCGCGTCCTACAGAAGGCACATAGCCGTTGGAATAGTACACCGGGGTAGATATGGCGTTATAACCGAAGAGCTGTCCCCAAAGGTCGTTATCGCCCAAGCCCGGGCTGTTACGTTTGTTGATGGCACCGTTCACGCCCAGTTTCAGCAACGTGGTCTTGGTGATGTCTATGTCCACGTTCATGGTGTAGTTCCATTTCTTATAGTTGGCGTTGGTGTCGTAGTCGTTGCGGAGCGTCTCGTCGGTCTTGTACATACCCTGGTCCTCAGAATAGCTGGCAGACACATAGTAACGGGCTGTGCTACCACCACCCTGGAGATTGATGTTGGCACGGTAGCTTGCCGCACCGTCTTTCAGGATAAGGTCTTTCCAGTCCACATTGGGATAGAAGTCCGGATCCATCTGGGTGCGTATCAGTTCGATTTCCTCCGGCTGGTAGAACGGACTCTGGTTACGGGTAACCAACGCCTCGTTCAGCAAGTTGGCATAGGTCACACCGTCTACAAACTCCGGTGTGATGGTACGTGTGTTGTACGAACCTTCCACCTTGGCGCTGACATGAATCTTACCTGCCTTACCGCGTTTGGTCGTAATCAATACCACACCGTTGGCACCCTTGGAACCGTAAATGGCCGTGGCCGACGCATCCTTCAGCACCGAGAACGACTCAATGTCCTCAATGTTGATATCGTCCAGATTGTCGCGCTCGAAACCGTCCACCAAAATCAACGCGCTTTGGCTGGCACCGAAAGTGGAGATACCGCGGATCCAGAATTCCGAAGTGCTCTTACCCGGCTGGCCGGAAACCTGCTGGGTGAAAAGACCGGCCACCTGTCCGGCCAGGGCGTTACTGAGGTTGGACGTGGAATAGTGCTTCAGGTCGGCCATGTCCACATTGGTCACGGCACCGGTCACCGTCAGTTTCTTCTGCGTTCCCAGACCGGTGACAACTACCTCGTCCAGCAGATTGTCACTGGCCTCCTTCATTTGGATATTGACCACGCGCTGCTCCTTAATCAGGATTTCCTGCGTATCAAACCCTACAAAGCTGAACAACAACCTGTTATAAGGTTCCATCTTAATAGCATAGTGTCCGTTCATATCAGTCACTACACCAAGCCCCGGAACGTCCTTTACCGTAACGTTGACACCGGGCATCGGCAAATTCTCTGCATCGACCACCGTACCTGTCACGGTAACCGTCTGCTCCTGCTGGGCCCATGCCCCCAACGCGGTGGTCAGGACCAGCAATAATAGAGTGATGTATTTTTTCATAAAATAGTTCTTTTGTATAGGTTTCACAAGCGGATCACTTCATTACAGCAACCACCTGTTCTGTTTCTGTTGGTTCTTCCTCGCCTGAGGTTTCACCGCCCTCTTCTTCTGCGGTATCCTCCTCTTGTTCCATGGAAATGGTACGGATAGTATGTCCCACCTGGTCATGAATATAGAAAGTGTTGGTTTCTTCATCATAGGCCAATCCGGTCACATCACGGAAACGGGCCACTTCGCGCAAATCGCCATCGTCGGTTCCCCACTGGTTATTGTCTGCCAAAGCGGTAGAAGTGCCACGCCCGGCATAAGTGGAAACAATGGCATCCGGCGTTACCTTACGTACGCAGAAGTTCAGTTTGTCCACGATATAGAAATCGTATTCATCCTCCTGGCCGGCATATTCCGGGTTATAAACAAACGCGCCTTGCGAAGGCTCATGGAATCGTGCGGCAGTACCCACATCATCCAGATAGCCATCTTCCTTATATCCTCCGAACACGGTGTAAGGTGTCACGAATTCCTTGGTCTCCTCATTGTAGTCAGAGCGCATGAAGTAGTGGTTGTTGATTACGCCGAAATAAGCATACTTGCCCGTGGGATGGATGAATATCTGGAACTCCCACTGCGGGTCGGCAATGGTAAACAGCTGTTTGAACACGTCGGGACGCTCCACCACATTGGGATTCCACGTACCTCCGCTTTGCACCGTTTTGAAGTATTCATCCAAATCCAGACGGAACACCTGTCCGTTCTCATAGGAGTTGAAATAAAGCTCGCCATTGATGGGGTGAACCACGGCACCGTTGCACTGTTTGTAAGAAGCCAACAGCTGCATGTCTGAACGGTCGTCAAAGGTGCCGTCCTCGTTGCGGTGGATAATATACAGGTTAGGACTGGTGTTTCCGCGTCCGTCGTAGTCAAAAGCCACAATCATATATTCGGCCTCATCGGCATATTCGCTGGCCTTGTTAAAGCAGATGCTGCGGACACGGTCATTAGGACCGGCATTCAAACTGAGCGGGCCACTGAGGTAACGCTCCTTAAGGTCTATCAATTCAATGGTCTTATGACCGTCATAACAAATATAAAGATGGTCTTTATTCAACGGGTCAAAATACAGGCGTCCGTCGGCATTGAAACCACAGCAACGCACATTGTCCGGTCCGTCGAACGGGCCGTATCTCCACCCCTGGTCATCGCGGTTGTTACGGAAACCGCAAAGCGTGCCCACAACCATCTTCTTCTCATAAGTGAATGCCGTGGAGGCGGTTGTTGTGACGGCGCTCTCGCCCTCTCCGATAGTCACCACTATCTCACCGCTGAACGCGCCCGAGGGGACAAAGCAGTAAATGTAGGTGGGTTTCACATTAATCACTACGGCATCCTTGCCGCCAATGGTGACATGAACCTGCGAGATATCTGTCCCGAAGTTGTCACCGTAAATCAACAGTTTCTGGTAGGCTCCGCCCTCCTTGGGGGTGAAGTCAGAAACAACTACCGGTTTCGACGGATCAAAAGGCACAGAGCCAGGATCGGTCTCATCGTCTTTGCAACCAGAGAAGCAAAGAGCTAAAATCGGTAACATCCATAAGAATCGCTTAAGTACGTTTTGCTTCATACTTCTTTTGATTTTAATAAAGGTAAATACTAAAAAGATAACTATAATTGAATTACACAATCATTCCATCAATAATAAGTGCCTTAAAGATTGATACTTATATTCTTTGGAAGAAAAAGAGCGTTTCTTCCAAAGATATGTAAACTTTGTTAAAGCCAAATTCTTGGAAGCCTTGACGCGGCCATACGCCGGAATATTCTTCCGGAACCACACCGGCGGGATTCCCCCGTCACGGCACGGTGTACATGGAGAAAGCGGAAACGCTTCCCGCCGCGAGGTCCTGCGGAAGGAGAACGTTTCCACCTGTTTCTTTTATTGCTGCTTGTCCTGCATCTTCTGCATAAGCACCTGCATCCAGTGGCCACCGATTACGGAACGTGCACGGAAGCCTACCCACTCACCGCCTTCGGTGTGATACCAGTCGCTGATGGGCACACGGGTTGTGGTCTCGTCCACATATTTATATAAGGGATCAACGAACTTCTGGAACGTCTCCATATCGGGAGCCATGGCAGCCGTCCACATAATCCAGTCGGACTTGGTGTACTCCTTGCGGCTGTCGAGCGGCAAGCCGAACTCGTTCTGCTTGGTGAGGTAGTACTTCAGTTCCTTCTCAATGACGTTGTTGGGGAATATGTTGAGATTCCACATTTTGTCCCAAATGATGTTGTACTTCTGGCTCCAGGTGTTGGGGCGGTCAAAGGCCAGACGGTAGTGGTCGCCGTCGCGTGCGGTCTTTTCCCATATCACAGCCATCTCCTTGGCTTTGGCGGCGTAGCGGTCGGCCACATCGTCCATACCCAGCATACGTGCCATTTCGGCATACCCGGCCACACCCATGATGGCTTTGATGGAGAGGTTGGCGTTGTGTGCCCAGTGTCCGGCAAAGTCGTCGGTGCAAAGCTGGTTGGCGGGATCCTGACCGTGTTCTACCAGATAGTCGGTCCATATGGTCAGCAGGTCCCAGTAACGTTTGGCGTAGTCGGCGTTGCCTTCAATCTTGGCGATGGCAGCAGCCAGGATAACCATGTTACCACCCTCTTCTATAGGCATGTCGCCACCGTACACCTGTCCGTTGGCAATGGGGTAAGTACCCAGGTCGTGTGCGGGGAAAGGCTTGTTCCAGCGGCCAGTGGCGCTGTACTCGAATATGCTGGTCATCATAGCCTTCTGCAGGTCGGGATTGTAGCAGAGGAAGAGCGGAGCCGACGGATAGGTCAGGTCTACCGTGTTGACACAACCGTTACTGTTGTTCTCCTTGGAGAAGAAGAGCAGGTTGCCTTTCTCGTCCTCGAACAGCTTGTGGGCGGCAATCACCTGACGGTAGGAAGCGGCACAAATCTCGGCATACTTACGTCCGCCGGCACGTTCGGCATCGCGCATAATCATGGCATCCCAGTCACGGCAACGCTGCATCACGCTTTCATAGTTGTCGCGTGCACGCTGGAAAGCGTCGAATATGGTCACCTTGCCGCCATGCTTCCAGTAAGCCATGCGGCGTTGGTACATGTATTCCAGTGCATACACATCGTCATAGCCCAGCATGAGGTAACCGCTCTTGCCGTTGTTGTCCACCTGGCCCAGATTGTCGGTGTAGGCCATGGCAGGCATGTCCTTGGGATTGCGTGTCACCATCTTGGTCTCGCCTTCGGGCAAACGGCCTTCATTGGCAAACACGGCCTTGGTATTGTTGTAGTCGCCCAGGCTTACGTCGGAGTTGCGTCCGGCACCCGTCAGATAGAGATAACCCCAATCTATGCAGATGAGGTCGCCGCGACGAGCTGTGTAAGGCTGCTCTATGGAACCTGCGGTGACATACTCCAGACCGCCCTGGCGCATGGTCTTGGCCTCGGTGGGCTGGGTCAGTTCGTTGATGGTGAGCTGGGGAGTGGTCTCGAAATAGACCTGCACGTCATGCTGCTTCTTATCCTTGGAGCGTACCTGATAGGACACATAATTAATAGGTGTGGACATCAGGTCAAGGTCGTCCATCAGGGCAGGAGCGGTGAATACCACGTCCAGTTCCACCGGTCCGCAAGTGAAAGTATAATAAGTAGAGGTGGGCAATACGTACACCGACTTCTGCTCGGCCGTGTTCTCGAAAGCCACCGCCTTGGAGTTGGGCACAAACAGGCCGAAGTCCACATAGGCTCCGCCAGTCGTATTGTGGCAGTGTGCGGCGATAACGTTCTTTCCTGCGCGCAAGTTCTTGACTGTCTTTTCGGTGAGTTTCAGGCGCACATTGTTGTTCCAGCAATAATCGGTGCCCACAAGCTTCTCTCCGTTCAGATAAAGCTCAAACACATCGTCGTGTGAGTATTGCAGCCATACGTCGCCTTCAGGCACCTGATCCAGCGTGAACTCACGGCGCACCCAGATGTCTTCCGACTTCCACTCGGTGCCGATGGCCTGCTGGTCGCGCGTGCCGAAAGCGCCCTTGCCACGTTTCCAGCTGTTGGCATCGTAATCCACTCCCGTCCATTCGCCCGCAGGAGTCTCAAAGGTGTAGGCACCTTCCCAAGCTTCGCTACCTGCCATAGGTAACAGGGCTTCCAGGTTGACCTTACCCATGAAGCGATAGACTGTACCGTCCACACGCACGGCGCCCACCAGCGGATACTCGGTGTTGGTCCAGTGTGTGGTGGCTCCCTCATACAGCTTGTCATAGGGAGACCAGACGGAGAAATAAGGATCTGAAGTGATAAGCGGCACTGAAGGGGCTCTCAGTTCCGTCTGCACGACCGGCGTGAACAGATTGTCGGCCTGTGCCTGGCAGAAAATGCCTGCGGCCATGACAGCCGCGAAAAAGTTTGTCCGTTTCATTAACAGATAGGTATTAATTAATAAATAAAGTAAATAGTAGCGCAAACGGTGCACGGCGCATGAAAATATCTTGCGCTTTTACGCCAGCACACGCTGCAAAGATAACGTGAGAGAAAGAATAGTTATTAGAAAATACAAGTCAGAAACTATAAAAATCTGTTCAAACCATCGGATTTATCCGTCCGAAAAAGGCTTTTAAGGTGTATTTTCCAATCAAAAGAGGGGAAATTATGCTTTTTCTCCAGAGAGGAAACGGACATTCCCTGAATCCGGAAGAAGCTGTCTCACGACAGTCGGACAGGGACAAAAAAAAGAAAAAATTTTATAGGCAGTAATACGGAAAGAAGCCGTCGGGAAAGAGAATGGTTGGAAAAGAAGGAGAGCCGGGAAGCTCCAAACGGATACTTCCCGACTCGTCCACCGGTTATCTAACTAATAAAAAAGGGAGGTTATTTCCCGTTCAAGAGAGCAAAAGCACACCACAGGATAGGAGCCTGTCCGTGATAGTCGCCGGCAATGCGGGGACGGTCCATGTAGTACTGCTTGCTGTTCTTCTTGCCGGTACCGATGCAGACTTCGGTCAGCTTGTCGTCGTCATTGATGTAGTTGCACAACATGAGCCATGCCCTGCGGGCTACGGGAGCATACTCTTCCTTGTCAAGCCAGCCGTTCTGCACGCCCAGTATCATGGCATAGGCAAACATGGCCGATCCGGAAGTCTCCGTCCAAAAATCAGGCTGGTCAATAAGCTGGTTCCACAGGCCGTCACGGTTGACATATTTCTTCAGGTTTTCCATCATCAGCAGATAGCCTTCCATGATGCGCTTGCGGTTTTTGTCATTCTCCGGCAGGTTGAGCAGCAGCTCGGTCATGCCCACAGCCATCCAACCGTCGCCTCGTCCCCAATAGTAAGGCACGTCAGGAGCGTGATAGAACAGTCCGTTGGGGTGCTGCAGCTCGTCCAGATAGAGCACCATCTCCTCAGCGGCACGGTTGATGTACTTCTTGTCGCCCGTAGTATGATAGGCCTCGGCCTGCACGATGGTAATCATGTACATGTCATCTATCCACAGACGAGTCTGCCAAGAATAGCCTTTCTTGGCCCACTTCTTTTCCTCGTCATTGGCTTTCTCGGGCAATGTCCATTGGGTGTCGGCATACATCAGACCCATATCCTTATAACGCTCGTCACCCGTAAGCCTGTAGAGTTTCAGCGGCAGGCAGCCAAACATGTTCTGGTCTACGTGTATAGGAGGCGGAAGCAAATCCTTCTCTATGTGGAAAAGCAGCTCGAAGCGGTTGCGCAGCTGCTGGATGAGTTTCTTGTCACCGGTCTGTTCGGCAAAGCGGAGAGCGCCATACCAGGTGCACACTTCGGCATAGTGTATGCCACGGTCACCATAGAGCTGGTGACCGCTCTTGAGGAAACGCTCGGCTATCCTCTTGCCCACCGTCTTCGGATTGGCCTGAACAGGGAAATTGTCGAAATAGTCGCCTTGCGCTGACGCGGTATTCGCACCGATGAATGCGGCCAGCAGCAATGTCCAGATGAATTGGATCTTTTTCTTCATAAATCTACTTTTTTGAATTGATATAGGTTATTAGTTAATAATCTGAAGCGCCCGAAGCTTATATATATTAATAAGGTGTAACTCCCTCCTTTCACTCCAAGCAGCTCCGCCCGCCCTTGTCGGACAGGACAAATGTAGGAAATATATTTCCCCTGACCGTAAGAATCCCTATAAGCCCACGTGGTTTTTAATAAATTTTAAGTAAACAACAGGACTTTTAATGTAAATATTATCCACTTACCCTGTTTTACACTTATTCTGACTGTAAGAACTGCACATTTCTTTCGTGCACGAGAACATTTGCACATTTTCCCCTACAAGAAACAATTTGCCTTGCACGTAAGGCAGGAAAAGGGAATGGCAAAATATTTATTTGTAAACTATTATCATCAAGAAAAGCAAAAACATCCCCTACACCGCTCCGCAATACCTCCATCCGTTACCTCCGGACGCCGCCCGAAAACAGCAATCTGACACTTTGCATTCTTTTAACACGGAGAATCGCGTATTTCTGGCCAGACTGAAGCCCGGTGGAAAAAATCGCGCGCATTTTCGCCGTTTTTTGACTTATTTATTTGCTATACAATATATTACCGAGATTTTTTAACATTTCGTTTTCACTCAAAATATAGCGAAAAAACGCTTTTTTCCGCCCCAAAGAATTGCCGAAGGCTTGCCCGCCGACGAATGAACTATGACCAACCGACGGACAATATATCATTCGTCGGCGGATGACAGGTCATCCGTCCGACTTTTACAGGTTCTTTTCCGGAAAACAAATGAATAAATATCCATCAAAAACACAAAATCAGACGTTTTTTGCATAAATATGCAGAAATTGCTGCATAAATATTCATCCGAACTTCTTTGGAGGGACAAACTCTAAAAACGGCTTGTCAGCATTACATCCGTTTTAACATCTTAATGCAGAAGAAAACAGTTTGCGGCCGACAAAAAGACAAATTCGCAAAGAAAGTGTTAAAGTCTGTTGTTTCTTCCCTTTTCAAGAAGCTGTTTTGATTTTATTCCGGCAATTTTCTAAAGAAGATTTTCGAGGATTTTTCCCTATCCTTATGAGGAGCATTGCGGGCTATGTGACGAATAAGAACCGGAAAATATCCCCGGAAACAGCCCTCAAAATAAGGCTGAGCAAAATTTAAACAGGCTCTAAGATTATTCAGTCTGTCCCCAAGCCTTTTCCCGGCCTCTTCCCCCGTTCCCCTTCGTCAACGCCTTTCCAGTAACGTGTCAAGCTTAAAGGGAAATCCCAGCTGCGGCTCCCCGCAACTGTCCAGAGAGATGGGTTGCAGACGCGGTGTGCGCGAGTCGCTCGAACCCGGTTCGTCACAAGGCTGGGTACGGGCATGGTAAAGCATCCACCGGCAGCTGTCCTGCGGACCGGACACCAGGCAGATGCCGCCCACACTGAACACACTGTCGCGTATGTTCATACGGAACACAGGTTCGGGACTCTTGTGCCAGGAGGCAGGGTCAAGCAAATCGCTGTCTATGTCGGCCTCCAGCTTACCCACGCAATAATAAGGCGTCCATGAACCGCTCGCACCGTAATAGACAAACACCCGGTCCCGGCTGACAAAAGCCTGAGGGTTCTCGTTCACATAGGTGGGATGAGCCAGGCGGTTGCCGTCAGGACTCACCCACTGGCGTTCCCACACATATTGCGGACGGCTGATGAGCACACGTTCCCCATCCACCTCGGTAGGGCTGCGCATAGGGGCTATATAAATGCACTGGTTCTCCTCGCCGATACGCCGGTACGGCCATCCGCACCACAGCAGATACCGCCGCCCCTTCACCTCAAAGGTTGTGGGGTGTATGCCCCAGTCTGAAGACAGACAGGAAGCATAGGAGAACGTCCCTTCCATAGGGTCAACCGAGGGGTTGACCGCCACATAGAGGCGGTGGTGGTCGGTAAAGCCGTCGTCTGCCGTATAATAGATGTACCACTTGCCGTCTATGCGGTGAAGTTCGGGAGCCCACATGTGCTGACCCGGAATGCCGGCCGGAGGCGTGTATACCGTCCTGGTCTCGGCCTGGCGCAAATCGGCCAGGTCGGCGGTCTTCCACAACACCACACGGTCCTCACCCCCCTGGGTGTAATAATAATAGCCGTCGTAATACACAGCGTAAGGCTCGGCGCCGCTGTCGAGTATCGGATTGTGGTAATAACGGGCACTGTCGGCCGCGCTCATGCGCCCGCCCCATCCGCCCGCACCCGAACACGAGCTTGAGGCCAGGACTGCTATGGCAGACAAGAAGGTAAACGACAAGACTGACTTCATATATCAACGTACGATGAAAAAGGTGGAAAATCCGCCCGTCACAACCCGAAGCACAAAGCCGGAAAGGCGGAAACAGGACGCAGGCATGACGTGCATGTCGTAGGCAAAGTAACGACTTTTTTCCGAGCTATCCTACTAAAGCAAGCGGCAAACAGAACAGAATATGAAGAAAAAGGCCCATTTTGGTCAATAGTTCATAGTTTTTGAACGGCAAATGACAATATTTCCCGTTTTTTTTACCCACTTTTGCAAAGTGAGGCAGAAGCATCTTCCGCTTTTCCCCACACATGAAGGACCGGAATACGAAAAAGAACTTTCAATTATACCTTTTAATTACAACAAACAATTTATGAAAAAAACTACTTTACTTATCTTCCTGTTCGCGGCCCTGACCGGCTTAAAGACTGCCGCGCAGGAATCGTCGGTAAGCGTGGTGCCACGCCCTGATACAGAGACAAAAGCCGCGCTCTACCCCACCGGAAAGGCTCCGCTGCAAGCCTGCTCCCTGATAAAGCTGCCCACGGGCAGCATAGAGCCACACGGATGGCTGAAGAAATACCTGGAACTGCAACGTGACGGACTGACCGGACACTTGGGCGAAATAAGCGCCTGGCTGGACAAAAACAACAACGCCTGGCTGACCAACGGAGGAGACCACGGATGGGAAGAGGTGCCCTACTGGCTGAAGGGCTACGGAGACCTGGCCTACATACTGGGCGACGAAAAGATGATAGCCGAAACCAAAATATGGCTGGAAGGAGCCTTCAAGAGCCAACAGCCCGACGGATACTTCGGCCCCGTAAACCTGCGCAACGGAAAGCGCGAGCTGTGGGGACAGATGATCATGCTGTGGTGCATGCAGTCCTACTACGAATATACGGGAGACCAAAGGGTGATAGACCTCATGACCAAATACTTCCACTGGCAACTGACCGTGGCCGACGAAGACTTCCTGAAAGACTACTGGGAAAACAGCCGGGGAGGAGACAACATGTGGAGCGTCATCTGGCTGTACAACCGCACCGGAGATCCCGCACTGCCCCGGCTGATAGAGAAACTACACCGCAACACCGCCAACTGGATGCAACCCTCCGCGTTGCCCAACTGGCACAACGTGAACATAGCCCAAGGCTTCCGCGAGCCCGCCACCAACTACCTGCTGAGCAAAGACTCCGCACAGCTGCGCGCCTCGTACAACACGCACCAGCTCATACGCCGCACCTTCGGACAAGTGCCGGGAGGCATGTTCGGAGCAGACGAGAACGCCCGCATGGGATACATTGACCCGAGACAGGGCGTGGAAACCTGCGGCATGGTAGAACAGATGGCGTCGGACGAAATCATGCTGGGCATAACCGGAGACCCCTTCTGGGCCGACCACTGCGAAGATGTGGCATTCAACACCTACCCCGCAGCCGTGATGCCCGACTTCCGCGCACTGCGCTACATCACAGCCCCCAACCACACAGTGAGCGACTCGAAAAACCATCATCCCAGCATAGACAACAGCGGTCCCTTCCTCTCCATGAACCCCTTCAGCAGCCGATGCTGCCAGCACAACCACGCACAAGGATGGCCCTACTACGCCCAACATCTGGTGATGGCCACCAATGACGGCGGACTGGCCACCGTGCTCTACGCCGCCAGCACCACCACAGCCAAAGTGGCCGGGGGAACCGAGGTGAAGCTGACACAGGAAACCCGTTATCCCTTTGAGGAAGGGGTGGAGATAAGCATAGCCACACCCAAGGACGTGACCTTCCCGCTCTACCTGCGCATACCGGAATGGGCCGACGGCGCCACGGTGAAAGTGAACGGGAAAAAACAGCGCATAACCCAAGCCGCCGGACAGTATGTGCGCATAGAACGCCAATGGAGCGAAGGCGACCAGGTGACACTGGGTCTGCCCATGACCCTGCGCATGCGCACCTGGCAGGTGAACCGCAACAGTGTGAGTGTGGACTACGGCCCGCTGACCCTCTCGCTGAAAATAAAGGAACGTACCGTGAAGAAAGACAGCCGCGAGACCGCCATATGGGACTCCAAATGGCAGGAAGGTGCCGACGCCAGCGCATGGCCCACCACAGAGATATATCCCGACTCGCCCTGGAACTACGCCCTGGTACTGCCCGAAAAGAACCCGCTGGACGGACTGGAAGTGCAGTGGAAACCCTGGCCGGAGGATGACTTTCCCTTCACTGCGGAAAGTGTGCCGCTGGAAGTGAAAGCCCAAGGACGCATCATCCCCGAATGGCAACCCGACGAGACCGGCATGTGCGGCGTATTGCCCATGGAAGGATGCGCCATGGAGAAGAAGGAAGACATCACGCTCATCCCCATGGGAGCGGCCCGACTACGCGTCAGTGCCTTCCCACGTGCCACAGAATGAGAATCTGTTCTAAAAAAACCAGTTTATTATAAAGAAATGACAAGACACCATTTACTTACCGCATGCTGCCTGTCGGCCACCCTGCTGGCCACAGGCATACAGGCCTCCGCACAAAGCCGGGACAGCTATACTGCCAACGATGTGTGGGAAGCCTATGAAGGGTTCAACCGCAACCTGCTGGACTCCACCAAGTACATCTACAAGACCAACACGTCTTATGAGCACGCCAAAGACCGCTGGAACGGAGCGGCCGCCATATGGTGCCAGCCCATGTACCTGGACATGGCCATGAACGCATGGAGACTGGCCGAGAAGCGGAACGACCCCGCACGGGCCGCCAAATACAAGGACCTGAGCGTAAAGATACTTGAAGGAAACAGGGCACAGTATGTGGGCTTTGACTTTGACGACTGCAACGAGAACACCGGCTGGTTCATCTACGACGACATACAGTGGTGGACCATCACCTTGGCACGCACCTACCAACAGTTCCAAAAGGCAGAGTACCTCAGCCTGGCCGAAGCCAGCTTCCGCCGCGTGTGGTACGGCTCAGACCGCGTAGGCGACACCGGCTCTTACGACACACGGAGGGGAGGAATGTTCTGGCAATGGCAACCCATACACAACCCCAAGCCCAACAACAGCGAGACCGACGGCAAAATGGCCTGCATAAACTTTCCCACCGTAGTGGCCGCCATGACACTCTACAACTGCGTGCCCGACGGACGCAAGGAACTGAAAGACAAAAAACCCGCCTACCAGACCAAGAAGCAATACCTGGAAAAGGCCAAAGAAATCTATGAATGGGGCGTGGACAACCTGTTTGACAAGAAGACCGGACGCATAGCCGACAGCCGCCACGGCGAAGGCAACCCGGCATGGAAGACACACGTATACAACCAGGCCACCTTCATAGGCGCGTCCGTACTGCTCTACAAGGCCACCGGACAGGAACGCTACCTGAAGAACGCCATCCTGGCCGCCGACTACACAGTAGGACCCATGTCGGAGAAAGACGGCGTGCTGCCCTTTGAAAGCGGGATAGAACAAGGCATATACACCGCCATCTTCGCACAATACATGGCCATGCTGGTGTACGACTGCGGACAGACCCAATACGTGCCCTTCCTGAAACACACCATAGCCACCGGATGGGCCAACCGCGACAAGGGACGCACACTCTGCGGAGGAGACTACGCCAAACCCGTACAGCCCGACGAGGTGGTGGACAGCTATTCGGCCTCGGGCATACCGGCCCTCATGCTGCTCTTCCCGGCGGAATGAAGTACTTTATACGTACTTTTTCTTTCGGGCAAGCGAAAGAAAAAGTACAAAAAATACAATGAAGCTTTATCTATTCAACACTTAATTTATAATTCATTTATGAACAAACTACTGACCCTGGCTGTCTGCGCCATGATGACAGGATGCGCAGCAACCACAACCCAGCAGGCTTCCGGCACACAGGAACCGGTAGACTACGTGAACATACTTATGGGTACGCAGTCCAAGTTCGCCCTCTCGACCGGAAACACCTATCCCGCCGTGGCCATGCCCTGGGGCATGAACTTCTGGACACCGCAAACCGGCACGATGGGCGACGGATGGACCTATGTGTACACCGCCGACAAAATCCGTGGATTCAAACAGACCCACCAGCCCAGCCCGTGGATAAATGACTACGGACAGTTCGCCATCATGCCTGTAACAGGCAAACCGGTGTTCGACCAGAACGAGCGCGCCAGCTGGTTCTCACACAAGGCCGAAGTGGCGAAACCCTATTATTATAAGGTATATCTAGCCGACCACGACGTGACCACCGAGCTGGCCCCCACCGAGCGTGCGGCCATATTCCGCTTCACCTTCCCTGAGACAGACAAATCCTACGTAGTGATAGACGCCTTTGACGGAGGGTCTTACGTAAAAATACTGCCCAACGTCAACATGATTGTGGGCTACACGACGAAGAACAGCGGCGGAGTACCCGAGAACTTCAAGAACTACTTCGTCATGGTGTTCGACAAGCCCTTTGCCTACACCTCCACCTTTGCCAACGGCAAGGCCGACAGCACACGGCTTGAGGCAAAAGACAACCACGTGGGAGCCATTGTAGGATTCGCCACCAAGAAAGGCGAGAAGGTGAATGTGCGCGTGGCCTCATCCTTCATCAGCCAGGAACAGGCTGAACTGAACCTGAAGGAACTGGGACAGGAGACGCTGGACGAGGTGGCCGCACGAGGACGCACACAGTGGAACGACGTGCTGGGACGCATCGAAGTGAACGACAACAATGTGGACAAACTCCGCACCTTCTACTCCTGCATGTACCGCTCCGTACTGTTCCCCCGCAGCTTCTTCGAGATAAACGAGAAAGGCGAGCCCGTACACTACAGCCCCTACAACGGACAAATCCTGCCGGGATACATGTTCACCGACACCGGATTCTGGGACACCTTCCGCTGCCTCTTCCCCTTCGTCAATCTGGTGTACCCCTCAATGAGCGCCAAGATGCAGGAAGGACTGGCCAACACCTACAAGGAAAGCGGATTCCTGCCTGAATGGGCAAGCCCCGGACACCGCGGATGCATGGTGGGCAACAACTCGGCTTCCGTCGTGGCCGACGCCTACCTGAAAGGCATACGCGGATACGACATAGAGACACTGTGGGAAGCTGTGGTACACGGAGCCAACTCCGTACACCCGCAGGTATCCTCCACCGGACGGCTAGGATACGAATACTACAACCGTCTGGGATATGTGCCCTACGACACCGGCATCAGAGAGAACGCCGCCCGCACCCTGGAATATGCCTACGATGACTGGTGCATCTACCAGCTGGGCAAGGCACTGGGCAAACCGGAGAACGAGATAGGCATATTCGCCCAGCGCGCGCTGAACTACCGCAACCTGTACGACCCCGAACACAAGCTGATGCGCGGCAAAAACGAGGACGGCACATTCCAGTCGCCCTTCAGCCCGCTGAAATGGGGAGACGCCTTTACCGAAGGCAACAGCTGGCACTACACCTGGTCCGTATTCCACGACCCGCAAGGACTCATTGACCTGATGGGAGGCGACAAGGAGTTCAACGCCATGCTCGACTCCGTATTCGCCGTACCCCCCATCTTCGACGACAGCTACTACGGAGGCGTGATACACGAGATACGCGAGATGCAGATAATGAACATGGGTAACTACGCGCACGGCAACCAGCCCATACAGCACATGATATATCTGTACAACTACTCCGGAGAACCCTGGAAAGCCCAGCAGCACATCCGCGAGGTGATGGACAAGCTCTACACCCCCACCCCCGACGGCTACTGCGGCGACGAGGACAACGGACAGACCTCGGCCTGGTACGTGTTCTCGGCACTGGGATTCTATCCCGTATGCCCCGGATCAGACCAGTACGTCATGGGCACGCCCCTCTTCAGACACGCCACCATACACCTGGAGAACGGCAAAGACGTGGTAATCGACGCGCCGGACAACAGCGACGCCAACTTCTACATCGACGCGCTGAAGATAAACGGCAAGTCCAGCGACCGCACCTACCTGACCCACGAGGAACTGAACAACGGAGCCAAGCTGACGTTTGACATGAGCGACAAGCCCAACACCGCACGTGGCACCGCCAAGGAAAACGCCCCCTACTCCTTCACCAACGAGCTGAACAGTGAGATGGGCAAATAAAGGCCTAACAACCTCATAGCAGACGGCGCAGACCGATACTCCTCAGACAAAGTAAGGTTCTGCGCCGTCCGTGTATATACACCGGCAGGAGACAACACAGTCTACAGTCTGCATCGGCTGCCGCAAAAAGACAGACAAACATAAACAGAGAACATACTAAAAGAACAAACAGACATGATAGCCAACCAATCACAACGCATCGTCTGGCTGGACGTAATCCGCCTCATCGCCATGCTCATGGTCATCGGCGTACACTGCATAGACCCCTTCTACATCTCCCCCGCCATGCGGGACAATCCCGAATACACCCGGTGGGCAGCCATATACGGCTCGCTGTTCAGGCCCTCCGTACCACTGTTCACCATGATGACAGGCCTGCTCCTGCTGCCCATAAGGCAGGACACCACAGGTTTCTACAAGAAGCGCATACCGCGCATACTCTACCCCATGATTATCTGGTCGGTACTCTATAACCTGTTTCCCTGGCTGACCGGCGTGCTGGGACTGCCCAAGGAAATCATAGGCGACTTCTTCTGCTACGTACAGGGCAGCGAGTCGCAAGCCCTGGGGGACTCGCTGAAGGATGTGGCCATGATACCCTTCCAGTTCAGCTTCAAGGAGAACCACATGTGGTACATGTACCTGCTGCTGGGACTGTATCTGTACATGCCCTTCTTCTCGGCCTGGCTGGAAAAGAGCGGCAACAAGGAGAAGCTCATCTACCTGTCGCTCTGGGGCGTGTCGCTGTTCCTGCCCTACTTGCTGGCCTACGTGGCCCCGCTCTTCGGCGTGCGCTTCCTGCTGGGCGAGGCCACATGGAACGCCTACGGGCTGTTCTACTACTTTGCCGGCTTCAACGGCTACCTCATCCTGGGCCACTACCTGAAGGACGGGCTGAAGTGGGGCACGCTGAAGACCAACTGCGTGAGCCTCGTCCTGCTGGCCATAGGCTATGCCGTGACCTACAGCGGCTTCGCGGCTGCGGCAGCCGACTCGGCCTCCACGGAAGAGGACATGGAACTGTTCTTCACCTTCTGCAGCCCCAATGTGGCCATAATGACCTTTGCCGTCTTCATGCTGCTGCGCCAGGTGCAGGTGCGCAAGGCATGGATGGTCCGCGCGCTGGCCAACATGACGAAGTGCGGATTCGGTATCTACATCATCCATTACTTCGTAGTGGGGCCGTTCTTCCTGCTCATAGGGCCGTCCGCACTGCCCATACCACTGCAGGTGCCGGTCATGGCGGTGTGCATATTCGCCGTATCGTGGGCCATCACCGCGCTTATTCATAAGGTGCTCGGAAAAAAGGCAGTGTATATTGTCGGATAATCAGAGGAAAAGACTACTTTTGCACCCGGCGTGCGGCTTGCCGTGCGCCGGAACCTATAACCAACCATAGACAGAACGACAATGAAGACAAACCGAACCCTGCTGCGCGCACTGCTCCTGTGCCTGTGCACAGCCTTCCTGACCACCGGCTGCGGAGACGACGAAGAAACAAATCTGTTCCCCGAAGGCACCGCCGCGCTGCGCATGATGAACGAGAGCAACGGAAAGACCATTCTGGGAAACTCTGACCTGTACATCACCGACGGCGGAAACTTCTACAGCGAGCAGTTCCCCCTGTTCGACATGGGCGAGAAACGTGGACTGAGCGACATCGGCATGCCCGACTTCATCAACATGTCCCATGAGGTGGCCGTCAACCCGAAGCACGGCTATCTGCTGTGCGACAGCCGGGACATAACCACCTTCAGCGGTTCACAGACATATGCCATAGCCCGGAACAGCCGGGTGTACCGCTTCTATGTGGACTCCTGGATTCAGGAAAACGGGAAAAACATAGGGGCCAACGTATTTTTCCTGCTCGGCAATCCCGACAAGGACTGCGTGCTGCCGGAATGGGACAGCACCATAGCCGTTCTGAACCCGAACTGGGAAAAAGGCGAATTCACGGGAAGCCTCACGCTGCCCGGAGCCCGTGCCGAGGATCTGGAAGTGGAGTTCCCCAACCGACAGACGGAGGACATGCCGATGCAGTACGACATCACGGGCAACGTCATCACCTTCCGTCTGGACCAGGCAGAATGGGATTACATCACCAAAACGTTCCGCATCAGGATACGCCACAAACACATCTATACAGAAGGCATCCTACAACTGGCGGACTGACCAACAGGCCAGCCCTTATTTACCGGAAAAGCCGCAAGCATCAAGTCTGGATAATCCCAGCTTCTTTTGAGCCTTTTCCGGTCTCTTTTCCTATTCCCCTTCGTCGCGTAACCCGCTATGTTCCTCACTAAGAACAGGAAAAAATCCTCGGAAATCTTCTTTAGAAAATTACCGGAATAAATTCAAAACAGCTTCTTAAACAGGCTCTTAATTGAAAAATAAAAAAGCGTTTATTTATAGATAATTGTATCATTCTATTTTGAGGACATATCCTTTCTTCTTGACAGAAACAATATTCTTTCCAATTGTATATTGGCATTGGACGTTGACTTTCCGGTTTTCAAACCGTTCATTGATTCTTGCGATCAATTCCTCCAGATAAAATGGCTTGGGTATATAGTCATTGCCTTTCAACTGAAAACCTTTCAACCGGTCCGCCTTTTCTGTACGGTCGGTAAGGAAAAACAAAAATACTTTGCTGTCTGTCTGACGGATTCTCTGCGCGAGTTCAAACCCGTTCATGGATGGCATATTGACATCCAGCAGTATCAGATCCGGGTGCTGTTGCTTATACATCTCCCAGCCGACAACGCCATCAGAAGCATAAGTCACCGAATAGCCTTCGAGTTCTAAGAAACGTTTCAGGAGTAATGAATTCTGCACGTCATCATCGACCAACAGGATGTGTATTCCATTTTCCTTCATTGTGGTAGTTTGATAATAAAAGTACTTCCATTGTTTATTTTGCTTTTGACGCATATATCACCCCGATGCGCCTGCACAAGCATACGGACATAGGCCAAACCGAGTCCCATGCCTGCTATATTTTTATCCATTCCAGCCCGTCCACGGTAAAATTTTTCAAAGATATGCTTGTGTTCTGATGGTGGAATGCCGAATCCGTTGTCTTTGACAGAAATGCATATGCTGTCATCATCGTACCTTTTATAATCTATCTTGATATCAGCTTTTCCCCGGAGTATTTGACCGCGTTCTCCAACAGGTTATCAATAATGTTCATCAGATGCATCCTGTCTGCGGTTATAGTCTGGTCTTCATCGGGAAGAATTGTGATGTGGATGTTCTTATCGCTTGGAATATTCAGCTTATGAATGCAAGTGTCCAACAAGTCCCGCAGGCTGAATACGGAAAGATTCAATGAAATCTCGGCCGCATTGCTGAAAGTCAAATCTCTCAGTTTGGAAAATAAGGCCGACAAACTGTCCAATGCTGTATGAGAATCAGCAACAACCATTTGCCGACCGGAAATATCTTCCATAAGCCATTCATTACCCATATAAGAAACACACATTTTGAGCGTTGCGATTGGGCGTTTCAGTTCATGAATCATTGTCTGGATAAAGTCCGACCGAATATTTTCAATCTTCCTTTGTTTACGGATAGTGGCAATTTGCGCGACGAGGCAGGTAATCAGCAGAACAGATAACATAAATGAAAGGAGCATAATGTCAAACATTTCTCTTATAACCGACGGCAAAGTTATTTTGCAGGCAATTCGAACCTGTTCCTTATCAAGAATGTCATATGGAAATGTTATTGAAAGCGCAGGTTGCCATAACGGACCGCACTTCGTACATGTCGGTTGCCATACGGTGGAGTCTTCCGCAAGGTGGCGGCGTGTTACCTCGTACTTGCGGTAAGTGGCTATCGTCTTGGATATACCCACAAGCTGTTTCACGTCCTCGTTGTGCTTTTTGGAACAAGGTAAGGATGGTTTCGTGGTTCTCGCTGTGTCCCCAAAACCCGTTTTTCACTTTCTCGGCAGTAACATAATTATCACGCCGCTGCATTTCGTGGTAGATGGTGTTCAGAGATGCACGTATGTCGTCAAGCAGGGAGTTTATCCTCCCGGTATCCCTGCCTTTCGCTTTTCCGACTATCACATTCCAGTTTTCCGGCTGGATGCTTTGCTTTGTACTGAACTGCACATTCCAATTTTCCGGCTGGATACTCTGTTTTGTACTGAACTGGCACAACTTTCCGTCAATGGTGATACGTGCCATAATCATAACCTCACCGTTTTTTTTCTCCGAACCTTTCTTTAGGTAAAAGAGAACCTTAAATGTCGATTTCATAACTCAACTTTTTAATTGCAAAATTACTTCTTACACCTTGTTTTTGAGTTATGCAGACTATGGACTAATCAAGTCATTATCAGGTCATTTGCAGACAAATCGTTACCGTTTTTGTCCGGCATGGAATAGGTAACGATTTAGGAACGAAACTTTGTCTTTTTCGGTACTTTTGAAGTCTTGGAAGTCGGACATTATGGCAATAAAAAAAGCCACAAATCATTGATTTGTAGCTTTTTGTCCGTTTACTGACCATTTCTGTCCAGTAGGTTCAGCGGAGAGA
>CASFQC010000010.1 GCA_949296415.1 uncultured Bacteroides sp. | reverse complement strand
ATCTATAACAATAGGTGAACTAAGTGCTCAATACTATTTTGGCCAAAAGGGTCAATCATATTGTAGCCAAAGGGGGCAATCCTGTTTGGCCAAAAGGGTTGAAGAGTTTACAGAAGGAACCGGGAATGCCGGACATATTGATGCGGCATTCAAGAAAGTCCATTATTGCTTGGGATGCGGCAAAGCCTGCGTGCTGACAGATGACATGGCAGCCATGACATCATGTTGAAACGATTAGTCAGACAGTCTTATGAGATAGTGCGAAAATCCGACAAGAGTCATAGAGCATAAGGGCGGATGTCATTTCACCAGCCTTATATCTAATGCGGTGTGAGTTCATCCGCAGCAGAGACACATTCCTTTCCGGATGAACGTCTTGTGTAACAATGTATTGGCTTCTGTACTCGGTCTTGTGGGAGATAGTGAGGCCGTTCTTACACCACTTGCTGGCGGAAAATAAGCCCTGCACTTGTTGTTTTTCAGCCAAATATTTCGGTTCTTTGCATCCGAATTCTTATCTGCACATTTATTAAAAATATGAAGAAGATTACCATTGCCATTGACGGATATTCCTCCTGCGGGAAAAGCACCATGGCCAAGGATATGGCCCGTGAGATAGGATATACATATATAGATAGTGGAGCCATGTATAGGGCCGTCACACTCTATGCCTTGAAGAACGGGCTGTTCCGCGACGGGAAGATAGACGTGCCGGAACTGGAAAGCCGTATGGACGATGTGCGCATCGCCTTCAAGACCGACCCTGCCACCGGAAGGCCGGACACCTGGCTGAACGGGCAGAACGTGGAGCGAGACATACGCACCATGGAGGTGTCCGGGCACGTAAGCCACATAGCCGCCCTGCCGTTCGTGAGGGAAGCCATGGTGAGGCAGCAGCAGGCCATGGGGCGGGAGAAAGGTATCGTGATGGACGGACGCGATATAGGCACTACCGTATTCCCCGACGCCGAACTGAAGGTGTTTGTCACTGCATCGCCCGAAATCAGGGCACAGCGAAGGTACGACGAGTTGAAGGCTAAGGGAGAGCAGGTGGACTACGCCGACATACTATGTAACGTGGAGCAGCGCGACTACATAGACCGTAACCGCGAGGTAAGCCCTCTGAGAAAGGCTGCTGATGCCATAGAACTGGACAACAGCCACATGACTATAGCACAGCAGAAAGAATGGCTCATGGAACAATACCATAAAGCTTGCGCCGAATGACCAGAGTGGAGATAGACGCACAGTCGGGCTTCTGCTTCGGGGTAGTCACTGCCATACAGAAGGCCGAAGAGGAGCTGGCCAAGGGCGGCACACTCTATTGCTTGGGCGATATTGTGCACAACAGCCGCGAGGTGGAGAGGCTGAAGAACATGGGGCTGGTCACCATAGACCATGAGGAACTGGCACGCCTGCACAACGTCAGGGTGCTCCTCAGGGCACACGGAGAGCCGCCAGAGACTTACAGACTGGCCCGCAGGAATGGCATTGAGATAATTGACGCCACATGCCCCGTGGTACTCAAGTTGCAGAAACGCATCAGACAGGAGTATGTGAGGGACGGAGGGAAAGGGCGGCAAATCGTGATATACGGCAAGAGCGGACACGCCGAGGTCCTGGGCCTGGTGGGACAGACCGACGGTGAGGCTATCGTTATAGAGACACCTGAAGAGGCGGAACGCCTGGACTTTACCAGAGACATCGCCCTGTTCTCGCAGACCACCAAGTCTCTGGACGGCTTCAGGCAGATTACGGCGCGCATACAGGAAAGGATGGCACCAGGAGCCGAGTTCCGCTATTATGATACCATATGCCGTCGCGTGGCCAACCGCATGCCCCACATACGGGCCTTCGCTGCCTCGCACGGACTCATCTTCTTTGTCAGCGGAAAGAAAAGCTCCAACGGGAAGATGCTCTTCGAGGAATGCCTCAAGGTGAACCCAAACTCGCACCTTGTGGACAGCGCGGCGGAAATCGAGCCCTCCCTGCTTCAAGGTGTAGACTCCATAGGCATATGCGGGGCCACCTCAACACCCAAATGGCTGATGGAGGAGATTGCCCGTACCGTAAGGCGGATGCTAGACCATGCTCCCGGCGAACACTGACGGCGGGATAGGGCAGGAATACCGAGTTTGCCAAATTTAACACTGTCTTTTCTGCGCTCACTTCAAAGAAAAACTATATCTTTGCAGCCGATTAACGATTTAAGCAAGAAGATTGTCATGGGAACAACTATCAAGTGCATAGGCATACTGACCTCTGGAGGTGACGCTCCGGGCATGAATGCCGCCATACGTGCCGTGACACGTGCGGCCATCTACAACGGACTCTCGGTGAAAGGCATATACAGAGGGTACAAGGGACTGGTGACCGGCGAGATAAAGGAATTCAAAAGTCAGAATGTCAGCAACATCATACAGCAGGGAGGAACCATACTGAAGACCGCCCGCTGCAAGGAGTTCATGACACCTGAAGGGCGTCAGTTGGCCTACGACAACATGAAGAAGGAAGGGATAGACGCTCTCGTGGTCATCGGTGGAGACGGATCACTCAGTGGCGCGCGTATCTTCGCACAGGAGTTTGACGTGCCCTGTATCGGACTGCCGGGAACCATAGATAACGACCTCTACGGCACCGATACCACCATAGGCTATGACACCGCACTAAACACCATCATTGATGCCGTGGACAAGATACGTGACACAGCCACTTCTCATGAACGCCTTTTCTTTGTTGAGGTGATGGGACGCGATGCCGGATTTCTCGCCCTGAACGGAGCCATAGCCTCGGGGGCCGAGGCTGCTATCATTCCCGAGGACAGCACGGACGTAGACCAGCTTGAGGAGTTCATCAAGAACGGTTTCCGCAAGTCCAAAAGTAGTAGTATAGTGCTCGTGGCCGAAAGCGGAAAGACCGGAGGAGCCATGCACTACGCCGAGCGAGTGAAAAACGAATATCCCCAATACGATGTGCGCGTCACCATACTGGGACATCTCCAACGCGGAGGAAGCCCTACGGCGCACGACCGCATACTGGCATCTCGGCTGGGAGCCGCTGCCATTGATGCCATCATGGAAGGGCAACGCAACGTCATGGTAGGCATAGAGAACGACCAAGTGGTTTATGTGCCCTTCGCCAAGGCCATAAAGAATGACAAACCCATCAACAGAGAGCTGGTAAATGTGTTGCGCGAGCTCTCCATCTGATGTAAGACATACAGCCGTTATAAAGTGAAGTAAAGCATGCACGCAAGCTGTGACGTGACCTCGTCGGGGCTTGCGTGCTTTTTTTGTACCCACACAGAACGATACATACCCATGGAACAGAACGATACCCCCCACACGGCAAGTCCGATCCTGCACCTCCGCCGTCAGCAGGAACTGCTCAGGATGGAGTACGAGGCCGAGAAAGAGGAGTTCCGGCGGCAGACCGGACAGGCCGGAGTGGACTGCCTTGTAGCCAAGGGCACATGTTGGTTTCCACTGTCCATAGGACGGAGTTACTACAACTCTCTGAACCAGTTGGTGCTTGAGGTGGAGCGCAGTGCGGACACCGGCATGGAGCACAGCTTCGAGTACGGACGCCCGGTGGCCTTTTTCAGTCAGATGGCGGACGGGGAGTTGCGTTATTATGATTTTCCCGCAACCGTAAGCTATGCCGACGCCGCACGCATGGTAGTCGTCGTCCCTGGCGAAGAGGCCGTGGCCAAGCTGCGTTCCGCCATAAGGCCGGGCGTGCAGCTGTCCTTCGACGAGACCACTTACCGCGCCATGACCGAGGCGCTGGCCGATGTGCTCCGCGCTCGCGACAACCGGCTGGCCGAGTTGCGCGACATCCTCCTGGGCACGGCTAAGCCCGGCTTCCGCCAGCTCTTCCCTGTGCGCTTCCCCTGGCTCAATACCGTCCAGGAGCAAGCCGTGAACCAGGTGCTGGCCGCACGTGATGTAGCCATAGTCCACGGCCCTCCCGGAACGGGGAAGACTACCACGCTGGTCGAGGCCATATACGAGACCCTTCATCGCGAGCCGCAGGTACTGGTGTGCGCGCAGAGCAATGCCGCCACCGACTGGATAGCAGGGAAACTGGCCGACCGCGGCCTGAGCATACTGCGCATAGGCAACCCCGTGCGGGTGGACGACCGCATGCTTTCCATGACCTACGAGCGGCGCTTCGAGGCGCATCCCGCATACCCTGAGCTTTGGGGGCTGAGGAAGGAGATGCGCCAGCTGTCCCAAGCCGCGCGACGGGGAACCTACGAGGCGCGCGAGAGCCTGCGCAACCGCCTGAGCCGCCTGCGCGCCCGGGCCACGGCACTGGAAGTGCAGATAGATAACGACCTCTTCGACCACGCCCACGTCATAGCTTCCACGCTCACCTCGTCGGCCCAGCGCCTCCTGGCCGGACGGCATTTCGGCACCCTCTTCATTGACGAGGCCGCACAGGCGCTTGAAGCCGCTTGCTGGATAGCCATACGCAAGGCCCACCGCGTGGTGCTGGCCGGAGACCACTGCCAGCTGCCGCCCACTATAAAATGTCCGGAAGCGGCGCGCGGCGGATTGGACCGTACCCTCATGCAGCGGCTGGCACAGACCAAGCCCCAGTGTGTGACCCTGCTCCGTACGCAGTACCGCATGAACGAGGCCATCATGAGATTCTCTTCGCGCTGGTTCTACCACGACATGCTGCAGGCCGCCCCGGAAGTGAGGTACCGGGGCATACTGGACTGGGACACCCCCATCGTCTGGACAGACACCTCGGACATGGACTTCAAGGAAGGCTTCGACAGCGGCACCTCCGGACGTGTGAACCGCGCCGAGGCGGACCTGCTGGTCAGCATGCTGACAGACTACATTGCCCGCATCGGCGGACAGCGCATCCTGGACGAGGGCATAGACTTCGGACTCATATCACCCTACCGCGCCCAGGTGCGTTACCTGCGCTCGCGCATCAAGGCCGAAGCCGCCCTGCGTCCCTACCGCCGCCTGCTGACGGTGGACACGGTGGACGGCTTCCAGGGACAGGAGCGCGACGTGGTGTTCATCAGTCTGGTACGCGCCAATGAGGAAGGGCGGATAGGCTTTCTTGGCGACCTCCGCCGCATGAACGTGGCCATGACCCGCGCCCGGATGAAGCTGGTCATCCTGGGCGACTTCTCCACGCTGGGCCGCCAGCCTTTCTACCGCGAGCTGATGGAGTACATCCGCACCCTCTGAGCCACGTACACCGTCTGCACACCGGCATCTTCTCCCCATATAGGCTGATGAATCCACCCTATCAGCCTATTTATCTTCTATATATTAAGGCTGATAAATCTACCCTATCGGCCTATTTATCTTTTATATATTAAGGCTGATGAATCCACTCTATCAGCCTCTTTATCTTCTATATATTAAGGCTGATGCGTTTACACTATCAGCCTGTTTTTCTTTTATATATTAAGGCTGATATGTTCACCGTATCGGCCTCTGCTTCGTCCCTATATGGACGGCCCCTCCTTCCTTATATGGACGGCATGGTCTTCCTTATATGGACGACACCGTCTTCCTTATATGGACGGAGCAGCCTTCCTTATATGGACGGAATGGCCTTTCCTATAGGATAGCTGTAGCCTTTGTTATGGGGATATGGAAAACGCCGCCACGGCAACCTTTTTACGGTCGTCATGACAGCGTCTGTGTCTTTGTCTTGACGGGGGCTGAGGCTCCGCCTTGGTCGTGACGCGGGTGCCTCCTTGGCCGTGATCCGGCTTCCGACTTGGCCGGAGTGGGATGGCGGACAGGAAGGTGGGTCAGCGGTTCTCCTTCTTCAGCTCTTCCCATGAGGGGGGATTGACGCCGAGCAGGTGGCGCACGAAGAAGTCATAGCGCTTGTGCTCGCCATAGGCCTCGCCCATGGTGTGGCGTGCGCCGGGTATCACTACCAGCTCGAAGTCTTTCCCGGCACGGATGAGGGCGTCGGCCAGCTGCATGGTCGAGGCGGGGTCTACGTTGTCGTCCATCTCGCCCACCAGCAGCATGAGCGGGCGGGTCAGCAGGTGGGCGTTCTCCACGTTGGAGCTGGCGGCATACTGCGGCCCTACGGGATAGCCCATCCACTGCTCGTTCCACCATATCTTGTCCATGCGGTTGTCGTGGCATCCGCAGGCGGAGTAGGCGGCCTTGTAGAACTCGGGGTGGAAGAGCACGGCGGCGGTGGATTCCTGTCCGCCTGCCGAGCATCCGAATATGCCCACCCGCTCGGTGTCCATGTAGGGATATTTCTGTGCGGCGGCTTTTATCCAGGCTATGTGGTCGGGCAGGCCGGCGTCGCGCAGATTCTGGTAGCACACGTTCTCGAACTCGCGGGAGCGGAAGGAGGTGCCCATGCCGTCGACCATGACCACGATGAAGCCCAGCTCGGCTATGGAGGTCATGTATCCGTTATAGGGGATGAAGGTCTTGGGCACGTACTGGTCGCCGGGTCCTTGGTAGATGTACTCCAGTATGGGGTATTTCTTCGTGGGGTCGAAGTTTGTGGGACGGATGATGATGCCCCACATGTCGGTCTTCCCGTCGCGCCCTTTGGCGGCGAAGACTTCGGGCGCTTTCCATCCTTCGGCCAGCAGGCGGCTGATGTCGGCCTTCTCCAGGGCCATCACCTCGCTGCCGTCGCGGGCATCGCGCAGCGTGGCCACGGGTGCGCTGTCCACGCTGGAGCATACGTCGACCAGGTAGCGGGCGTCGGGCGACAGCCAGGCCTGGTGTGTGCCTGGCGTGGGGGTGAGGTCGGTCAGTCCGGTGCCGTCAAGGCCTATGCGGTAGTAGCGTATGTGGTAGGGGTCTTCGCCGGGGTTCATGCCGTTGGCGGAGAAGTATATCTGTCCGGCCTCCTCGTCGACGCGCAACACCTGGCGCACGTACCACGGTCCGCGGGTTATCTGGCGCACAGGCTGTGCGGTGGTGCGGTCGTAGAGGTAGAGGTGGTTGTAGTTGTCGCGCTCGCTCATCCAGATGATGTGCCGTCCGTCCTTCAGGTCGTGGCGGAAGTGCCGGGAGTAGTTTATGTACTTGTCGGCCGTCTCATTGATGAGGGTGCGCACTTGTCCGGTCTCGGCGGAGAGTTCGAGCACGCGGTAGGCTTGGTGTCCGCGTTGGTTGTACTCGAAGGTCAGTGCGCGGCTGTCGCTGTCCCACACGGGGCCGTAGAGGTCGTACTGGCGGTCGAAGAGCTCGCTGGAAGGTATGATGGCGCGTGAGCCGTCAGCCTGGAATATGCAGGGCACCTTGAAGCGCAGCTCGTCGCCGGGCTTGGCGTACTCCTGCTTGTGCAGGCGTGGCTGTAGCTGGTCGCGCGGCGAGGATTCCACGTAGTAGACGTAACGTTTCTGTGCGGGCCTGATGCGGCATGAGGCCACCATGCGGCTGTCGGGGGACCAGCTGATGTAGGCCGAGTAGTAGTTGCCGGGTGTGCCGTCGTGGCTGAGTTGCCTGGGCTGTGAGCCGTCGGTGCGGCTCACCCATACGTTGCTCTCCCGAATGTAGGCCATGAGCTTGCCGTCGGGCGAGGTGACGGGTGCGGCCTGCCGCTCGTCGTCCACCTCCATCCAGTGACGTTGCGGTGGTGCGGGCGGCAGGGGGCCGTCGTCGGTCAGGCGGTTTCGGCGGTTGTCGTAAGTCCAGCGGTGTCCGGCGTAGTGGAAGCGCAGGGTGTCGGCTTCGGCATCAGTGTGGAGCCTCTCCAGCCAGAGTTGTCCGGGCTGCACGTCGCGTCCGGTGGCCCGGGCCAGTCCGGCGGCCAGGCGCGTGTGGTCGAAGAGGTCCTGCCGCCGTTTCCGGTCGGCGTCTACCATGACGTAGGTGCGTCCTTCCGGCGTGTTCCTCACGTACCAGAAGCGGTGCGTCCCGTCTATCCAGGTGGGGTTCACTCCGGCGTAGTACACCTTGTCGGCGCTCCATCTGTCTCTCAGCTCGTAGGCGCGGCGGTAGTCCTCGGCCGTGCCTTGTGCGGCGGCTCCGGGAGCCAGCAGGGCCATCAGTGCCGCGCACAGGAAAAGTCTGTTCTTCTTCATCATGTGTAAGGTAAGTTTAAGGGGTTAATACTGTGTGGTCCGTAGGAAAAAGAAGGACGCGGACTGCGTGTGTCGTCCGCTGTCCGCGTCCTTGGTGTTGTGTGGGGCTTCGTTCAGAAGTCGTATCCGAATCCCAGGTTGAGGTATATGGGATACATGGCGAAGGATATGGTGTTGAAGTCGTCCTGGAAGATGTCGCTCAGTCCCCAGGTGAGGTCGGCGTGCACATTGAGGTGCTTGTATGCCTTCCAGGTTCCTCCCACCTGCAGTCCCCACTGGAAGCTGCGTAGCTCGTTGGAGAAGTCGTAGGATGCTATGCTTTCTCCGCTGAAGTTCACGCTGTTTCCGGTAGCGTCGGGGGTGCGGAGGTGTCCCTCGTACACGTTGCCGTTGAAGTCTCCATCCATGAGGTAGGAGAAGTAGGGCCCGGCGGACACTTGCCAGCGGTTGTTTATCTGGTACTTGGCCAGTAGTGGTATGGACAGTAGGGACATCTTCACCTTGGTCTTCACGCCTCCGGTCCACAGTCCGGCGGTGCGTCCTCCCGCGTCGTTGAATATCTCCATGCCGTAGTTCTTCACGGTGGCTTCGGTGTTCATGGACTTGGTGTCGAGCCTTATGCCGAGGGCTATTCCCCATTTCTTGCGTTCGTCAAGCCACTTGGTGGCGTTGCCTTCCAGGCTTATGGCCAGTCCGGGCCTGTAGCTGTCCAGGCTTCTTATTTCCTTGGGGAGGGGCATGGGCGATGTTCCTCCTATGTTCACTCCGGCCTTGAACTCGTAGTCCAGTCCGTGCAGTGAGGACCACAGCAGTCCCTTGTGTTCTGTCTGCGTCTGCGCTCCGGCGGTTCCCATGCCTGCGGCGAGCAGGGCCATGAGGCTTGCTATGATATACTTTTTCATTTGGGTCTTATGGTTATTATTGGTTGTCTTGGTCTTCACATTCTATGGTCACTTCGTCTATCCAGAGGGTGCTTCCTACGGCTCCCCTGAAGTATGCCCCTTCCTTGCTGGAGGAGAACACTACGGCCAGTTTGTAGCGTCCTTCGTCCAGTGCTTCCTGTGTCACGGGGGTCTTGCCTTCCACTTGTTCGAAGGGGAGGTCAAAGTAGGTCCACTGGTCAGTCTCCTCAGTCTTCGGTATGCGTGCTATGAGCACGATGTGGCTGTCCATGGGCCGTCCGTCTATGGGGAAGAGGTCTCCGTCCAGCGAGTAGTCAGCGGTGGGGGCTTCGTAGAGTACGGCGTAGAAGTCGCCCGTGTCCTGGCGTCCCAGCGGGTTGCCGTCTTCGTCCTGCATCTCGCCTCCCGACTGGTATTTGTACCATCCTGTCATGCGCGTGGGCTTTTTGGTGAAAGGGTATCCGAAGCGTGTGGCCTCAAGGGGTGCCTGCAGGGCATTGCTTACGTTGAAGGAGCCTATGAAGAGGTTTCCTGCGGCTATGCGCATGCCGGCCATGGTGCCGAAGCTTCCGGTGTCGCTGGTGCGCAGCCGCACTCCCTTGCCCCGGTATCCTTCCATAATCTGTAGGGTGGGGTAGTCGTCGGGGCTGAATCCCATGCCGGTGAGCTGGAATCCCGGATTGCCGCTGGACCACTCCATGATGCGGTCTCCTCCCAGGTAGATGATGTTGTAGGGTGTCTGCTGTTTCAGCTCCTCAAAGGCAAAGAAGGTGGGCAGCAGCAGGCGGTTCAGTCTCACGCGGTAGGTGGCTTTGGTCAGTCCGTCTTCGGCCGTCACAGTGAACAGTCTGATGTCTTCCTTGCTGAAATCGTACAGCGGCGGGTTGTCGCCCGGCATAGGATTGTCGGCCTTTATGGTGGCCCCTTCGGGCAGCTGGAACAGGAGTTCCTGTTGGGTGTCGTCGTTCATGACGTAGACTTCGATGGTCTTCGTCAGATAGTCTATGGTCAGCGACTGTATGCCTTTTCCGGTGCAGCCGTCCACGGCGGCCTCCACATTCGGGGCTTCGTCTTGTATGCAGCCTCCGAGCGCCAGGGACAGGCAGAGTCCCGATGCAATGGTTTTCAGTTTCATATGTGTATAGTCTTTAGGGGTTATGTCCGGCGTGCCGTGCCGGGAAAATACGTTGCAAAGTTACGTTTCTTTTTTTATTTTGCTTACTTTTGCGCCGCATAAAACGCCATATTTATGATGAACGAACTGGAAAGGAAGCAGATAATAGCCTTGGTAAAGCGCGAGGTGGTGCCTGCCATAGGGTGTACGGAACCCATGGCCGTGGCCTTGTGCGTGGCCAGGGCTGCGGAAGTACTGGGACGTACTCCCGGAAAGGTGGAGGTGTGGCTCAGCGCCAACATACTGAAGAACGCTATGGGGGTGGGCATTCCCGGCACAGGCATGACAGGCCTGCCCATAGCCGTGGCTCTGGGGGCGATAGCCGGAAAGCCGGAGTACCGGCTCGAAGTGCTCAGGGACATCACGCCGCAGGACGTGGAGGAAGCCAGACGCTTTGTGGACGACAAGCGGATAAGCATTGGTCTGAAGGATGGCATTAGCGAGAAGCTGTACATTGAGGTCTGCTGCCGCGAGGGAGACGACGAGGCGGTGGCCGTGATATCGGGCGGGCACACCGACTTTGTCCGTGTGGAGCGCAATGGCCAGGTGCTGCTTGACAGGCAGGCCGGTGTGGAGGCCGGAGAGGCGGCGGACGCGCCTTGCCTCACGCTGCGCAAGGTCTATGAGTTTGCCACTACCGCGCCTTTGGACGAGATAAGCTTTATATTGGAGACCGCCCGCCTCAACAAGGCCGCCGCCGAACGGTCTTTTGCGGGTGACTATGGACATGGGCTGGGCAAGATGCTGCGCGGCAACTACGAGCACCGTATCATGGGCGACAGTGTGTTCTCGCACATCCTGTCATACACCTCCGGTGCCTGCGACGCCCGCATGGCGGGTGCCATGATTCCTGTGATGAGCAATTCGGGCAGCGGCAACCAGGGCATAGCGGCTACGGTGCCTGTGGTGGTCTTTGCCGAGGAGAACGGCAAGGGCAGGGAGGAGCTGGCACGTGCGCTCATGCTGAGCCATCTCACGGTGATTTACATCAAGCAGAGCCTGGGACGGCTTTCGGCGTTGTGTGGCTGCGTAGTGGCGGCCACCGGCTCCAGTTGCGGCATTACCCGGCTGATGGGAGGCGGCTACCGGGAGGTGGCCTATGCGGTGCAGAACATGATAGCCAACATCACAGGCATGATATGCGACGGAGCCAAGCCCAGTTGTGCCATGAAGGTCACCACGGGAGTGGCCACGGCCGTGTTCTCCGCCATCATGGCCATGGAAGGGCGCACGGTCACGTCGGTGGAGGGCATCATCGACGAGGATGTGGACCAGAGCATACGCAACCTCACCCGGATAGGTTCCCAAGGCATGAACGAGACCGACAGGCTGGTGCTGGACATCATGACCCACAAGCACCGTTGACCGTTGCATCCGGCAAAGAAAGAAGGGTCAGACCCCGGTTCCCATCCTGTGGGAAAACACCGGTCTGACCCTTCTCTATTGTGTGTGGTGTGGCTTTAGCTTAGTGGCAGCATCCTCCGCATCCGCTCTCGCAGTCGCAGTCGTTGTCGCCCCCACATCCGCCGCATCCGCCGCATCCTCCGCTCATCATGCGTGCGGCATCGGCCAGTTCCTGATTGGTGGCCGGACGGTTGGTCACTACCTGGCCCACAAAGTTCAGGGCGCATCCGGCCAGCGGATGGTTCATGTCCATTACCACCACCTTGTCCTTAACCTCTACCACGCTGCCGTTCACGCGGTGTCCGTCGCTGGTCATCAGCGGAATGACGGCTCCTTCCACGATGTGCTCGCTGTCGAATTTTCCGTCTATGAGGAAAATCTCCTTGGGGAGGTCTATCACATGCTCTTCGTCGTAGTCGCCGTAAGCTTCGGCAGGGCTTAGGGTGAAGTCGAACTTGTCGCCTTCGTTCAGACCGGCTATCTGGCTTTCGAAAGCGTCAAGCGTCATGCCCAGTCCGGATATGAACTGGAAGGGGTGCTCGGTGGTGGCCTCTTCGGTGAAGTCTTTTTCGCCGTCTTCTATGGTATAGAGCTTGTAGGCCACGGTGATGTACTTGTTTTCTGTCTTTTCCATTTTTATATTATATAATATGTGGTATCTGTTCCGGCAGGCGGCTGTCGGAGCCGTTTGCTTATGGTCGGCAAAGATAGCGAAAAGCCACCGATAAACCGTGTGCCGGGCGGAAAAAGGCGTGAAAAACTTCTTGCGGAAATGCTTGTGGTGCAGGCTTTGCGGAGGATGTTCATTCTTCCGTTTCCCAGCTCAGCACAGGATACTGCATGCCGCCGGCGTGTTCAGGCTCCGGGTATTTGTCAGAGTCGTGTTCTCCCCAGGTGATGAGTCCGTAAAATCCTGAAGGCCTCTGGTATAAATGTAAGGACTTCAGCGGTTCGCCACCACAAACAAGAATATTTTCGTTATATATTCTGCCAAAGTATAGCTTAGGGCAGGCTGACACGTCCAAGGAAGTGATTCGTGTGTTAGAGCAGTGCAGTCTTTCCAGATTCGGGTTCTGAGACAGGTCCAGGGAAGATATTTGCGTGTCATAGCAAAATAGCCTTTTCAGGTTCGGGCTATGGGATACGCTCAGGGAGGCTATTTGTGTCTCATAGCAATATAGCCATTCCAATTTTCCCAGTTGGGACACGTCTATGTCTTTCAGATTCATGCAGCGGCTGACGTTCAGACCTGTTACGTTGTCGCAGTCTTTTATGGAGATTTTTTCCAAAGGATTGAGTGTGGTTTGATTAGCGAAGCCATTGGTACAGTTGATGGTTTTTAACGCTTCGCAGTGGCTGATACTGACTTCTTTAGTGTATAGTGCTATTACCTCAGATATGTTAGGGCAGTTGAAAATATCTAAGTGTTGTAGGGTGCTGCTTAAGTCTTCTCTTGCGGAGTAAGGCATGTAAAAAGTTGTAAGTTGTGGGCAATTTTCTATCCGTATGTATTCCATGTCACAGTTTATCTGGGGAGAAATAGTGGTGAGTTGCGTGTTGGATATGTCCAGTCTTGTAAGCGGATTTTTATCCGCGTTGAAATATTTCAGCTTGGTGCATTTTGACAGGTCAAGTGCGGAAATCTTGTTATCGCCTGCGCTGAGCAGTTCCAGTTCCGCATGGTTAGACAAGTCCAAGGCTGTGAGGTTGTTATGCCTCATGTATAGTTCCTTCAATTTCGGATTGTTCGTTAAGTTCACAGATTCCAGCTGGCAATTGTCGCAATTTAAGTATTGTAGTTCGCTGTTGTTCGAAATGTCTAAAGAGCCTATTGGGGTAGCGGTGCACGTCAATGTGACTAAGGCCTTGCAATCACTTGTGTTCAGAGAAGAGGTGAAGGAAAGCCCATTGATTATCCTAAGTTCTTTCAGACCATAGCATCCTGTCAAGTCCAGGCGGGTCAGTGCTTTGGCGTTTTGTGCAGAAAGTCCGGTCAGGCTTTCGCATCCGGCAGCGTTTACCGAAGTGCAGAACTCTGAGACAGGGATTGTTCTGGTCAGCTTTTTGCATCCGGAAATGTTTATGGAGGTGATGTGGTCGAAAGTATATCCTAACGTTTCCAGATGCTCCAGTCCGGACAGATTGAGTTCGCCCGTCAGCTGGTTGTAGCCGCAACCGAGTGTTTGCAGTGCGGTGCAGCTTGACAGGTCCAGCGAGGTCAGCTGGTTCTTACTGCAATCAAGTGTTTGCAGTGCGTTGCAGCTTGAAAAGTCCAGTGTTGTCAGTGAATTGTTATAGCAGTGTAGTGTTTGCAGTGCGGTGCAGTTTGATAAGTTCAATGAGGTCAGTGCGTTGTTCTGGCACTGTAACATCTGTAATTCCGTGTTTGCTGACAAGTCCAGTGAGGTCAGTGTGTTGTTGTCAAAACAGGATAATGTTTTCAGATGGATGCAGTCGGAAAAGTCCAATGATGTCGGGTTTGTGTGGTCAATGGAAATAGTCTCCAGACTGGTACATCCTGTGAAAACGGGGGTGATAATGTCGTTGTTGCTGCTGAGGTGACAGGTTTGCAGGCTTTTGCAGTCTGTCACATCTACGGTGATTGTGGATGCCGGTTCTTCTCCTGTAGTATATTCTCCATTGAAGTAGAGGCTTTGCAGGGAAGGATGATTGGAAAAATCCATTTTATAGCTCGGTTGGGTAATCGATCTTAATATGTGTACTTCTTTCAGTTTGGTGTTTTTGCTGAAATCGTCTTTTGTGTCGAATGAGCATTGTTGTTCAGTGTATTTTTCCAGGTTCGGGCATCCGGAAAGGTCAATGGCTTTCGGGCTGTTCACATAGCTGACGTAGAAGGTACGCAGATTGGGGCATTGGGATAAATCTGTGTCGGGGAAATCCATTTGCTGTATAGAGAAATCTTGTAGGCTGGGGCAACCGTCCATATTCAGCGTGCCCAGTTGTTGTATGGAGCTTAAATATAAGTGCCACAGGTCTGTGCAGCCGGACAGGTTCAATTCTGTAAGTTTCAATCCTGACATATATAAGGATTTCAGTCTGGTCAGTTTGCTTAAGTCGGCCTTGCCTTCAGCCACACGGTCGTAGCGTGAACGGATCTCTAACACATTCACTCTGCCAAGACTGTCTGTCCATACTCCTCCCCACTCATTCAGCGGTTTGTCCGTACACCAGTTTTCGTTGTTTTGCCAGTTTTCTCCTCCGGCCGATTCATATAAGGCCACCAGCACCGCGCGGTCGTCGCCCAGTTCCACGGTCTTGGACAGTGGTTCGGCGTACACCGGCTGCATTGCTCCTTCTTCATTGCTCACCAATGGCGTTTTTATGACCGGCACGACGCGGTATGTGCCCGGTTCCAGGCCGTTGAACGTGGTTTCCCAAACGGTGGAAGGCGAGTCATCGGCCGTGTTTCCGCAAGCCAACGGTTCGGATTGTTGAATCAGGTTCTCTTCTTCGTCGTACAGGTGCATTTCCACGGTGGTGTTTTGTGCAAGGGTCATGCCTGCCACGTTGGTGCTTATGTTGATGTCGTCGCCTTTGTTTCCGGGGGTGGCTTCTGGCTCTTCCATTTCGGGGAACAGGCGGAGACGTTGTGAGGCCAGTGCTGCCGTGGCGGTTTCTATTGGTCTCCAGTTATAGTCCCACCCGAAGAGTTTGCCTTGTATGCGGCCGCCTATGCTGGCTTCTATCTGGTTGTCTATGTAGGCGTCTTGGTATGATTGGTAGAACCCTTCAGAGCCGTTTCCGTTTATGGCGAAGTCGCCTGTCTGCCTGCATCCCATGCCGGTTTCTATTTCTGCCGACACGAGGGAAGTGTTGTTTATCTTGCACGCCAGGGTCATGCCGATTCCTTCGGACAGTTCGCCGTGCAGTTCTATCCGTTCCATGTCGACGAGTCGTCCTTCCTTCTCGCCGTTTTCCACGAAGCGTGTTCCCGATACCCATTGGCCGTCAGTGCGGTGTACGATGGCGCCTACAAATTGTTTTTGGTAGCTCAGTCCCAGCGTCAGGGTGGCTTGGCCCGAAGCGTTTACGTAGAGGTAGAATTGCAGTGCGGGCGTGATGCAGAGGGGAGTGTTGAGTATGGGGTAACTGCCCAAGGGAATGGGGCCTCCGATGGGGATGGTGTCTGCGGCTACGATGTTACCCGTGGCGGTCACATGGTATCCGGCCAGTATTTTCCCTTCCAATGTAAATGCGGCATGGGCTATTTTTCCCTCTTTCAAGCTGATGCTGGGTATGAAGCGCAATCCTGCGGTCAGTTCGCCTTCCAGTTTCAGATGTCCGTCGGCGGCGGCAATGCCGTCCAGACCGATGGTGAAGAGGCGGAATCCGTCTTCATCCTTTTCCGTGGAGATGCTGATACCGCGTGTGGAAGGCAATTGGGGCACAAGGTCAAGGGATGGGTTGATTTCCAAGTCCGTGAAGGCGTCCGTCAGTGCGGCAGGTTCTGTCGTTATCAGATGGGAACCGTCTTTGTTTGCAGTCACTTGCTGCACTTTGCCTAAGAAACCTTCTTCAAAGAGAAGCGAAGGGTCTTCGCCTCCTCCTTGTATCAGTATGTCTCCTGCTTGCGGGGGAAGCATGTCGGCTGCATAGCGCAGGGTGGTGATTCCGTCCTCCGATTGTTCTACGGTGATTTGTGAGACATCTTCCATTGAAATGTCGTGGGCATTGCTTGCCAGCGTGTAGCACCCGCCGGTCGAGGCATTGACCACCGGGAGATTGAACAGCACGGTCCGGCGTGCTTCCACGTCAGAAAGGGTTTTGGTGAAGAATGCCGTTCCGTCTTGCCGGAGCAGGCTTACCGACAAACGGGGGTAAGCACCTACAGGTAAGGGAATGTAGAAGGTGAGCGTTTCCATGCTGCTGTCCGTCTTGTCCGGCAGTTCATAAGTCACCTGCCTGCTTTCTTCACTTTCAATCTGTGCCACGGGCTGGGACAGGGCAATGTCTTCCACTATGGCTTTGCCGGCCAGTGCGGGCGCTTCCTCGCCTTCTGAGGTGATTACGAAGCTTGCTGCCCCTTGAGGAATGTCGTACAGCGTAATGCGCAGCAATCCGCAGGTATGGCGGAAGGTGAAGTTTCCGCTGTTACCGTCTCGGCAGGCTATCATGGGCGCTTGACTGCTTCCGTCGTAAGTGTATGTTGAAGGGAATAGCAATGTGGCGGTCTGGCCGCTGAGCATGGCCTCTTGATGATATGGGTAATAGGCAAAGAGAGCCTCTTCATCTTTAGCCAGGCGGCCTTTGAAAGTGGCCGATGCGTTGCCTGCGGGTGTGACCAGTGCAAATTCCGCGTTTTGCGTGTTCTGGTTGCCAAATACACCGATACGGTCGTTCTCTGCCCATAGCACGCGATTGTCATTGTCTACCAATGTACGGGTGTCCGTCTTTCCTTCAATGTCGGCCTGTAGGATGGCGTTACCTTCCATGTCCTTCATGCCGTTGATGTTTTCATCCTTGGCACATCCTGCCAGCAACGCGACACATAGCGGCGTGTAGCACAGATATTTAAAATGGGAAAAAATGTTCATATGGGTTTTGGCGTATCAAGTGTGAGATGATGGAAAAATTAGTGGAAGACTCATTTGCCGACGTTAGGGCATTAGTCCCAGTCCAGCTCTTCATCGGTGTATTCTTCGTTTTCGTCTGCGTTGACCGGAGAGCCGGCTTGCGCTTCCTGTCTTACCGCGACTTCTTCTCTTGCTGTTCCTGCTGTCAGAATCAAGGTGGTGGCACGGCTTTCCGGCCTCGGGTTTGTGGCTACACTTATGCTTAGGGTTACATTTCCTTGTGAACCTACGGTCTGATGGGTTGTGCACCATTCATATCCTTGGTCATTCCATGAAATCTGCCAGGAATGGTTGGTGGAGAACATCAATTGTTGTTCACCGCCTTCAGAGGTAAAATAGAGTGCATCTGTCTCAATTGTTATTCTATCGGCTTCGGGTTGCGGCATAGGTTCATGTTCCGAGCTTTCACTGCATGCGGCACACCAGGCCAACGTACAGATGCAAGCCCATTTCCTTATGAGTTTGTTCTTCGAAAAATGTGTCATGGATTGAATTCTTACAAGGGCACAAAGTTAGGCTTTTTTACAACAAATATACATATATTACCAAGTTCACGGCTTTCATTTAAATTTTTCCTTCTGCCTGTAGAAGACAAATAGAATTTCTTCCGTTATAAAGCTCATTTATGGGGAATAGTACCTTATGTTGGACAACGTGTTGTATATCAGTTGTTTCTTGTGGACGGATTCACAGCCTTCTGCCAATGGGTCCGCAGCTTCCTGTGGACGGACTCACAGCAAGCAGTGGACGGTTCCGCACCGGGCTGTGTATGGGTATGCACCGGACCGGAGTCTTTTAGCCTGCTTTCCGCCACCTTAATATATTAGGAATAGGCGGTTAAATGAAACAGCCGTGTGTTTGGGAAATGGTCTCCTATGCAATCTGTTGGCCATATGGGAAACGCTTCGGAACACTTCTTGTGACCGGGGTAAACTATCCGTGTTCTAACATCTGATAGTGTATCCTATTGTTTTTCTGTCATTTTCTTATCAATTTCCTACTTTTTTCTTCATTTTGTTTGTCGGTAATAAAAAATGGCTTACCTTTGCGGCATCATCCAACAGAAAGAACAACAATCAGACATATGATTAAAACCATACATCTGCATAGCGTCACAGTCATTAGCTTGTTTGTCCTGTGGGTCATCAGCCTGTCGGTTACGGGTTTCGGGGCAAGGGAAAAGGCCGCATGCGGATGTGTGTAGTTGTGCGAAGATTTTAGCGAAGCCTTTTTCACCCTGTGTGCGAAAGGCTTTTTTGTTATAGGCAATGAAAGAAAAACAGAAAGATATGGAAGGTAAAGGATTTCCTTTGCGGAGCGCGGTAAGCACACAAGGCCGCCGCATGGCCGGCGCGCGCGCCTTATGGAGGGCCAACGGCATGACTCCCGGACAGGAGGGCAAGCCTATAGTGGCCATAGTCAATTCGTTCACACAGTTTGTGCCCGGACATGTACACTTGCACCAGGTGGGGCAGATGGTAAAGAAAGAGATAGAAAAGCTGGGCTGTTTTGCGGCCGAGTTCAACACCATAGCCATTGACGACGGCATAGCCATGGGACACGACGGCATGCTCTATTCCCTGCCTTCGCGCGACATCATAGCGGACAGCGTGGAGTATATGGTGAATGCCCATAAGGCCGATGCCATGGTCTGCATAAGCAATTGCGACAAGATAACGCCGGGCATGCTCATGGCGGCCATGAGGCTGAACATCCCCACCGTATTCGTGTCGGGTGGTCCGATGGAGGCCGGAGAGTGGCAAGGGCAGCGTCTTGACCTGATAGACGCCATGGTCAAGTCGGCCGACACAACCGTGTCCGACGAGGATGTGGCCGGCATAGAACAGCACGCCTGCCCTACGTGCGGATGTTGTTCGGGCATGTTTACCGCCAACTCCATGAACTGCCTTTGCGAGGCCATAGGCATGGCCTTGCCCGGAAACGGCACCATAGTGGCCACACATGCCAACCGGAGGCAGCTGTTCAAGGACGCGGCAAGGCTGGTGGTGGAGAACGCACGCCGCTATTATGAAGAGGGCGACTGCTCCGTACTGCCGCGAAACATTGCCACGAGGCAGGCTTTCCTCAACGCCATGACACTGGACATCGCCATGGGAGGCTCCTCGAACACCGTGCTCCATCTGCTGGCCATAGCCCATGAGGCCGGGGCAGACTTCAGCATGGACGATATAGACATGCTTTCGCGCAAGACACCCTGCCTGTGCAAGGTGGCGCCGAACACCCAACGCTACCATATAGAAGATGTGAACCGTGCCGGAGGCATCATAGCCATACTGGACGAGCTGGCCAAGGGAGGGTTGGTGGATACCTCGGTGAACCGGGTGGATGGGCTGACGCTGAAGGAAGCCATCGCACGCTACAGCATAACCGGAGGACAGGCAAAGGCCGAAGACCTGGCCCGTTACCACAGCGCTCCGGGCAGGAAGTTCAATCTGGAGTTCGCCTCGCAGGATGCCTTGTACGACACGCTTGACACCGACCGCTCCGCCGGATGCATACGCGACCTGGCCCATGCCTATACCAAAGACGGGGGACTGGCCGTGCTGAAGGGCAACATAGCCCAAGACGGATGTGTGGTGAAGACGGCGGGAGTGGACGAAAGCATATGGCGCTTTGCCGGTCCGGCCAAGGTGTTCGACTCGCAGGAAGCCGCTTGCACCGGCATACTGGACGGTACAGTGAAGAGCGGAGATGTGGTGGTCATTACCCATGAAGGCCCCAAGGGAGGACCGGGCATGCAGGAGATGCTTTATCCTACGTCGTACCTCAAGTCAAGGCATCTGGGCAAAGCCTGCGCGCTGGTCACGGACGGACGCTTCAGCGGCGGCACGTCGGGACTCAGCATAGGCCATGTGTCGCCCGAAGCCGCAGCCGGCGGGAACATCGGAAAGATTCAGGACGGAGACATTATAGAGATAGACATCCCTGCCCGCACCATAAATGTGAGGCTGACGGACGAAGAGCTGGCCGCGCGCCCCATGCGTCCGCTCGGAAGGCAGCGCGAAGTGTCCAAAGCTTTGAAGGCTTACGCCTCGCTGGTCAGCTCGGCCGACAAAGGGGCGGTGAGGCTGATCTGACATTCTGTGAGAAGGGGAGTCTTGCCCCGTCTCGCCATTATTGACTGATAATGTTTGGTTTTTTATGAATATATACGATAAACAACGATATGCTTCAGGCATTCCGGACGGAGAAAATGACTCGCTTGTGACGGGAGCCGAAGCATTGATGCGCTCACTTGAGTATCATGGTGTGGACACCATATTCGGTTATCCGGGAGGCAGTATCATGCCTGTGTTCGACGCTCTATATGACCATAGGGACAGGCTGAACCACATACTGGTGCGTCATGAGCAGGGTGCTACGCATGCGGCGCAAGGTTATGCACGGGTGTCGGGAAAGACCGGTGTATGTCTGGTGACAAGCGGCCCGGGAGCCACCAACACCATTACCGGCATAGCCGACGCGATGATAGACAGCACGCCGCTGGTAGTCATAGCCGGACAGGTAGGGACGGAATTTCTGGGTACCGACGCCTTTCAGGAAGTAGATCTGGTGGGAATCACGCAGCCCATAACCAAGTGGAGTTATCAGATCCGGCGGGCGGAAGATGTGGCCTGGGCCGTGGCGCGGGCTTTCTACATAGCGCAAAGCGGAAGACCGGGACCTGTGGTCCTTGACTTTGCCAAGAACGCACAAGTGGAGAAAACGGCTTACATACCGTCCAAGGTAGACTATATACGCAGTTATCTTCCTGTGCCCGAAACCGACGGAGACTCCATTGTCCGGGCTGCCGAACTGATAAACAACGCACAACGCCCGTTGGTGCTGGTTGGCCAGGGGGTGGAGCTGGGGAACGCCACGCAGGAGTTGCGCGAGTTCATAGAGAAAGCCGGACTGCCCGCCGGATGCACGCTGTTGGGACTCTCTGCCCTGCCTACAGGACATCCGCTGAACAAGGGTATGTTGGGTATGCACGGCAATCTGGGGCCGAACATCAACACTAACAAGTGCGATGTGCTGGTGGCCGTGGGCATGCGTTTCGACGACCGTGTCACCGGCAATCTGAACACTTATGCCAAGCAGGCCAAAATCATACATTTCGATATAGACCCGGCTGAGATAGACAAGAACGTAAAGGCCGATGTGGCCGTATTGGGCGACTGCAAGGACACGCTGGCAGCCGTAACCCGTCTGCTGAAACCTGCCTCCCATGACGGATGGCTGGAAAGTTTCCGTACCTATGAGGAGGTCGAGGAAGAAAAAGTGATACGTCCCGAACTCCATCCGGCCGGACATAAACTGAGTATGGGCGAAGTGGTACGGGCGGTGAGCGAGGCCACTTCCGACGAGGCCATTCTGGTGACCGACGTAGGACAGAACCAGATGATGGCCGCACGATACTTCCGCTTCAGCAAGCCGAGGAGCATAGTCACTTCGGGCGGACTGGGCACCATGGGCTTTGGACTTCCGGCGGCCGTGGGAGCCACGTTCGGACGTCCCGACCGCACGGTGTGCGTGTTCATGGGCGATGGCGGACTGCAGATGAACCTGCAGGAGCTGGGCACGGTGATGGAACAGAACGCTCCGGTGAAGATGATTCTGCTGAACAACAATTTCCTGGGCAACGTGCGCCAGTGGCAGGCCATGTTTTTCAACCGCCGCTATTCCTTCACGCCGATGCTCAACCCCGACTATATGCAGATAGCCTCGGCCTACGGCATACCGTCGGCACGTGTCTGCACACGCGGGGA
Source organism: uncultured Bacteroides sp. (assembly GCA_949296415.1). Classification (GTDB taxonomy): domain Bacteria; phylum Bacteroidota; class Bacteroidia; order Bacteroidales; family Bacteroidaceae; genus Bacteroides. The sequence continues at coordinate 34,563 of CASFQC010000010.1, read as the reverse complement.
ACTGGAACGGGGCATAGCCGACATGCTGGCCGCCGAAGGCCCCTTCCTGCTCGAAGCCTGTGTGGTGGAAGAAGGCAACGTTCTGCCTATGACCCCGCCCGGAGGGTCCGTCAACCAGATGCTGCTGGAATGCTGAATCGAATGAGGAATGAAGAATGCCGGCTTCGCCTCCAAATGAAGGATTTTCCTGCACATCCCTGAGAATTCCTCATTCTTCATTCTTAATTCTTAATTTAAAAAGGATTATGAACAAAACATTATACACCATCATCGTCCATTCGGAGAACATGGCCGGACTGCTCAACCAGATTACGGCTGTGTTTACCCGGAGGCAGATAAACATCGAGAGCCTTAATGTGTCGGCCTCCTCCATCAAGGGAGTGCACAAGTACACCATAACGGCATGGACCGATAAGGATACCATAGAGAAAGTGACCCGGCAGATATCCAAGAAGATAGATGTACTCCAGGCACATTACTTTACCGATGACGAGATTTACCAGCACGAGATAGCCCTTTACAAGATATCCACTCCCGTACTCGAGGCGGAGGCCGGCGTGTCGAAAGTGATACGCAAGTACAACGCGCGCATTGTGGAGGTCAATCCGGTCTTCGCCATAGTGGAGAAGAACGGGATGAGCGAAGACATCACCTGCCTGTACAACGAGCTTTGCGCTTTCGGGTGCGTGCTGCAGTTTGTGCGTTCGGGCAGGGTGGCCATAACCACAAGCTGTTTTGAAAGGGTGAACGAGTATCTGGCCGAACGTGAGGCCAAGTATGTACGGCAAAACCAATGACGATATGGACAAGACTGACAAGATAGGACGTTATGACTTTGTGGCCGAACCGTTCCATGTGGACTTTACGGGGAGGCTGACTCTGGGGGTGCTGGGGAACCACTTGCTGAACTGCGCCGGGTTCCACGCCGCAGACAGAGGCTTTGGCATTGCCGAAGTGAATGAGGAGAACTACACGTGGGTGCTGTCGAGGCTGGTTATCGAAATGAAGGACATGCCCCGGCAGTACGAAAAATTCTCGGTCGGAACATGGGTGGAGAATGTATACCGCCTGTTCACCGACCGCAACTACGTTATCACAGGAAAGGACGGAAACATCCTGGGATACGCACGTTCCGTATGGGCTATGATAAGCATGAACACTCGGAAGCCCGCCGACCTGCTGGCCCTGCACGGGGGCAGGATAACGGATTACATCTGCCGGGAGGAGGAATGCCCCATCGGAAAGCCTTCGCGCATCAAGGTGGGAGTGTCCGAACCGTCGGCCACACTCACGGCCCGATACAGCGACATAGACATCAACGGACACGTCAACAGCATCCGCTACATAGAGCATATCCTTGACCTCTTCCCCATAGACATGTACAAGGAAGGAAGCATACGCCGTTTCGAGATGGCCTATATGGCGGAAAGTTATTATGGCGACACCCTGTCCTTCTACAAGGAAGACTTGGGAGACGGATGCTATGGGGTGGAAGTAAGGAAGAACGGGACGGAGGCCGTGTGCCGTGCGAAGATATTCTTCGGAGACGGCGGAGACCAAGAGACAGACAAATGAACATCAATAACCAAACAAAGGCGAAAGCCGCTAACTAAAAAAGACAATTAAAATGGCACAAATGAATTTTGGAGGAGTGATGGAGAATGTCATCACCCGTGAAGAGTTTCCCTTGGAAAAGGCTCGTGAGATATTGAAGGATGAAACCATAGCGGTCATAGGCTATGGAGTACAGGGACCCGGACAGTCGCTCAACCTGCGCGACAACGGGTTCAATGTCATAGTGGGGCAACGTCCCGGAAAGACCTATGACAAGGCCGTGGCCGACGGATGGGTGCCCGGAGAGACGCTCTTCGGCATAGAGGAGGCCTGCAACAGGGGCACCATCATCATGTGTCTGCTGTCCGACGCTGCCGTCATGTCCGTATGGCCCAAGATAAAACCCTGCCTTACGGCAGGCAAGGCCCTGTATTTCTCCCACGGATTCGCTATCACATGGAACGACCGTACAGGAGTGGTGCCTCCCACAGACATTGACGTGATCATGGTAGCGCCCAAAGGCTCGGGCACATCGCTGCGCACCATGTTCCTTGAGGGACGCGGCCTGAACTCCTCATATGCCATCTACCAGGACGCTACGGGCAAGGCATTCGACCGCACCATAGCCCTTGGCATAGGCATAGGCTCAGGATACCTGTTCGAGACCACCTTCCAGCGCGAGGCCACGTCCGACCTTACCGGAGAGCGCGGTTCGTTGATGGGAGCCATACAGGGACTGCTGCTGGCACAGTACGAGGTGCTGCGCGAGAACGGGCACACGCCCTCCGAGGCCTTCAACGAGACGGTGGAAGAGCTTACGCAGTCGCTCATGCCCCTCTTTGCCAAGAACGGCATGGACTGGATGTACGCCAACTGCTCCACCACCGCACAGCGTGGCGCCCTGGACTGGATGGGTCCTTTCCACGACGCCATCAAACCCGTGATGCAGAAGCTGTACGAAAGCGTGAAGTGCGGAAATGAGGCACAGATTTCCATCGACAGCAATTCCAAACCCGACTACCGCGAGAAGCTGAACGCCGAGCTGAAAGCCCTGCGCGAGAGCGAGATGTGGCAGGCAGCCGTGACCGTGCGCAAGCTCCGTCCGGAGAACTGCTGATTCCCTGTGCGCCACCGGAGACGGTGCGCACACCTGGCTTTGTATTCCGGCCTGTCTCTCCGAATGATGGAAGGGGCAGGCCGGAACTTTTTTTCCGGGCCACCTGTCGGTCTCCGCTCCGTCACGTTTTTCTGCGCGCGGGAAAAAAGGCAGGTGAATATTAGGAATTGTGCTTGCTTTCCCTATGTCCGCACACAGGCAGGCAGCCTGCGCGTCTTGCCCCGGTATCCATCGGGAAAAGCCGTACAGCTACGTGCCGCGAGAGAAACATATGCTATGTTAAACTTGCCTTTATGTAAATATTAAGTCAAATGTCAGAACCTTCCGGAACACCCTGTTTTGGCGTGTGGGACACACGGATTTCCCGTGGGGGACAAACCGTGAGTGCTCCGCGACGTCTGTTCCCCATCGCGGGGCACGTTTTTTTCCGTCCGGTGGAACAATAAAGGCCGTACCCTCACGGGCACGGCCTTTCCTATGGCATATTAAGAAAATCACAAGAAGTGACTTTATTCTCCAATTACTTCCAGATTGTCCACAATCAGCGTGCTGTTCACAGCGCCGTTGAAGTTGGCTCCGTCCTTGCTGGCCGAGCAGACGATGGCCAGCTTGTAGGTCAGCGTCTCATCGTATTCTACGCCTTCCGTCCAGGTGAAATCCAGCTCAAAGGGTGTCCAGTCCGCCGATGTGTTTCCGTCCTCCAGACGCGCGCGGGCCACGATACGGGCATCATCGCTGTCTATGTTGGTACCGTCCAGTGTCTCGTCCTCGCTGGTCACGGTGTAGAGCACGGCCTGTATGGCGCATACGTCGGCATCGTCTGTCTCTATGCTGGATCCATAGCCTTCTTCGTTTACAACCTTCTTGATGAAGGGCGAACCGGGCGCGTATTTATACACACCTTTGAATTTTACAGGCTTTTTGTCATACAGTATACCGAACTTTGTCATGCCCAGCGGATTCGTTAAGGCTCCCATGATGCTGTATTCAAAAGTGCCGGTGAACACGGAACCGGCTGTTATAGGAGCTATGGATGCCGCAAGGGAACTGCGTGCGTCGCGTGTAATCAGTTTGGCGGCCTGTCCTTCGTATCCGTTTTCTTCAATCACTACAGGATAGCCTACTGCCTTGGAGAATGATTCGTCCTGGGCGTTAATCATTGTGGCTCCTTCGTTGGGCGTGGCCAACATATCAAGGGGAAGCGGACTTACGTAAGGTTTGTACAAATCCGTGGTGACGGTTTCCCACTCGTTGAAGTCGAACATCATGGAGCTTTGTTCTGCGGAGATGGATACCTTATATTCTTTGGTCACTCCATAGTCCTCGGACACTACGGTGTAGGTCACGGCCTTGCCGCCGGAGAAGTCCTGTGCCACGCCGCTTGCGGGGGTTACGGTAGCTCCGGGTGACACTTCGATGGTGGGTGCCAGCGCGGACACGTCGGCTCCTTCGCTCACTTTGAAGGTGATGGTTCCTGCCTCCTCATCGATGACGGGCTGTTCCACCACAGCCTCGTTGTCGAAGGTGAAGGACAGTATGTCGGCCTCCGTGCCCTCGTCGCCGTTGAGGCGTGTGCCCTCGAACACTACCTGCACGTCCTGCGGGGTATCGCCCAGCATGGCTGCGATGTCCAGGTTGAGGGTGATGGTGCTATTGGCTCCGAAGGTGCCTGTGGCGTCTACGTCGGCATTGAGAGTCATGCCCGGCATGACTTCCTTTTTAATGGATGTGGTTCCGGGGAAGGTGTAGGTGCCGTCCTCTTCGGGTGTCACGGCGCAGTTCTCAAGGTTGATGTCGCCCAGGCTGAGTCCTATGAAGGAGAAGTCGGCTATGGAGAGGGATACCGTCTCGCCCTCACCCTTGGCCACGCTGATTTTCTGGCTTACGGGGGTAAAGGTCTGTCCCAGCACCGTCACGGTGAGGTCGCCCTTATAGTTTCCTGCAAGGTCTTCACTGATTATCGTAGCAAGATCCCTTTGCTCTTCTCCCGGTTCTTCATTCGGAGGAGTAGTTGGTTCATCGTCGTCGCTGCAAGCCGTGAACAGGCTCATTGAGCAAATCAATGCGAACAAATAGAATAGATTTTTCTTCATAATAATAAAAAAGAACTTGTTTAGTTAAACATTGTGCCTCGCGCCGGAGGCTCGGTTAATAAATGTTGTTTTACGGAAATCGGTGCAAAGTAACGTATTTTTGCTGAGCCGTGCAAGGAGGATGTGGTGAAAATATGTTCTATTTTTAATATTACCTATACACGCGTGTCCGTAAAGATTGGATTTTTTTCTACCTCCGATGGTAAAATATTAATGTGGCATGAATACGGGCGTGCTTTGTGGCGTAGCAAAAGGAAAGGGGAACGTGGCGGTGGCCTTCGTTCCCCTTCGGTTGGTCGGTATGTTTGTATACTATGGCTTTTGTATTCTTATTGTCATACTATGCCTTGGGCCATCATGGCTTTCGCCACTTTCATGAATCCGGCCACATTGGCGCCTTTCACATAGTTGACGTATCCGTCGGGTTCTGTACCATATTTCACGCATGCCTCGTGGATGTTCTTCATGATGCTTTTCAGCTTCTCGTCCACTTCTTCCTGGCTCCAGCTCAGCTTGATGGAGTTCTGGGTCATTTCCAGTCCCGATACCGACACGCCGCCCGCATTGGCTGCCTTGCCCGGAGCGTAGAGTATCTTGGCATCCTGGAACACGCGTATGGCTTCGGGGGTGGAGGGCATGTTGGCGCCTTCGCTCACGGCCATTACCCCGTTGGCCACCAACTGGCGGGCGTCGTCGCCGTTGATTTCGTTTTGTGTGGCCGATGGCAGGGCGATGTCAGCTTTCTCACCCCAAGGACGTGCGCCTTCCACATATTTCACGCCGGGATAGTGTTCGGCGTATTCGCGGATGCGGCCACGGTAGAGGTTCTTCAGCTCCATGATGTAGTCCAGTTTCTCACGGTCTATGCCTTCGGGGTCGTAGACGTAGCCGTCGGAGTCGGACATGGTAAGTACTTTTCCGCCCATTTGGAGGACTTTCTCTGCGGTGTATTGTGCCACGTTTCCGGAGCCCGATATGAGGCAGGTCTTGCCTTTTAAGTCAGTGCCCTTCGTTTTCAGCATTTCGAGCAGGAAGTATATGTTGCCGTATCCTGTGGCTTCAGGACGTATGAGCGATCCTCCGAATTCTATTCCCTTGCCGGTGAGTACGCCGGAGAACTCGCGGGTCAGTTTCTTGTACATGCCGAACATGAAGCCCACTTCACGTCCGCCTACGCCGATGTCGCCTGCGGGCACGTCGGTTTCGGGTCCTATGTGCCTCCACAGCTCAAGCATGAAAGCCTGGCAGAAGCGCATGACCTCGGCGTTGGATTTGCCTCTCGGCGAGAAATCTGATCCGCCTTTGCCTCCACCCATGGGGAGGGTGGTGAGTGAGTTCTTGAACGTTTGTTCGAAAGCCAGGAACTTCAGTATGGAAAGATTAACCGATGCATGAAAACGTATGCCGCCTTTGTACGGGCCGATGGCGTTGTTGTGCTGCACACGGTAGCCCATGTTGGTGCGTACGTTGCCTTTGTCGTCAACCCAAGTCACCCGGAACTGGTAAATGCGGTCGGGGATGCACAGACGTTCGATGAGATTGGCCTTGTCAAATTCGGGGTGTTTGTTGTATTCCTCTTCAATGGTGGAGAGAACCTCTTCTACGGCCTGGTGGTATTCGGGTTCGTTGGGGAATCGTCTTTTCAGCTCTTCTAATACATTGGTTGCTTTCATAATGTTCTTTATTTCTTTCTTGTTATTGATAAATGTTTTTGTCTTTATTTGCCGGCTTGCAAACAGGTTGTGGAGGTGCGTTCGTCTTCCTTTCCTTGATTTACGGTTGCAAAAGTACACATAAAATCTGTAATGGCAAACATTTTATAAATAAAAAGCGGGATAAAACAGTATTTTTGCTGTTTTATCCCGCAAAAAGAGTGAAAAAAGATATTATTTCCGCTTTTTGACCGACCGATAGACTGGAATGAATACAAATGCTGCCGAAATGGCAAGTGAAAGTATCACAGGGCCGTCAATCCGTTCGGCACCGGTCAGTACCAGATAACATAATGCCGCCCAAAGGAGCACAATGCATACACTTTGTGAGGTAGAAAGCGGTTTTCTCATCTTATTTACTTGATGTTCTTTTTGGCCACGATGGCATCTATTGCCGCTACGGCGGTGATGTTCACTATGTCGCGCACAGAGCTTTCAAAGTCGGTGAAGTGTATGGGCTTGTTCAATCCCATTTGGATGGGACCTATCAGTTCTCCGTCGGTATGCATGGCCTGCAGAAGCTGGTAGCCTGAGTTGGCCGAACTCAGTGTGGGGAAAATAAGCGTATTCACGTCTTTGTCTTTCAGTCGGGTGAAAGGATATTTCTTGTCGCGCAGTTCGCGGTTCATGGCAAAGTTCACTTGCATTTCGCCGTCTATGGCCAGATCGGGATAATGTTTTTGCATATAATCCACGGCCTGGTGCACGCATACCGGGCTGCCTATGGTGTCGGCTCCGAAGTTTGAGTAGCTCAGCATGGCCATTACCGGGGTCTGGTTGAAGAAGCGTACGGAATTTGCGGTCAGTTTGGCTATGTCAATCAAAGTTTCGGTATCGGGATGACGGTTAATCAGCGTGTCAGCCAGGAAGATGATGCCTTTCTTAGAGTTGAGGATATGCATGGTGGCGAAAGTCTTGTATCCGGGCTGTATGCCTATGACTTCCTTGGCCACTTTGATGGTGTTACTATATTTGGTGTACAGGCCGGTGATGAAGGCGTCGGCTTCACCTGTCTCTACCATCATCATGCCGAAGTAGTTGCGTTCGAACATCTTGTCGTTCGCTTCCTCGTATGTGGCCCCTTCACGCGCACGTTTTTCGGCCAGGATATGTGCGTAGCGTTCGCGACGTGCCTGTTCGTTGGGATGACGTAGGTTCACTACCTCTATGCCCTCCAGACTGAGGTTGAGTTCCTTGGCCATTTTGGCTATGATTTCGTCGTTACCCAGTAGGATGGGCTGGCATATGCCTTCGGCCTTAGCTTCTACGGCGGCTTTCAGCATATTGGGATGCGAGCCTTCGGCAAAGACCACGCGTTGCGGGTTGCTGCGTGCTATGTCATATAGTTGTGTGGTGAATTTGCTCTCGTAGCCCATAAGTTCCAGCAGGTGTTTTTTGTAGGCGTCCCAGTCTGTAATGTTGGTACGTGCCACTCCGCTTTCTATGGCTGCACGTGCTACGGCTGCCGATACTTCGGTGATGAGTCGCGGGTCAACGGGTTTCGGGATGAAATAGTCACGTCCGAATTTCAGGTTGTTTACGTGGTAGGCGTTGTTCACTACGTCCGGTACAGGCTGTTTGGCCAGTCCGGCTATGGCTCGTACGGCAGCTATTTTCATTTCCTCGTTTATGGCTTTGGCATGTGTGTCCAGTGCGCCACGGAAAATGTAGGGGAAGCCAATCACGTTGTTTATCTGGTTGGGGTAGTCACTTCGTCCGGTGGCCATCAGTACGTCAGGACGTGCGGCCATGGCATCTTCGTAGGAAATCTCAGGCGTGGGGTTGGCCAGTGCGAATACTATGGGGTTGGGTGCCATGGAGCGTACCATGTCCTGTGTCAGTACATTGCCTTTGGAGAGTCCCAGAAAGACATCTGCACCTTTGATGGCTTCGTCCAATGTATGTATGTCACGGTCTGTGGCAAAGTAGCGTTTCTGTTCATTCAGATTATCGCGTTTTTTGGTTATTACTCCTTTGCTGTCCAACATGACGATGTTTTCAAGTCGTGCGCCCAATGAGATATAGAGTTTTGTGCACGATACAGCTGAGGCACCAGCACCGTTCACAACAATTTTCACGTCTTCTATCTTCTTTCCGGCCACTTCCAGTGCGTTCAGCAGTCCGGCGCTTGAGATGATGGCCGTTCCGTGCTGGTCATCATGCATTACGGGGATGTCCAATTCTTCTTTCAGCCTGCGTTCTATTTCAAAGCATTCGGGTGCTTTGATATCTTCCAGGTTGATGCCTCCGAAAGTGGGTGCTATGGCTTTTACGGCTTCCACGAACTTGTCGGGGTCTTTTTCGTTCACTTCTATGTCAAATACGTCAATCCCTGCATATATCTTGAACAGCAGTCCCTTGCCTTCCATTACGGGTTTTCCCGACAGGGCGCCTATATCGCCCAGTCCCAGTACGGCTGTACCGTTGGAGATGACTGCTACCAGGTTTCCTTTGTCTGTGTACTTGTAAGCATCTTGCGGATTTTTTTCTATCTCCAGACAAGGTTCGGCCACTCCAGGGCTATAAGCCAGTGAGAGGTCGGTCTGTGTGCTGTAAGGTTTGGTGGGAACCACTTCAATCTTGCCGGGCTTGCCCATGGAGTGATAGAGCAAGGCGGCTTCTTTGGTTATTTTTGCCATTTCTGTATATATAATTAATATGTCTATTTTGCACGCAAAATTAGATATAATCCTTGAATAATAGGAGGGGGATAAACTGAAATTTGTTTAAGACATATGGGGCTTATGCTTAATTTTTGAGAAAAAGTATCGTTATTACATGTCTTAACTCTTTTTATCGGTATAAAAACATAATGTAGAAAAGATGATTGTTTGCCTTTCATTTTGTGTTTTCTGTCAGAGGTTTGCTTACATTCGGTCTGTCTGAAGCTTGTCTTGAAATGGGTTGGGTGAAAGGTCGGATAGGGTGTGTAAAGCAAGAAGCACGGAGTATGCCATAGGGCGGGAAACAGTCTGAGGTCTTCCCGGCGCATATGCAGTACGTTCCGTGCTTATATGGTTTGTCAGAGAAGTTATGGAAAAGCGGTTTTCTTATGCTTTCAGAGCCTGTTCTATATCGGCTATGATGTCGTCCACATTTTCTATGCCTACTGAGAAGCGTATAAGGTCGGGTCTTACTCCGGCTTCTATCAGTTGTTCGTCTGTGAGCTGGCGGTGCGTGTGGCTTGCCGGATGGAGCACACAGGTACGGGCATCGGCCACATGGGTTACTATGGCTGCCAGTTTCAGGTGATCCATGAAGCTTATGGCAATGTCTCGTCCGCCTTTCAGTCCGAATGATACCACGCCACACGATCCGTCAGGCATGTATTTTTGCGCCAGTTCATAGTATTTGTTTCCAGGAAGTCCGCAGTAGTTTACCCACGCCACACGGTCGTTTTTCTCCAGATATTCGGCTACAGCTTGTGCGTTCTGGCAGTGGCGTGGCATGCGCAGGTGCAGTGTTTCCAGTCCAAGGTTCAGCAGAAAAGCGTTCATGGGGCTTTGTATGCTGCCTAAGTCGCGCATCAGTTGGGCTGTGGCTTTGGTTATGTAGGCCATTTTGCCGAACGTCTTGGTGTAGGTCAGTCCGTGATATGATTCGTCTGGTGTGCACAGTCCGGGGAATTTGTCAGCATGGGCCTCCCAGTCAAAATTTCCGCTGTCCACAATGGCACCGCCTACGCTTGTGGCATGCCCGTCCATATATTTGGTGGTAGAGTGTACCACAATGTCGGCACCCCATTCAAAGGGACGGCAGTTGATGGGTGTGGGGAAGGTGTTGTCTACTATCAGAGGTACGCCATGGTTATGGGCTATTCGTGCGAACTTCTCTATATCCAGCACTTCGAGCGAGGGGTTTGATATGGTTTCACCGAATAGTGCTTTGGTGTTGGGGCGGAATGCGGCCGATATTTCTTCCTCGCTGGCGTCGGGATTGACAAAGGTCACGTCTATGCCCATTTTTTTCATGGTGACGCCGAACAGATTGAATGTGCCTCCATAAATGGCCGAAGAACATACAAAATGGTCTCCTTTCTGACAGATGTTGAACAGGGCATAGTAATTGGCTGCCTGTCCGCTTGATGTCAGCATGGCGGCGACTCCTCCTTCCAGTGCGGCAATTTTGGAGGCTACGGCATCGTTGGTGGGGTTTTGCAGGCGGGTATAGAAGTAGCCGCTGTCTTCCAGGTCAAAGAGGCGGGCCATCTGTTCGCTTGTCTCATATTTGAATGTAGTACTCTGGTAGATGGGCAATACACGTGGGTCGCCCTTTTTAGGATCCCATCCGGCTTGTACGCAGATGGTTCCGCGTTTCATTGGTTTGTTCATATATTTTTTATTGGTTAGTGCCATATTCTTTGCAAATTGCTCGCAAAAATACGGAAAATGCAGTACTTTTGCCAACGTAACCCTTTTTTTTTGCATAGATTGAGATTATGATACGCGTTGCTTTGCTTTTTTTTATGTTGCTGGCGTTTTCGGCATGCGCCACTGCCCAAAATACTGTAGACACTCCTCGGCGGGGGGAGGGAATCAACGCTTTTCTGGAGCGGAATGACCGTCCGGGGCGTGCTTATTACCGTGAGTTTCTAAGGCTGAACAAAAGTAAGCTCCGTGGGAAAAAGCAATTGCTGATGGGAGTGAAGTACACACTTCCGCCCTTGCATGACGGCGCGGAGACTCAGAAAGGAAGTCAGGGGAAGAAAATTGTAAGCCAGCCTCTGTTCGGAAAGAAGCTTGCCGATGTGGAGGTGACTGGAAACCGCCTTAAAGGCGCATGTTTCTATGTGGTGAGCGGACATGGCGGACCCGATCCCGGTGCCATAGGCCGTGTGGGCAAGCATCAGTTGCATGAGGATGAATATGCTTATGACGTGGCGTTGCGCCTTGCGCGTAATTTAATGCAGGAAGGGGCTGAGGTGCGTATCGTCATACAGGATGCCAAGGACGGCATTCGTGACGACCGCTACTTGAGTGGCAGCAAGCGGGAGACGTGTATGGGCGATCCCATTCCTTTGAACCAGGTGGCAAGACTGCAGCAACGTTGTGACAAGATAAACTTATCCTATAGGAAAGATAAGAAGAACTATAAGTACTGCCGTTCCATTTTCATTCATGTGGACAGCCGGAGCAAGCGTGCCCAGACGGATGTGTTCTTCTATTATGCTCCGGGTAGCAAACTGGGGCGCAGGTTGGCGGAAAACATGCGCGATACATTTGAGTCGAAATACGACAAGCATCAGCCAAACCGCGGATTCGAAGGTACAGTAGGGGCACGCAATCTTTATGTGATGGTCAACTCCGTTCCTGTGGCTGTGTATGTGGAACTTGGTAACTTGCAGAATAGTTTTGACCAGCGTCGTTTCGTGTTGAGCGACAACCGTCAGGCCTTGGCCAAGTGGCTGATGGAGGGTTTCATAAAAGACTATAAAGGAAACTGAGCGGACAGGAATGTGAAGCAAGAAAAACAGAAGCCGGCGACCTGTTAGCCACCAGTTTGGTGGTCAGGTCGCCGGCTTTGTCTTTTCAGAAAACGGTCAGACTGGCATCAGCCTGTCATTTTATCCCCAGTTTTTTCCTGATATCTTTGGGCAGGGCATCCTTATGAACCAGGATGTTCATGGTCTTATAGGCTACAAAAGCTTTCGAGGCATACCATATGCCGTTGTATTTTCCGCTCAGTCCCCAGGAGTTCTTTACCATGAAGTATTCTTTTCCATTCTGATCTTTGGCTAAGCCGTAGATTACCATGCCGTGGTCGTCGGTTGTCTCCCAATTGTCGAATGCTGTCTGGCGCATTTCCTGCGTCACTTCTATTTCGGGCATGGGATGCGAGGTCAGTTCTTTACGCTTGTCGGCTTCAGTCATTCCTGTCCAGCGTGCCATGTCGCTTCCGCTCAGTTCGGCTGCACGTGCGGCGTCGGGCATTACGGCTATGCCGTCACGTGTGAAACCTTTTTCGCTGACATCACTGCCCCAGGCAAAGGTGTATCCGTTGCGCACAGCGTTGTCCATTACGGCCATCAGCTCGTCAATGGGCAGGTTGTAGGACAGCCCGTTGCGCCAGTTGTCCTGTATCTCTATGGCAAACTGTGTATAGAACGGATGGTGTGTGTACGAGGTGAGTGACACGTAGTCATCGGGGTTGATGCCCAGACTTTCGGCAAACGTTTTCGGTGTGTATTCCTTGCCTTGGTAGGTGAAGGTATCGGGACATTTGCCCAGATAGGTGTCGTATATGGCACTCAGGCCGTTTTTCCATACGGGAGTCAGTTTGCTGAAGTTGCCTTTGCCTATGGCCTTCACATAGGCTCCGGCTACAGCATCCAGTTCATTGTGTACGGGCAGGGAGTCGCCGTACATGATGCCCGGCATAGCTTCCTGGGGGACAAGTCCGTAGTTCTTCATGCAGTACATGATGTCGTAGAAGCTTCCGCCCGGTGAGAAAGAAGCGTCACCATGATAGCGTACGTAGTTCACGGCACGGTCTACCATGGTATGGTGTACGACGAACATTTCGGAAAGGTCGTAGGTCCCTTTGTCCAGCCGTAGCAGTTCGCTTTCCAGGAATCCGAGACTGGAGAAACTCCAGCACGTGCTGGAACGGTTCTGGTCCTTGATGCTGGTGATGGGGTTTTCCTTGATGGTGGTAAACTTGAATCCCTCTTCTTGTGAAATGTTCTGTGCGCCCATTTGCAGGCTCAGCAGACCGGCGGCTGTGCCCAGGACTGCAGTGAATAATGCTCTTTTCATTTGTCTTTGTATTATGTAAAGTTCTTTTCGTGTTGGGGCGGATACCGTAAAGAAGTGGTGTACACCCCTTTCCTTGTGCGGGTTGTTTTCTTTATTCCGCCTTTTTCAGCGCTTCCGATATGAGTCCTTCCAGTTCTTCGGCCAATTCGGGATTGTCGGCTATCACCTGTTTGGTGGCGTCGCGTCCCTGTGCCAGTTTGGTGTCATTGTAGCTGAACCATGAGCCACTCTTTTTGATGATGCCCAGTTCTACGCCCAAATCTGTTATTTCACCTGTGCGCGATATGCCTTCGCCGAACATGATGTCAAATTCGGCACGACGGAATGGGGGAGCGACCTTGTTTTTTACCACCTTGACTTTGGTTTGGCGTCCCAGTACTTCCTCACCGTTCTTTATGGCCTGTCCCGGGCGGATGTCCAGCCGTACGGAAGCGTAGAATTTCAGCGCGTTGCCACCTGTAGTGGTTTCCGGATTGCCGAACATTACTCCTATTTTCTCGCGCAGCTGGTTTATGAAGATGCAGCAGGTGCGTGTCTTGCTTACGGTTGACGTCAGTTTGCGCAGTGCCTGCGACATAAGCCTGGCTTGCAGGCCTACTTTGTTGTCGCCCATGTCGCCTTCTATCTCGGCTTTTGGGGTGAGGGCGGCTACAGAGTCTATCACTATGATGTCTATGGCCGATGAGCGTATCAGCTGGTCGGCTATTTCCAGTGCCTGTTCTCCGTTGTCGGGTTGGGAGATGAGCAGGTTGTCCACGTCTACGCCCAGTTTGGCGGCATAGAACCGGTCAAAGGCATGCTCGGCGTCAATGAAGGCGGCTATCCCGCCCGTCTTTTGCGCTTCGGCTATGGCATGTATGGCCAGTGTGGTCTTACCCGACGATTCAGGTCCGTAGATTTCTATTATTCTTCCACGCGGATATCCTCCTACGCCTAATGCTACGTTCAGGCTTATGGAGCCGGTGGGAATGACGTCTATCGCTTCTATGCTGTCGTCGCCCATTTTCATGATGGAGCCTTTTCCGAAGTTTTTCTCTATTTTGTCCATGGCAGCTTGCAGTGCCTTGAGTTTTTCCGTATTGGGCATGGATGCTGTCTCTTCGTTATCAAAAATCAGTTCGTCTTTTTTTGCCATAAATCATGTTGGTTTTATCGGTTGTCCTGTTCTTCCTTTTGCATGAAGAACAGGACTCTTGTTTTTTTATTTACAGTATTTGCGCCGCGTGTTCCTTGGTCTTTATTTCTTTAGGGCCGATGATGCGTTCTATCTTGCCTTCTTCATTGATGATGAATGTGGTACGGAAAGTGCCCATGTATTTGCGTCCGCACATGCTTTTTTCGCCCCATACGCCGAATTCTTCTACCAGTTTCTTTTCTGTGTCAGCTATGAGGGTGAAAGGCAGGTTGTTCTTTTCGATGAATTTCTGGTGTGACTTTCCGCTGTCTACGCTTACGCCTATGACCTCATATCCTGCCTGTCGCAGGGCATCGTAGTTGTCACGCAGGTTGCAGGCTTCTGCCGTACATCCCGGCGTGTTGTCTTTCGGATAGAAGTACAGCACTATTTTCTTGCCTTTATAAGCACTCAGGCGGATTTCTTCGCCTTTTTCGTTCACGCCCAAATATTCGGGGGCTTTGTCTCCTGTCTGCATAGGTCTTTATTCTGTTTCTTATGTTTTTGTTTCCTTATTTTTCCGGTGTCAAAGTTCCAGGTCTTCGTCAAACACTTCGTGCCAGGGCAGTCCTTGCTTGTTTAGCTGTTCCATGAACGGATCGGGGTCGAATTCCTCTACGTTCCACACGCCCGGACGTTTCCACAGTCCTTTCAGGTACATCATGGCTCCTATCATGGCAGGTACTCCTGTGGTGTAGCTCACTCCCTGCATGCCCGTCTCTTTATAGGCTGCCTGATGGCTGCAGTTATTATATATATAATAGGTGTGCTCTTTGCCGTCTTTCAGTCCGCGTATGCGGCAGCCTATGGAGGTCTCACCGTCATAGTTTTCGCCAAGGTCTTGCGGGTTGGGCAATACGGCCTTCAGGAATTGCAGCGGCACTATCTTCATGCCTTGGTAGTCTATGGGATCGATACGCGCCATGCCTATGTCTTGAATGACCCGCAGATGGGTGAGGTATTCTTGTCCGAAGGTCATCCAGAAACGGGCGCGTCGGATGCTGGGATAGTTCTTCACCAGCGATTCCAGCTCTTCATGGTAGAGCAGGTAAGAGTCGCGCGGACCTATGTTGGGGTAGGTGAGTTGCTTGTGTATCTCCAACGGTTTTGTGGTCACCCATTGTCCGTTTTCATAATAGCGTCCGTTCTGTGTGATTTCACGTATGTTTATTTCCGGATTGAAGTTGGTGGCGAATGCCTTGTGGTGGTTACCTGCGTTGCAGTCCACTATGTCCAGATATTGTATTTCGTCGAAATGGTGCTTTGCCGCATAGGCGGTGTACACGCCGCTTACACCCGGGTCGAATCCGCAGCCCAGGATGGCCGTCAGTCCTGCATCTTCAAAACGTTTCTTATAGGCCCATTGCCAGCTGTATTCGAAGTGGGCCACGTCCTTAGGCTCGTAGTTGGCGGTATCCAGATAGTTGGTTCCTGTTTTCAGACAGGCTTCCATGATGGTGAGGTCCTGGTAGGGCAGTGCCACATTGATGACAATTTCCGGTCTGAAGCTTTCGAACAGAGCCACCAGCTCGTCCACGTTGTCGGCATCTACTTTGGCTGTCTTTATGGAAGGATTGCCTATGGCTTTTACTACGGCGTCACACTTTTCTTTGGTGCGGCTGGCAATCATGATGTCGGTGAACACATCGGCGTTTTGGGCCACTTTGTGAGCCACAACGGTGCCCACGCCACCGGCACCGATAATGAGAACTTTACCCATGTCTTTTTTCTTTTATGTGTTGGTAATTGCTGATGAAGGGCAGGCGGAGGCGGTTGTGTCTGCTGTCCTTTCCTGCGTTTTTCATTAGGCAAATATAATGCTTAATTCTCAGATAAGATTAAAAACTTGCTAAATACTTTGTCTTGTAGGCTCCATTTTCCGGGTTTGTTCTTTCCTTATAGCTTATTTTGTCTACCTTTGCCACCTGATTTTAACTTAATGCGAAAACCGAAAATGAAGAACGTTTTTGTTTTAGTGTGTATGGCGGCCGTTATGGCCAGTTTGTGTTCGTGTGCCGTGACCAGACGACTCGCTTCTCCTGCGGACATCAGCGGCGAATGGAACATAGTAGAAGTGAATGGAACCACCGTAGTGCCTGCTCCGGGACAGGTCTTTCCTTATATAGGTTTCAGTCAGGAAGACAGCCGCCTGTATGGGAACAGCGGTTGCAACCGTATGATGGGATCTTACCGGTACTCCTCGGAAAACGGTGAGCTGGAGTTGGGGCAGATAGGAAGCACGCGCATGATGTGCGAGGACATGACACTTGAGAAGAATGTCCTGTCTGTACTGGAAAGGGTAAGGAAATGTGTCCGTCTGGAAGACGGGAGTCTGGCTCTTTGTGCCAGTTCGGCCAAGTATCCGTTGCTGGTGTTACAGAAACGTGAACCTATGACGCTGAACGAACTTGGAGGCCGGTGGACGGTGGCCGAGGCCGGTGGGCATACCATTCCTACGGGCATGGAAAAACAGCCTTACCTTGAGATAGACGTAATCCAAAAGAAAGTGCATGGCACTGGCGGATGCAATGTGCTGAACGGTGGTTTCCAGACCGAGGAAGGCCAGCCGCAGTCCATTGCTTTCCCCACTGTGGTATCCACCATGATGGCTTGTCCCGACCTGGAAGTGGAAGGGTTTGTTACCAAAGCTTTGAACGATACAAGGTCTTTCGGCCGGACGGACAGCGGTGATGTGGCCTTTTATGATGAGTCTGGCGCACAGGTACTTTTGCTGGTGCGGTAGACGTGCTCTGACGTGAAAGACAAGCCGCTTGCTGCGGACCTATACACAGGACGGTGTGTGTGGGTCCGCCGCTTGGTGCGGACGGGTCCGCAGCGGGCGGTGGACAGGTTCGCAGCAGGCGGCTCTTATATGGTCTTCCCTCTGTCGTAGGAAAGACCGTGCGAAAAGACGGAAAGCCCCGGAAAACCGAGACGTGGACTACCCGATGAAGGTGGCAGTCTGGTTTTCCGGGGCTTTCTCTGTCTGTACTGTGTATGCGTGCGTTTACCAAGTCCAGTCGTTCAGGCTGAACGAGGCCTCCACAGTGTTCTCTATCAGGTCGGGCAGATTGCAGAAGAAGTCCAGACCCGTGCGCTCCTCCAGTTCGTCAATGCTCATGGCACAGGCTTTTATGTCGTCAGCGGAGGGATCGTCGGGTAATGTCTCACTGTGTTCTACCAGAAAACCTATGGCGTGATAGTTGTCCCCTTTCTCCGAGAGTATGGCCATGAAGTAATACTTCGGGCAGGCCACTCCGTTTTTGGTGAATCCGTTTCCGTCCGTGGAGGGGTAGATGCCGTTGCTGTCGGCTTTGCTTCCGGTGAAGTTCGTCAGCAGTTCGTTCAGCGTGCCGCCTTTGGCCACGTAGAGCTTGTCGTAGTTTTCGTTGGGTATGACGGACGTGCCGTTCCCGCTACGTGCCCAGCGCTGTATGCGGTCCTCCAGTGCGGCCCAGAAGCCGGTATTGAAGTCGTTGAGCTGTGGGCTGATGTTGCTGTAGTAGAACGTCTGGTCGTTGGCCTCCTTTACGTACACGCGGTCGTTGGACGCGCATAGGTGTCCCCGGTCAAATCCGTCCATGCGGTGCTGGTCGTTCGAGGTCTGCATGTCTGAGGGCAGCAACGGGTCTACGTCCCACGGGTCTTCGTCCGGACGGTTGAAGTTCTTGGGACTGGTTGTGGCATCGAAGCTGAAGGCCACCCATGCGGCATGGCGCATGGTGTTGTCCCATTCCAGCGCATAGTTCAGTATGGTCTCATTGTCCATTGTCACGGTATGTTCCACGTAATAGTTGTTCTGGTTCATGGCCGGTATGGAATAGTCGGTCACGAAGCGTTGTCTGTCGGCGTCAGCGCTGGTGTTGGCGTTGGTGTTTTCGTTCAGGTCGAAGTTCTCCGAGCCGTCTATGGCATATTCCAATCCCACATTGTTGCCTTCGATGTAGGCCACACGCAGTTTGATGTATGTATAGGCCGACAGACCTCTGTGGCGTGCCCAGTAATTCTGTCCGGCGGCTATGGCTGTTGTCGGCTGCCATGCGTTGTCGGCCGGCCGGGTGTTCATCTGGTCCAGTCGTCCGGCGGTTCCGTCGGCAAAGTTGTAGGCTGAACCGGCAAGCTGCTTGTCCTTCAGGTAGAGCACGTCGTCCAGTCCGTCTATCTTCAGGGTGTTGTATCCGTCTGCCGCGTTCTCATAGCCTTGGAGGACGAAGGTAGATGAGCCTTCTTCCGTAGTCTCTATGGTCTGTCCGCTTCCGTTGGGCAATGCGGTGCTGTCGTCGTCGCATCCGGCCAGTCCTGTTACGGCTGCCAAAGCGAGAAATAATAAAGTCTTTTTCATATTGGAGATAAATTTATGGGTTTTCAGTAAGGCAAAAAAGGAGTTAGGGGGCTTTCGCCCGGTAACTCCCTTTTGCTTTTAATATTCAGTGTTATTCCTGAATGCTGATGTTCATGATTTCAATGGTCGGAGCCGTTGATGTGGTGCTGGTGTAGCAGAATCCCAGCCGTATAGTCTGGCCGGCATACTTGCTCATGTCGCACGGGTTGGTCTCGTTGAATGTCCAGGAGTTTCCTGCGGGCCATCCTGTGATGTTCAGCGTTTCCCAAGTGGCTGTGGTCACATCGTCCGTATAGTCTGTAGAAACTTTTACGTTGAAGAGTGTGCTGAGGTCTCCTCCGCTCAAGTAATTGATAGCCATGTTAAGTACAATGGAAGGAGCCACTGCGCCGTTCAGGTCTATTTCGGGCGACACGATCCAGCTTTCCGTCTGGTAGTTGTTGCCTCCCACATAGCCTGAGGCTTTCCAGCCGTACTGGCCGTCCAGTTTCCATACATAGCCCAGACTGGACAGCTCGATGTCCTGGATGGTATATCCGGCCTCACCGCTGGCAACGAAGTCTACTTCATAGTATACCTTAGCCTCTATCCATTCTCCGTTCATCTTCTGGAATGTGCTCGAAGCGGGTTGTGCCACTACGGTCTCAGTCCATTCTGTTCCGTTGAAGGTATATCCGGTGGCGGCTATGTCGCCGTCGCTGTTTGTATAGTACACTACGGCTACGGCATCGTCAGCCTGTGCGTACGGATAGTTCTGCTGCAGATATGTGGGCAGAGTGGCGGCTGCGTTGGATATGTAGCTGTGTCCCATCTGGTCATAGTCGGCAGGCTGTACCACGGCAATGTCGGCATCGTCGCTGGTGTATTGCGACCAGGCACCGTTGCTGTAGCGGTAAACGGCGGAAGCGTTGACATCGGATGCGGCGCGGGTGGCGACGTTGGCCATGGCTATTTCCGTCTCGGGCACTTCCTGGAACAGGTATACATCCCAATAGTTGGACTGGTCTTTTACCAGCAGGTTCTTTATTTCCCAAGTCACAGCAGTTGAGCTTGTGCTGACATACTTGAAGGCTAAGTGAATTTTCTCTCCTTTGAAAGCTGAAAGGTCGGCATCACCCGAATTAATAAATGTCCAATTACTACCTTCGGGCCATACGGGGATTTCCACTTCTTCCCAAGTGGCTGTGGACACATCGCCTGCATAATCGGCAGATACCATTACGTTTACAAAGTCTGCCCGGTTGGCCCCTCTGAGAAAGTTCAGTGCCATCTCCATGGAGAATACCGGAGACTGGGCATCGGTCAAGTCTATTTCGGGTGTCACAATCCAGCTCTCTGTGGGCACATTGGCGCCGTTTACAAATGCGCTGGCCTTCATGCATTGGTAGCCGTCGTCGTATTTCCATACATAACTTGCGCCTTCGCCCAGAGATACGTCTTGTATACTGAGGCTGCCTTGTCCTTCGCCTATGGTCTCATTATAATAGGTCGAGGTCTCAAAAGAGCTTGACGGATAACATCCGAATTCATACTCGCCATTGTATACGGTCAGTTTAACGGTCTTGTTCTTCAGTATGTTCACTATGGTGAAAGTGCCGTCTCCGTTGGGAGTGATGCTCCATTCGCCTCCTTCTTCGGGAAGACTGTTGGACACGTTGAAGCTGTTGTAATTGCCGTCCATGTAGATGTATTTTCCCCACTCGTTCAGTAAGGAATAGCCCTGGGCGGTTTTGGCAATCTCCACCACCTGGGATGCGCCTTCATCGCTGCCTATGATGTCGCCCTCCACGGTAATGGGGTCGGGTATCATGTATCCGTAGTTGTAGCTTTCCTGTTCCAGTTTGCCAAAAGGATAGTAGGTACCGTCCGGTGTCTTGCCCACTATGACATAGCGTCCCCCGGCTGCTTCCATCTCGTCTACCTTGCGGAATACCATGGGTGTCTCGCCGCCTCCCGTACTCGGCTCGGTTTCCGAATACACGTAGTTCACCAGTTTCATGGTGCCTTCTGTCGGATTACTGATGGCGTTGGCCAGAATGTTAGGTATCTGCCTTACCGTAGAAGGGGTGAGGTAGGTAGCCGATACGCTTTCGCCCCACACGCTGCGGTAGTCGGAAGAGCTAAGTTCATAGGTAGTGGTGCCGTTGAAGTCCTTCAGGTAGCCGGGCAGGTCCGTGTACTGGTTGTAGCGCACCAGTATCTTGGACGTGTTGTCCAGATAGGGGTACTGGTCGGCCAGGTAGGCGGGCAGATACCATATGGCCTGCGCGTCTTCCGTGAAGTATCCGTTTGTGCCCACAGCGTCCAGCGCGTTGAGGTAAGTTTGTCCCTCAGGGTCTTTGGACAGGGCTATGCTTCGGTTGGCGGCCAGTTTGGCTATGTCGCTGTAAGCCGATGTGGCCAGTGTGATGGTGTCGGTGCGGATGTCGGTGGGATGCTGGTATTGCTCTATACCGGCAAAGTCATCTTCCACATAGTTGCATGCGCCTAAGGCGAACAACGATGCCATCAACGGGAGTATATATGTCTTTTTCATAATCTATTTCTTGGGATTGGTTAGAAATTGATTTTAAGCCTCAACGAATAGGTGCGGCCGAAGGAGTAGAGCACGGAGACGTCTTCCCAGTTGCCCGAGTTGTTCTCGTCCACAGCATCGGTGATGTAGAGCTGGTTGAAGAGGTTGTCTACGTTTCCGAACAGTACGGCGTCCAGCTTGCCTATGTTGAAGCGGTAACTTGCGCTCAGGTCGAATACGTTCGACGACGGGATTTGCCACGGGTCTGTGCGGGTGATGACTGCTCCGGGTCTCAGGTCGTTCGAGTCAAGTGACCAGTCGGCGAAGTTGCGTCCGTAGTAGTTCCAGTCTATGCCGAAACGCAGGTCGGGTGATACCTTGAAGTCCAGACCTACGGCTGCGGTGGTCTGTGCGGAGTTGCCCACTTTGGTCCCGTCAAGGTGTATGGTAGCGGCGGCATGGTCTTCGGCCTGTATGCCCGACGCATGTGTGATGCCTTCAGTATTCCAACTCTTCACTGGCTGGCCGGACGAATCATAGAAGTAGCCTTTGGCCATGCAGTCCCAGCGCCAGTTGCCCAGAGACACCATGCCGCGTATGTCAAGCCAGCGGAAGGGTTTGGCAACCAAGTCAAGCTCAATGCCTTGGTGTATGGCGTTTACTCCGCTCATGTTGATGTAGATGCGGTCTATGATGTTGCCGTCAGCGTCTTCAGCGTCCATGCTGCGGCTCATGGTCTTGTTCATCCACTTGGTGTGGTAGAGGTTGAGGTTGGCGGTGAGGTATTCGGAACGGAAGCCGTAGCCTATCTCTGCCGAGAACACTTTCTCGTTCACGGCATTGGGGTTGGTGGCGTTGCTGGTGGTTGACTGCAGGAACGCGCCTCCGGAGAAGAACGGCGCGCGGCTGATGTAACCCACGTTGGCAAACACGTTGTGGTTCTCGGTGATGTTGTAGTTCAGGCCGCCTTTGGCTGTCCAGCCCAGGAAGTTCACTGTCTCGGACTTCGCATGGTCGGCATCGTAGTAGAAGCGGTCATAACGCCAGTAGCCCGTGTTCGATATGGAGCCGGCCACAAACGCGCTCAGCTTGTCGCGGTTATATTCGGCCTGGGCGAACACGCCTTCCTGCAGGGTGTGGCCGTCATAGTCGCGGTACACCACGTCGCCCACCTTCAGCTTCTGGTTTACGTAGGCAGGGCCGGCCGCTGCGGCCGCGTTGTTGGCAGGCAGCACGTTCTCGCGGGAGGAGGAGTCTATGAAGTATTCGCCTCCGTACAGGTCTACCAGCTTGTTGGTGTGCACGCCTTTGTAGTAGCGGAAGTCTATGCCGCCGTAGAAGTCAATGTACTCGCCGAACTTGGTGGTGTAGGTGGAGAGCAGGCCCACCCACTTGTGCTTGTTCTCGGACTTGGACATGGCCATGCGCGAGCCGTTGGGGTTTTCCTGGTTGTAGGCATATATCTCGTCATAGGCGAATGTGCCGTCGGCATGGCGGAAGTCCGTGTTCAGGTCGCCGTCCGAAGAGGTGCCGTACCATTTGTAACGGTCGCTGGATGTCAGGCCCTGCCCGCTGTATCCGCCGCCGTTGCCTATAGAGAGGTAGACGGCCGTGCTCAGTGATGATTTGTCGTCAATCTGCCACAGGTGGTTCAACGATATCTGCGGCTTGTGGTAGAAGTTGTAGTCCGCGCTCTTGCGCTCGCCGTTCAAGCCGAAGCCATATGTGGGGTTATAGCGGTAGGGGCTGGCGCCGTTCATGTAACGCTCGGCCACGGTCTGCCACTCCTTGATCTTCATGCCGCTATTGTCGCGCTGGTTGTGCCACTGGGGCGCGCCGAATGCGGTGAACGACAGTTGGTGCTGGTCGTTGAGACGCTTGGCCACATTGATGAACCAGTTGTACGACTCGAAGTCCGTGCCCTGGATGTAGCCATTGCCCCAGGCCTTGGCGCCCAGCAGGGTGAGTGCCCATCCCGACTTGCTCATGCCGGTGGACACGTTGAACATGAGCTTGTTGTAGCCGTCGTTGCCTAAAGCGTAAGACACCGACCCTCCTTTCTTGGCATCCACGGTATTGGTCACGATGTTTATGGAGCCGCCCACCGAAGGAGCCGATACCTTGGAGGCACCCAGACCGCGCTGGGTCTGCATGCTGCGGGTCACGTCGCTCAGTCCGGCCCAGTTGGACCAGTAAACGCCACCCCATTCCATGTCGTTCATGGGCACGCCGTTGATCATCACCGCGATGTTTTCCGTCTCAAAGCCGCGCATCCTTATCTCCGAGTCGCCGAAGCCTCCGCCTTTCTTGGTGGCATATACGCCGGGGGTGGACTTCAGTATCTCGGGGAACTCCTTCGTGCCCAGCTTCTCCTCAATGAATATGGGAGTCACCGTGGACATGGCCACCGGAGTTTTTCTCGCTATGGCTACAGACTGGGTGATGGTCACGTCGTTCAGCAGCACGGCGTCGGGCTGTAACGCCACGGTACCCAGGTCCAGTGTGCCGCTACCTTGGGTCACTTGCTTCTGTTGTGGCTTGTAGCCCACGAAGGAGAACACCAGCGTGGCGCCGCGCGCCACGTTCTTCTGTTGGAAATAGCCGTCCATGTCGGCCACTGCTCCCTGTCCGGTACCTTCTACCTTCACGGAAGCTCCTATCAGAGGCTCGCCTGTCTCGGCGTCGACAAGCTGGCCTTTCACTGTAACTTGGGCAAACGCCGTGGTGCCTGTCACCAGCAGCACTGCCATCAGCAGGAGATGAATTAGACTTTTTCTCATAACGCTGTTTTTAGTTAATAGATAGTGTTAATAAAACATTAATATATGTCTTGTGATGCAAATATACGTATTCTATTCTATAAAGATGTTACATCCGCGCTACTTTTTCAGGGCCGTCCGCACGGTGTTCCCGGCCAGGCCGCTACCCTTGTGCGGGCGGAAGGGACGGGTGGGTGTTATTCTGTACGTAAATGTGCGCTTTGGCTTATAAAATGACGTATGGAGGCGGAAAAAAGTGTTGTTTTGTTTGTGTGCAAGGAAACATTTCCTATCTTTGCCGCGCAATTCAGAAAGACAAGGACAGATGATTACGCATTCGGACTACATACTACTGTGCGGCATTACCATTCTACGGGCAGAATCCGTCGGAAGTGAGTGCTGCGCGTGACGCCGTGCGTACAGGCTGGACCAACGCAGGAGCCTTTCTCACTTCCGGGTGTGAAAGGCTCTTGTCTTTCCTGCGAGAGTAGATTAGTATTAACAGATAAAGCAAGAGACATGAGCGACAGATTATTCATTTTCGATACCACGCTCCGCGACGGCGAGCAGGTGCCTGGGTGCCAGCTTAACACCGTGGAGAAGATACAGGTGGCCAGGCAGCTTGAGTTGCTGGGCGTGGACGTGATAGAAGCGGGCTTTCCCATATCCAGTCCGGGAGACTTCAACTCCGTGATAGAAATATCCAAGGCCGTGACATGGCCCGTGATTTGCGCCCTGACACGCGCCGTGCAGAAGGACATTGACGTGGCTGCCGAAGCCCTGAAGTACGCACGCCACAAACGCATACACACCGGCATAGGCACCAGCGACGAGCACATCAGGTATAAGTTCAACTCCAACCGTGAGGAAATCATAGAACGCGCGGTGGCCGCCGTGAAATACGCGCGCAAGTACGTGGAAGATGTCGAGTTCTACGCCGAAGACGCCGGACGCACCGACAACGAGTACTTGGCCCGCGTAGTTGAGGCCGTCATCAAGGCCGGAGCCACCGTGGTGAACATACCCGACACCACGGGCTACTGTCTCCCCTCAGAGTATGGCGCGAAGATAAAATACCTGATGGAGCACGTCGAAGGCATACACCGCGCCGTCATTTCCACACACTGCCACAACGACCACGGCATGGCCACGGCTAACACCATGGCCGGAGTGCTGAACGGCGCGCGGCAGGTGGAGGTCACCATAAACGGCATAGGCGAGCGGGCAGGCAACACCTCGCTTGAGGAGGTGGCCATGATAGTGAAGTGCCACAAAGACATTGGCATAGAGACCAACATCAATACCCAGAAGATATACCCTACGAGCCGCATGGTCTCCAGCCTTATGAACATGCCCGTGCAGCCCAACAAGGCCATCGTGGGCCGTAACGCCTTCGCGCACAGCAGCGGCATACATCAGGACGGCGTGCTGAAGAATGTGCAGACCTACGAGATAATAGACCCTCGCGACGTGGGCATAGACGACAACAGCATAGTGCTCACCGCCCGCTCCGGACGTGCTGCGCTGAAGAACCGCCTGCATGTCTTGGGCATAGACCTGCCGCAGGACAAGCTGGACAAGGTGTACGAGGACTTCCTCAGACTGGCCGACAAGAAGAAGGACATCAACGACGACGACATCCTCCTCCTGGCCGGGGCCGACCGGAGCCAGAACCACCGCATCAAGCTGGACTACCTCCAGGTGACCAGTGGCGTAGGCGTGCACTCCGTGGCCAGCTTGGGACTGGACATCAGCGGCGAGAAGTTCGAGAACTGCGCCAGCGGGAACGGTCCCGTGGACGCCGCCATCAAGGCGCTGAAGAAAATCATCAACCGGCAGATGACCCTGAAGGAATTCACCATACAGGCCATCAGCAAGGGCAGCGACGACGTGGGAAAGGTGCACATGCAGGTAGAGTACGACAACCGCGTGTACTACGGCTTCGGAGCCAACACGGACATCATTGCCGCCTCCGTTGAGGCGTACATTGACTGCATCAACAAGTTCAAGCCGGACTGATTTGTGAAGAACGTTTTCCCGCCCGGAGAATGTAGTCCTGCGGCTGCTTTCCGCCCTGAATCTCCGCCAGGAGGCATTGTAGAGGGGGTAAAGACGGGACGCCGACACTTAGCACAAGTGTGGGCTATACTTAGCACAAGTATCGGCTACACGCAAGGAGACTGTCGGTGACGGGAATCATTGTATGGAACATTTATCATCAGAAATATTATCAAGACATGAATACACTTTTCGACAAAATCTGGGACGCCCACGTGGTGCAGCAGGTGGACGAAGGCCCCACCCAACTCTACATTGACCGCCTCTATTGCCACGAGGTGACCAGTCCGCAGGCCTTCGAGGGGATGCGGAAAAGGGGACTGAAGTGCTTCCGTCCCGACCACATCTACTGCATGCCCGACCACAACACTCCCACACACGACCAGGACAAGCCGATAGAAGACCCCGTGTCGCGCGTCCAGGTAGACACCTTGGCTAAGAACGCCGAGGAGTTCGGCCTGACACACTTCGGCATGACGGACCCCAGGAACGGCATCATACACGTCGTGGGCCCCGAACGGGGGCTGACCCTGCCGGGCATGACCATAGTCTGCGGCGACTCCCACACCTCCACGCACGGAGCTATGGGAGCCGTGGCCTTCGGCATAGGCACCAGTGAGGTGGAGATGGTGCTGGCCTCGCAGTGCATCCTCCAGACGCGCCCTAAGACCATGCGCATTACCGTAGACGGACGCCTGGGCCGGGGAGTCACGGCCAAGGACCTGGCCCTCTACATGATGATGAAGATGAGCACCGCAGGCGCCACGGGCTACTTTGTGGAGTATGCGGGCGAAGCCGTGCGCAGCCTCACCATGGAGGGGCGGCTTACCCTGTGCAATCTCAGCATAGAGATGGGCGCGCGCGGCGGCATGGTGGCTCCGGACGAGGTGACCTTCGAATATATCAAAGGCAGGGACTACGCCCCCAAAGGCGAGGCGTGGGACAAGGCCGTGGCTTACTGGCGCACGTTGAAGAGCGATGACGACGCGGTGTTCGACCGCGAAGTGGGCTTCAACGCCGCAGACATCGAGCCGATGCTCACCTATGGCACCAACCCCGGCATGGGCACGGGCATTACGCAATCTATTCCTACCCTGGAAGGCATGGGCGAGGCGGCGCAGGCTTCGTTCCTGAAGTCCATGGACTACATGGGTTTCCGTCCCGGAGAGCCTCTGTTGGGCAAGAAGATAGACTACGTGTTCCTGGGCGCCTGCACCAACGGCCGCATAGAGGACTTCCGCGCCTTTGCCTCCATAGTGAAGGGGCGGAGGAAGGCCGACAGCGTGGTGGCCTGGCTGGTTCCCGGCTCGTGGATGGTGCTGGAGCAGATAAAGGCCGAAGGTCTGGACCGGGTGCTCGGCGAAGCAGGCTTTGAGATACGCCAGCCCGGATGCTCGGCCTGCCTGGCCATGAACGACGACAAGGTGCCTGCGGGCAAGTATGCCGTGTCGACCAGCAACCGCAACTTCGAGGGCCGTCAGGGACCCGGCTCGCGCACGCTCCTGGCCTCGCCCCTGACGGCGGCTGCAGCCGCCGTGACGGGAGTGATTACCGATCCGCGCACATTATTATAATAATAATGAAGAATGAGGAATGAAGAATCAGGCATGAAGGACGGAGCCGGCTGCGGATTCCTTTTCTTTGCACTTTGTTCTTCATTCTCCGCCCATGGCTTGTTCTTCATGCCTGATTCTTCATTCCTCATTTCTCATCCTTCGTTTACAGATAATTCATCATTCATCATTCTTCATTTACAAAGATGAAACAGAAATTCGACATCATAACCTCCACCTGCGTCCCCCTCCCCCTGGAGAACGTGGACACCGACCAGATAATACCCGCCCGCTTCCTCAAGGCCACCACCCGCGATGAGAAGTTCTTCGGCGACAACCTCTTCCGCGACTGGCGTTACCGCCCCGACGGCTCGCCGGACCAGGACTTCGTGCTGAACGACCCCACCTACAGTGGCTGCATCCTGGTGGCGGGCAAGAACTTCGGTTCGGGTAGCAGTCGCGAGCATGCCGCCTGGGCGCTGGCGGGCTACGGCTTCCGGGTGGTCATCAGCAGCTTCTTTGCCGACATACACAAGCAGAACGAGCTGAATAACTTCGTCCTCCCCGTGGTGGTGAGCGAAGGCTTCCTGCAGGAGCTGTTCGCCACCATTGCCGCCAATCCCAAGGCCGAGGTGCGTGTGGACCTGCCCAACCAGACCGTAACCAACCTTTCTACCGGCCATTCCGAGTCGTTTGACATCAACGCCTATAAGAAGCATTGCCTCATGAACGGACTGGACGACATTGACTTCCTGGTGGAGAGCAGAGACAAGATAGAAGAGTACGAAAGGGATCACAGATGACACACCCCGTAAGAGAAATCATGGACACCACCCTGCGCGACGGCGAGCTGAATGCCGTGCGAGTCATCTGCGACTGGGCTGCGAGACGCAACCTTCTTCCCCGTGTGGAAGTTTTGGGATTCGTGGACGGGCACCGCTCTGTGGACTGGATACATTCCACCGGATGCCGCGTGCTCAACCTGCTGTGCAAGGGCTCGCGCAAGCACTGCGTGTACCAGCTGAAGAAGACCTCCGACGAACACATTGCCGACATTATGGACGTGCTGCGCTATGCCGAAGCCTGCGACATGGAGGTGAACGTCTATCTGGAAGACTGGAGCGGGGGAATGAAGGACTCGCCCGACTATGTGTTTCACCTCATGGATGCATTGGCCGGCACGCACATCAGACGTTTCATGCTGCCCGACACCTTGGGCATACTCAATCCCCTTCAGGTAATAGAGTATATGCGCAAGATGGTGAAGCGCTACCCGGGCAAGCATTTCGACTTCCATGCGCACAATGATTACGACTTGGCCGTGTCCAATGTGCTGGCTGCCGTGCTTAGCGGGTGCAAGGGACTGCATACCACCATAAACGGGCTGGGAGAGAGGGCCGGAAACGCCCCTCTAGCCAGCGTGCAGGCCATACTGAAGGACCACTTCAGCGCCATAACCCGCATAGACGAGAGCCGCCTGAACGATGTGAGCCGGGTGGTGGAGTCCTATAGCGGAGTGGTTATCCCGCCCAACAAGCCCATAGTGGGCGAGAATGTGTTCACGCAGGTGGCCGGAGTGCATGCCGATGGCGACAATAAGCAGAACCTCTACTGTAATGACCTCCTGCCCGAACGCTTCGGAAGGAAGCGGGAATACGCGCTGGGAAAAACTAGCGGGAAAGCCAACATACGCAAGAATCTGGAGGACCTCGGACTGGAACTGGACGAGGAGTCCATGCGGAAGGTCACCGAACGTATCATAGAGTTGGGCGACAAGAAGGAGCTGGTCACACAGGAGGACTTGCCCTACATCATCAATGACGTGCTGAAGCATGACGTGCAGGGGGAGCGGGTGAAGTTGAAAAGCTATATCGTCAACCTGGCCTACGGATTGAAGCCCATGGCCACACTGAAGGTGGAAATAGGCGGAAAGGAGTACGAGGAAAGCTCAAGCGGAGACGGCCAGTATGACGCTTTCGTCAGGGCCATGCGCAAGGTGTACAAGCAGACGTTGGGCCGCAGGTTCCCTATGCTGACCAACTATGTGGTGAGCATACCTCCGGGAGGACGCACCGACGCCTTTGTGCAGACAGTCATCACCTGGAGTTTTGACGGCAAGGTGTTCCGTACGCGGGGGCTTGACGCCGACCAGACCGAAGCCGCCATAAAGGCCACCATGAAGATGCTGAACATCATAGAGGGGGAATACGAGGACGATGCAACCACTTGATAGTCATACCGGAAGAGATACGATGGGGCATGGGATACCTGTGACGTGTATTCTTCCGGTCTTTTCCCGTGTCGGCAACATCCTTGTCTGTCTTGCGCTCCCTGCAAGAAAGTCTGGCGGGAAACAAGCCAGACAAGGCGCTTAAAAAGGGAACAGACCCTTAAATAATGTGAAATGGAACGGTATGTTTTGAAACATATTTTCTACATTTGCACCCCTACACAGTTGACAGACATCAGTCAGAAAGTCTACAGTTTATGCTAAGAATAGGTATTGATATAGGTTCGACGACAGCCAAGATTGTGGCTATAGACCAGCAGAACTCCATTG
Organism: uncultured Bacteroides sp.; assembly: GCA_949296415.1. Lineage (GTDB taxonomy): Bacteria > Bacteroidota > Bacteroidia > Bacteroidales > Bacteroidaceae > Bacteroides. The sequence continues at coordinate 4,371 of CASFQC010000010.1, read as the reverse complement.
TATATTCCAATTACGCTCGCCATCAGGCCAAGGCACGCGAGACGCTTGACAGATTTTTGTGCGAGCTGTCGCCATTGCTTCCGGGTAAGGAGTCCGGGGAGGTGTCGGTATGTATTACCGGTTCCATAGGCATGGGACTGGCGGAAAAGTGCCGTTTGCCTTTTGTGCAGGAAGTGGTGGCCGCCTCCAAAGCCATGCAGTGCCGTTACCCTCACGCGGCTTCCATGATAGATATAGGCGGAGAAGACGCCAAGGTGGTGTTCTTCAATGATGCCGGACAGCCAGAAGACTTGCGGATGAATGGCAACTGTGCCGGAGGTACTGGAGCTTTCATTGACCAGATGGCGGTTATTCTCGGCGTGGATGTGGACGGGCTGAACCGTCTGGCGCTTGATGCCACGCATGTCTATCCCATAGCGTCGCGTTGCGGCGTATTTTGCAAGACCGACATACAGAACCTCGTGTCCAAGAACATATGTCGTGAGGATATAGCAGCATCGGTATTTCATGCCGTAGCGGTGCAGACAGTGGTGACGTTGGCACACGGATGCGAGATAGGCACGCCGGTGTTGTTTTGCGGAGGTCCGCTGACTTTTATCCCCGCCTTGCGTAAGGCTTTTGCCGACTATCTCTCGCTGGACGGTGGACAAATCATACTTCCCACACAGGGCGCCCTCCTGTCTGCTTACGGAGCGGCCTTGGCCGCATCTGTTTCACAGTCCGGTCCCCGGGAACTGACGCTGGGTGGTGTAAGGCGTCTTCTAGCCGGAGCGGAAGGAAACGCTTTGCGCCTGCAGCCGGCTCTGAGTCCCCTTTTCTCCTCTTCCGGAGAATATGACAGCTGGCAGCAACGGATGCGGTCGCACAAGGTGCCGGTAGCCTGTCTGCAGCCGGGAGAACAGGATGTGTGGCTTGGCATCGATTCGGGATCTACCACCACCAAGATAGTGGTGCTTGACGGGGAGAACCGTCTGCTCTATTCTTTCTATAAGGCCAACGGAGGCAATCCCATAGGCACCGTGGCGGAAGGTTTGCGCGGACTGTGGGAGCATTGCGAGGCCTGCGGTGCTGTGTTGCGGGTGAAAGGCAGCTGTTCCACAGGATATGGCGAGGACTTGGTGCGGACAGCCTTCCAGCTTGACGGTGGAATAGTGGAGACCATGGCGCATTATATGGCAGCCCGTCATCTGGACAAAGACGTGTCCTTCATTCTTGATATAGGCGGGCAGGATATGAAAGCGATTTTTGTCAATGCCGGAGGTGTGATAGACCGTATTGAGATAAATGAAGCCTGCTCTTCCGGATGTGGTTCCTTTATTGAGACTTTTGCCAAGACTTTAGGCTACACCGCCTCTTCGTTTGCCACGGAAGCCTGCCGTGCCCAAGCTCCTTGCGATTTGGGTACACGCTGCACTGTCTTCATGAACTCTAAGGTGAAGCAAGTCTTGCGTGAGGGAGCCACTGTGGACGATATAGCTGCAGGTCTGGCCTATTCTGTGGTGAAGAATTGTTTGTATAAAGTACTGAAACTGCATGATTCCTCTGCCTTGGGACAGCATCCGGTGGTGCAGGGTGGAACCATGCGCAACGATGCCGTGGTGCGCGCCTTGGAACAGCTAACCGGACTGGAGGTGGTGCGTTGCGACATACCCGAGCTTATGGGTGCTATGGGTTGTGCGCTCTACGCCAGAACTTGTGTGGGAAGAGAGGCTGTGCCCCTGGACAAGATGATGTCGGGAGCCGGTTACGCCACACGGCAGTTGCATTGCAAAGGATGTGACAACCGGTGTCTTGTGGTAAGGTATGATTTCGGTAATGGGAAGAAGTATTATTCCGGAAACCGTTGCGAGAAAGTGTTTGCCAATGGCGGCATGTCCGTAAGTAAAGGCCGGAATGCTTACCGCATCAAGGAGGAATTGCTCTTTGACCGGACTTCTCTCCATTCTGCTTCCCGACAGACAATAGGCATCCCGCGATGTCTGAACATGTATGAGGACTATCCGTTCTGGCATGCGTTGTTTACGGCTTGTGGCTTTCAGGTATGCTTGTCCGCACCTTCAGCCTTTGACCTTTACGAACGTCAGGCACGTTTGGTTATGTCGGACAATATCTGCTTCCCGGCCAAACTGGTTCACAGCCACATAGAAAATCTGATGGAGAAAGGAGTAAGCCGCATCTTCATGCCCTTTGTGGTGTTCGGGCGTAATGAAGGGGGGCAGAACAGCTATAATTGTCCCATTGTGACCGGATATTCGGAGGTGGTCAGAAGCGTGCAGCAGAAGGATGTTCCCGTAGATTCGCCTACCGTAAGCTTCAAGGACAGGGATATGCTGCGTAAGCAATGTGCCGAGTATCTGCATTCGCTTGGAGTGGACGGGAGGATGGCCGATGAGGCATTCCGAAAGGCGGAGAAGGCGCAGGACTCCTATATAGACCGGCTGATACAGGCCAACCGCGACATACTGCAGGAAGCACGCCGACAAGGAAAGTTGGTGATTATGCTGGCCGGAAGACCTTATCATACGGATTCGCTGATCCAGCACAATGTGTCGGATATGCTTGCAGATATGGGTATAGATGTCGTGACCGATGATTTGGTGCGTAAGGAAGATATAGATTTGTCTGACGTGCATTTCCTTTCGCAATGGACTTATCCCCACCGTATTCTGAAAGCGGCCAAATGGTGTGCCATGCAAGGCCGTGACGTGCAGTTTGTACAGATGACCTCTTTCGGATGTGGCCCAGATGCGTTTCTTACCGATGAGGTACGTACACTTCTTATGCATCATGGCAAGACACTGACTTTGCTTAAGCTTGACGATATTAATAATGTGGGCTCCATGAGGCTCAGGGTGCGTTCGTTGGTCGAAAGCCTCAGATTGGCCGGCGGATATGCAAAGGAAAGAACTGAAGTGCCTTTTGTCACTGTGCCGGTTTACGATAAGGATTGTCGGAAGAAGAAGATGCTTGTTCCTTTCTTCACCCCGTACCTTTCCCCACTGATTCCGTCCATCATGCAAGTGGCCGGATATGATGTGGAGACGCTTCCATTGAGCGATTGGGAGTCGTGTGAGTGGGGGCTGAAGTATGCCAATAATGAAGTCTGCTACCCGGCTACCCTTATTGTTGGCGATGTGGTCAAGGCTTTCAAATCCGGTCGTTACAAACCGGCTGATACAACCATAGCTATGACCCAGACCGGAGGCCAGTGCAGAGCAAGCAATTATCTGTCTCTCATCAAGAAGGCTTTGGTTGATGCCGGATATGCCGAAGTGCCGGTAGTGGCCTTTTCTTTGGGCAGCATGATAGAGAACAGACAGCCTGGATTCAAGATAAACTGGATTAAGATACTTCCGGTGGCGTTGCGTGCCATACTTTATAGTGATTCCATAGCCAAGTTCTATTATGCTTCCGTGGTGAGGGAAAAGCAGGAAGGACGGGCTGTGGCTTTGCGCGACCGGTATTTGGACAAGGCTGCGCATCTTATCAGGAACAGGCAGAGTGAAGGCCTGTTCGGGCTTTTGCAGGAGGCTGCTTCAGATTTTGATGCCATATGTATGGATAAGGACTTGCCGTGTGTAGGTGTGGTAGGGGAGATATTCCTGAAATTCAATCCTTTTGCACAGCGCAATGTCATAGACTGGCTCATTTCTCATGGTATAGAGGTGGCTCCGCCTGTCATGGCCGATTTCTTTCTCCAGACTTTTGTCAACCGTAAGGTAAAGGCGGACGCGCACTTGCAGAAGCGGGGCATTACGGCTTTGGTTTACGACCAGGCATACAGGCTGGTGGAGAAACAGCTGGAACGGGTGAACGATATCGGACGTGGATTCCGTTATTTCACGCCTTTTCCCGACATATTTGAAGAGGCTGAGGAAGGAAAGAAAATTGTAAATCTCAACGCCCAGTTCGGTGAAGGGTGGCTGTTGCCAGCCGAAATCATGTCTTATGCTGCCCGTGGCATAACCAATGTGGTGAGCTTACAGCCATTCGGATGTATAGCCAACCATATCGTATCTAAGGGTGTGGAGAAACGGATAAAGGAATATTATCCGCATTTACGTATTCTTTCCCTTGATTTTGATAGTGGAGTGAGTGATGTGAATGTGACCAACCGCCTTTTGCTTTTCATTGATAACCTGAAAGAACAGATTCTGGTGAACGCAGAATGATGTCGGATAAAAAATCAGGCTGACAGTCCAATTTGCCTGTCCGGCATCTGTACTGTCAGCCTGATTGTCAGGTAGCGTAAGGTATTAATGTCCGCTATAGTAGGGACATTCAGTAAATAGCATAAAATTAGCCAACTAATTCATACACAAAGTATTGCGAATTAGTTGGCTTTTTTGTATCTTTAGGTATTCCCCCGCA
>CASFQC010000009.1 GCA_949296415.1 uncultured Bacteroides sp. | reverse complement strand
TTGCTTCTTTGACAACAAGCCTGAAGCACTGCAAGGATACACTATCGAGCAATCAAAACAACTGACTTTGTTTTAATTTTATCCCGAACTCACGTATACTATTTTGTCTCCTAAGGACATGTTCTTGTTTTTGAGCACAACTGTGATGCCCGTTATCCATATCAGGAGGAAGAAGGCTATATACAATAAGGTAAAGATGCCCATAAACGGGGAGTCCGGAATCAGTAATCTCATCATGGCTGCAACAGATATTGGTTATCTCTTGCAAAGATACGTATAATGTTTGGAACCGTTTTCCCCTCTATTTGGAATTTTTCGATATTAGGTTTGATTGTGAAACCACATATTGAAAATTTCCAAGAACTGTCCTCTATGTGGGTTAAAACGGGATATTTTGTTTGCTATCTTATTGTATATCAATGGTCTGGTGCGGACGTATCCGCCGCTTCCTGCGGACGGTTCCGCACCTTGCTGTGAGTGGGTTCGCAGCATCCTGCGGACGGTTCCGCACGGGGCGGCGTATGGGTCGGCATTCCGGGCCTTTCCTCAGAGGCTTTTGCAACCCGGTTGCAGGGCGGAATCCGTACCTTTGCTGTCGGAATGATAACAGGAAAAAAACTGATGCAGTTATGTGTGAAAGTTGTTGTGCTAACGGGCATGGGCATCACGCCCATGGGGAAGAATGCCATGAGGAAGGAAACGGGCGCATGGCCTGTCTGAGGCTGGGGTTGTCGGCCCTGGTATTGTTTGCCGGACTGATAAAGGAAGGCTGTTTCTCACCCTTTTCAGAAGAGTGGGTGAGGGTAGTGTGGTACGTGGCGGCCTATCTGCCGGTAGGACTTCCGGTCATGGCCGAGGCGCTGGGCGGTATGCGCCACGGCGATGTGTTCAATGAGTTTACGCTGATGTCCGTTGCCACTGTCGGCGCCTTTGCCATAGGCGAGTATCCTGAGGGGGTGTCGGTCATGCTGTTCTATTCCTTGGGCGAGATGTTTCAGGACCGTGCGGTGGGTAGTGCCCGGCGTAGCATCAAGGCGTTGCTGGACGTGCGTCCCGAGACGGCTGCTGTGGTTGACGGAGACCATGTGCGCGTCGTTCCGCCCAAGGATGTCAGACCCGGACAAGTTATCGAAGTGGTTGCCGGTGGCCGTGTCCCGTTGGACGGTGTGCTGCTTTCCGATGAAGCCTCATTCGACACATCGGCGCTTACCGGCGAGAGCCTTCCGCGCACCGTGGCCCGTGGAGGTGAGGTGCTGGCCGGCATGATAGCCGCCGACCGTGTGGTGCGCCTGCGGGTGACCCGTGTCTTTGGCGAAAGTGCCATCTCGCGCATACTTGATATGGTGCAGAACGCTTCCGCCCGCAAGGCACCCGCCGAGCTGTTCATACGCCGGTTCGCCCGCGTCTATACGCCGGCCGTCACCGGACTGGCCGTGCTCATTGTGCTGGTGCCTTGGCTGGTGGCCTCTGTGCAGGGTGTGCCCTATGCATTCCAGGACTGGCTCTACAGGGCACTGGTCTTTCTGGTGGTATCGTGTCCGTGTGCGTTGGTGGTCAGCATACCGCTGGGCTACTTCGGGGGTATAGGAGCGGCCTCGCGTAAAGGGGTGCTGTTCAAGGGAGGCAACTATCTGGATGCGCTGGCCAAAGTCAATACGGTGGTGTTCGACAAGACCGGCACGCTGACGCGCGGTATTTTCTCTGTGCGGCAGGTGGCGGCGCACGGGCCGTGGAAGGAGAATGACGTGCTGCGCTTTGTGGCGGCTGCCGAGCGGAGCAGCTCGCACCCCATAGCCAAGGCCGTGGTGGCGCATGCCGAGAGGCTGCGGCTGTCATGTCCCTTGGCGACAGATACTGTGGAGATAGCCGGACAGGGATTGGCCGTGAAACTGGACGACGGACATACGGTGCTGGCCGGAAACAGACACCTGATGCAAGCTCACGGTGTGGACTGCGATGCGGAGGGTGTGGAGACGGACACGGTGGTGTACTGTGCCGTCGACGGACGTTATGCGGGCTGTGTGTCTCTTGCTGACACGTTGAAAGACGATGCCCGGCAGGCGGTAGACGGGCTGAAAAAGCTGGGCATAGAAAATATTCAGGTCCTTTCGGGCGACAGACAGGAGATTGTGACTAAATTTGCGGCACAGCTGGACGTGAAGGAAGCCTTTGGCGGACTCCTTCCCCAAGACAAGGTGGAGCATGTGGAGGCTTTACGTCGGAATCCGGCCTGCAGGGTGGCTTTTGTGGGCGACGGCATAAACGATGCTCCCGTGCTGGCCCTCAGCCATGTGGGCATAGCCATGGGCGGGCTGGGCAGCGATGCCGCAGTAGAGACCGCCGATGTGGTGATACAGACCGACCAGCCTTCGCGCGTGGCTACGGCCATAGGCATAGGACGGCGTACCCGGTGCATCGTATGGCAGAACGTGGGCATGGCCATAGGCATTAAAGTATTGGTGATGGTACTCGGCGCTTTTGGCGTAGCCACCTTGTGGGAAGCCGTATTTGCCGATGTGGGCGTGGCGTTGCTGGCTATACTCAATGCCATGCGCCTGTCAGTAAACAAGTGAAACCTGTAGAGGATAATGATATGACAACAACAGACAATAAGGAAAAAAAGAGCCTGGACCTGCTGGCCCTAAGGGCCATACAGCCCACGGCCATTCGCCTGCTGGTGCTGAAGGCCATGCTGGGTGCGGGACGGTCAGTATCCCTGTCCGACCTGGAAGACATGCTTGACACGGTAGACAAGTCCACCATATACCGCACGCTGACTCTCTTCCTTTCACACCACCTTATCCACAGCATAGACGACGGGACTGGCTCCTTCAAGTATGCCGTATGCGATGCTTCCTGCATGTGCGAGGTAAGCGACCTGCATACCCATTTCCACTGCATGAAGTGCAACAGGACCTTCTGTTTCACCAACATACCCACTCCGGTGGTCAGCCTGCCGGAAGGATTCAGCGTGGACAGCGTGAATTATGTGCTGAAGGGATTGTGTCCCGATTGTGCCGTGCGGGAGGGACAGACGGCAGAACCGCGATAGTCCGTCCGCCAGCCGTCCGCTGGGAACTTGCGCCGTCGTCCCCATCGGGAGGCGGGGACGGGACGGGCACTACCCGATGGGGTGATTACCTGGTGACAGGCAAAGATATTTCAAAGTTTTTCCGTATGTTTGCTCCCTGACTTAAACAGACAGTCATGCGAAACACTATCCTATACTCCCTATTCCTCCTTTTGGGCATCTGGACCGCCGGGTTTCCGACATCTGGCCTGGCCTCCGAACTGTTGCCGGACTATGCGCGGTTCCACCGCGTGGGACTGGGCGCACACGCTGCCGTGGTTACCTGTCTGGTGCAGGACACGGAGGGTTTGTTGTGGGTCGGGTCGGATAGGGGATTGTTCTGCTATGATGGCTACACGGCACAGCAATGCTTTGAGTACGGCACCCGGCAGAATACACGCATCTATTGCGGCGCGGTGGCGGACAGCACGCATCTGTACCTCGGCGCGGATAATGGCCTGCTGGTCTACAATTACCGCAAGGATGAATACGTAGAGACGGGGACGGATTTTCCCAGGGACATCCGTGCCTTGGCACACTTCGGCGGACGCTGGTGGCTGGGAACCCTGCACGGACTGTATGCTTACGACCCTGCCTCGGGACAACTGACCGATGCCAGTGAGGGGATGCCCCACCGGGCTGTGTATGCTCTGTTGGCCGCTTCGGATGGCTGCCTCTACGTAGGCACATACGACGGTTGCTGCCGCTTGCGTGCGGGCGTTGGCACGACTTACGAGCCTGTCCGTTTGCCGGTGTGGAAGGGGAAAAGCAACCGCTTTGTCAATGTCCTGTTGGAAGACCGCAGACGCGACTGCCTGTGGATCGGGATGGAGGGAGGCCTTCTGCGATATGCCCACCGGACAGGCGGGAAGACCTTGGCTGTCAATGGATTCGAAGGCAACTCGGTGAAGTCGCTCGCCTTGGACAACGACGGCCAGCTGCTGGCAGGGACAGACAACGGGCTGTATGTGCACAACGGCGGGAACGGCCTCCCGGAACACATTGTGCACGACTCGCGCAACCCGCAGTCGCTCTCCAGCAATATCGTCTGGACCATCCTGAAGGACAGCGACGGCAACATCTGGCTGGGCACTGACTATGGCATCTCCCTGTCAAGGCATCGGACGGCTCTGCTGCAGGCATCCATCGCTTCCATTACGGGCACGGGCGAGGGCAACCGGTTCTATGCCATGCTGCGCGACCACGAGGGTTATTACTGGTTCGGGGGAACCAACGGGCTGATACGTTTCCAGCGTTCCGGAAACAAGGACGGGGGAGAGACCGTGCGGAGCGAGTGGTACAAGATGGGCGACACGCGCCACCCCTTGTCGCACAACCGCGTCCGCCAGCTCTACGAGGATCGCGACGGAATCCTGTGGGTGGCGACAGATGGGGGCGTGAACCGCTATGATGCCCAGACCCGCCGCTTTGTGGCTTACAACATCGTGGACAGTACCCGCCGCTACAATGCCAACTGGGTGTACGGCATCTTTGAGGACACCGACAGCCAGTTGTGGATAGCTACCTGTCTGGGCGGCATCTTCGTGGTGGACAAGCGGGCACTGCTCAAGGAGAGCAGCGGCGAGCACGTGGCCCGCCGGATGTTCACCACAGACAACGGCCTGCCGGGCCTCTTCGTTAACCAGATGGTGCAGGACCACGACGGGAACGTATGGGCCTTGTTCTATAACAATGTGAACAGTCTGGAGAAGATTGACCCCCGTACGGGCCGGGTGACCCACGTGGCCGCCGATGTGCTTAACGGGGAGCAGGTGCCTACCTTCCTGCTGTGCGGCACGGACGGGCACATCTGGGTAGGAAGCCAGAGGGGAGTGATGCGCATCAACCCGGCGGACGGACGTATTCTGTCCTTGCCCTTCGGCACCGGCAATCACCAGGAGGTGCTCTGCATGACCGAGGCCGAGGGCCGCATTTGGGTTTCCACTTCCGGCGGTTTCTGGGTCACCGACCGCGAAGGAACGTCCCTGCGCCGTCTGAACGTGGCCGAACAACGCTTCACGTCCCTCTACTACGACCCGGCGGACCGGCTGCTCTACCTGGGCATGGTGGATGGCTTTGCCGTAGCCTCGCCCGCCCGGCTGCTGGAAGAGCGTCCGCACTATCCCTTGCGGCTCACTGCCCTGTATGTCAACAACCGGCTTTATCACCCCGCACCGGGCGAAGCCGACAGCGGCATCCGCTATGCCCGCCGCCTGCGCTTGGCGTATCACCAACGCAACCTGGCCATTGAGCTGTCCGATTTGCCCTATTCGTCGGAAGAGAAAAGCTCCATCGTCTACCGCTGGGATGAGACAGGGAACGATTGGACTCTCCTGCAACCCGGTACCAACCGCATTACCTTCAACAACCTGGCCTACGGGCATCACTGCCTGATGGCCACCCGTCTGGATGACAATGGCCGCCCGGAGGGAAATCCCTACACGCTGGACATTGACATCCTTCCACCCTGGTACTATGCCCCTTGGGCCATGTCCGTGTATGGCCTGCTGGCTTTGGCTTTAGTGGCCTGGACGGTGAACTTTTTCCGTGTGAAGAACCACCTGAAACTGGTACGTTTGGAAAAGAAACAAATCCTGGAACAGTCGCAGGCCAAAATGGATTTCTATGCCAACCTCTCCCACGATCTGAAGACGCCGCTCAGCATGATCATCGCCCCTGTCAGCCGCCTCTTGCCGCAAGTGCGTAACAAGCTGGAACGGCAAGTCCTGGAACAAGTGCAACGCAACGCCATGAAGCTGAATTCACTCATCCACAGCGGGCTGGACATCAACCGAGTGGATAGCGGCAGCAACTTGCTGCTGATTCAGTCGCAGGTTGAGCTGGTGCAGTTCGCCCGCAACCTCTTCAGTCTCTATGCCGACAACACTTCGCGGGGCAAGGCCCTGCGCTTTGAGTTCCGGAGCGAGCAGCCTGTCCTCTACCTCCTGATAGATGCCGTCAAGCTGGAGTCCATCTTGGATAACCTGCTCTCCAACGCCGTGAAGTACACGCCTGACGGCGGGCAGGTGACGCTCTCCATCTCACTCAGCGAGGACGGGAAGGCTGCCTGTATCGCCGTGTCCGACACCGGCTTGGGCATTCCTCTGCCAGAACAGCCCTACGTGTTCCAACGCTTCTTCCAGTCATCCCGTACGGCGGGCAAGACCGCAGGCACCGGCATCGGCCTTTATCTGGTGAAGACCTATACCGAGCTGCACGGCGGCAGCGTGGCATTGAAGTCCGCAGCCGGGGAAGGAACCACCGTGACTGTCACCTTACCCGGTGTGGAGATGCCCGCACCTGTGGCTTCGGACGGCCTACAGCCGGCTGACAGTACACCCGTCGGACCACGTCTGGCCGACGATGAGCCACCTCTGCCTTCTGATACCCCAGTGGTGTTGGTGGTTGAGGACGACCCGGATACGGCAGACTTCATCCATCAGGTATTGCACGCCCGCTACCGTTGCCGCAGAGCCGCCAACGGCAAGGAGGCTCTTGAACTGGTGCGTCAGGAGGTGCCAGCCCTCATCATTTCCGACGTGATGATGCCCGTCATGGACGGCTTTGATATGGTGCGCCAACTGAAGAAGTACGTTCCCGCCTTGACCGTCCCCATCATTCTGCTGACAGGCCAAGCGGACAAGCAGACCGAATTGGAAAGTATCCGCCTGCACATTGATGCTTTCATTGTCAAACCTTTTGAGCCTGACATCCTTCTGTCAAGAGTGGAACAACTACTGTCCAGACGCCAGACCTACGAGGCCAAGGCCCGCCTTGAAGCCATTGCCCAACCCAAGGATGTGGAAACAGTCTCTCCTGATGAGAAATTCCTGGCCACCGTGACCCAACTGATAGAGAAACACATCTCGGACTCTGAACTTAATGTCAACGCCCTTTGTGAATGGACGGACACAAGCAGCAAGCAAATGTACCGCAAGCTCAAGCAACTGACCGGACAGACACCCGTGGAATACATCAAATCCATCCGTATGAAGAAGGCTGCCATCCTGTTGAAACAGCATAAATTTACCGTGGCCGAAGTGATGTATATGGTAGGCTTTTCCAACCATTCTTACTTTTCCAAGTGCTTCCAAAGTGCTTTTGGAGTCACTCCTAAGCAGTATTAGTCCGTTTTTTGTTCTTTTCTGTCCGATTTGTGCTTTCGCACGCGGACGGCTGTCTCTACCTTTGCCTTCGTAAAATTTTAAAGTTCGCATGAAGAGACAAATCATTGTTCTGTTAGGTTGCTTGTTGGCAATCATTCCATCAGTCCGGGCCGGGGAGAATATACCAGTCATTTATGTGGACCGGCAAGGAGTGATGCGTTGGTCGGACACGAAAGACGAAGCATCCTTCTTCGGAGTCAATTACACCTTGCCCTTTGCACACGCCTATCGGGTCATGGGCTATTTGGGTGTGGACCGCAAGGCGGCCATTGACCGTGATGTCTACCACATGGCCCGCTTGGGCATTAATGCCTACCGCATCCATATATGGGATGTGGAGATTTCTGATGCCGAGGGCAACTTGCTGGAGAATGAGCACTTGAATCTCTTGGACTACCTGTTTTCCAAATTGGAGGAGCGGGGCATCCGCATCCTCGTCACCCTGCAGACCAATTTCGGTAACGGCTATCCCGAACGGAACGAACCGACGGGAGGCTATTCGTATCTCTATGACAAATGCAGCATCCATCAAAATCCCGATGCCATCGCGGCGCAAGAACGCTATGCCGCAGCCTTGGTGCGTCACATCAATGCTTACACCGGCCGCAGCTATAAGGACGACCCCTATATTGTGGGTTTTGAAATCAACAACGAGCCTTGCCATGCCGGAACTATTGAAGAGACCCAAGCCTACATTGAGCGGATGCTCCGTGCCCTGAAGCGGGCCGGCAACCGTAAGCCCGTGTTTTACAACGTCAGCCACAACGGTCAAGTCGTTCAAGCCTATTACAATACCGGCATTCAGGGCACCACTTACCAATGGTACCCCACCGGCCTGGTGTCCGGCCGAACCCGTACGGGCAACTGCCTTCCGGCGGTGGAGCGATATGACATCCCCTTCGCCGACGAGGTGAAAGGCTTTGATACCAAGGCCCGTCTGGTCTATGAGTTCGACCCGGGCGATGTGCTGGGCAGCTATATGTATCCTGCTACGGTGCGCACGTTCCGCTCCGCCGGATTCCAATGGATAACGCAATTCGCCTATGACCCCATTGACATGGCGGCCTATAACACCGAGTACCAAACCCACTACCTCAACACCGCCTATACGCCAGGCAAAGCCATCGGATTGATGATTGCCGCCGAGGTGGCCAAGTCTGTGAAGAGGGGCGAGCAGTTTCCGGCCTATCCGGCGGACACGCTGTTCCACGACTTCCGCGTCAGTTATACAGAAGACCTGAGCGAGCTGAACGACGGACAGAAGTTCTATTACTCCAACCACACCCGTACGCAGCCCAAGGATGCCGCCAGATTGGAGTCCGTTGCCGGCTGTGGAAGCTCGCCTGTCGTGCGTTATGAGGGTACGGGCCTCTACTGGCTGGACCGTCTGGAAAAGGGCGTTTGGCGACTGGAGGTGATGCCCGACGTGGTGCAGGTATCCGACCCCTTTGCCAAACCTTCGCTGGACAAGAAAGTGATGCAGATTGTGCGTCGTGCTTGGGACATGACCTTGGACGTGCCCGACTTGGGTAGGCAGTTCAGTGTGACAGGGCTGAATCCGGGCAACCACCGCTTTGACACATCGTCCGATGGCACCATCGCCGCCCTCACTCCCGGCACCTACCTTTTGCAGCGTAAAGGCGTAACACCCTCCAGCCCCTGGACGGCGGACACTCCTTGGCGAAACATTATGCTGGGCGAATACGTACAGCCATCTATAGCATTGACACCTGAAGATGGATTCATTGTTCGCCATCGTCCCTTTCATAGCGTGGAGGCCGGGCAGGACCTGCTCCTCACCGCCACCGTGGCGGGAGCCGTGCAGCCTGATTCCATCCTCGTCTACACCGACCGCGTCTCCTTCTGGAACGACAAGAACCCTTACCTCAAGATGCAGTATATGGGCGGCTATACCTGGCAGGCCACTGTCTCCGCTTCCGACCTGGTGCAGGGCACTTACCGCTACAATCTTGTGCTCTTTGTCGGAGGACGGAAACAGACCTTCCCCTCGGGTACGTCCAAAGGACCGCTGGACTGGGATTACACGGACTATACGTATTACCAAACCGCCGTGCAAGCTCCCGATGCCCCCTTGTTGCTGCTGGATGCCGCATCTTTAGCTTCCTCGGCGGAGACCTTTGTCCTGCCTGAATGGAGCCAGGTGGAGATGCAGCCAGCACCACGAACCCTGACCGAGAAGTCGGCCACCCGCCTCACTTACGTTCCGAAGGCTGAGGGCGAGACCTTCTTCCTGCGCTGCTACGTGAAGGATGACCTGTGTGGGCGTGTTGCCCGTCTGGACCAATGCCGGACGCTGTGCCTGCACCTCGGCGCGAAGCCACAGACGTTGCAGGCGGGCGTGGTCACTACGGCGGGCTATACCTATCTGGCCGATTGTCCCGCACCGGATGCGGACGGCGTGGTGCGTATCCCGCTTCAAGCCTTGAAACTGACGGATACAGCCTTACTGCCCTTGGCCTACCCGTCGTTCCTCGAACCCTATTTCCACCCCGAAACGCCCCTTCCGCTACGGGCAACAGACATTGAAACCCTGGAACTGCGCATCTCCCGACAAAGTCCGGGCACAGAAAGCCGTTTGGAACTGGGCGAAGTCTGGCTGGAGTAAGACTAATTTTTTACCCTATTTATCAACTCAATTAAAAACAATTTACGTATGAAAAACAAACTGTGGAATGCAAGCATGATGCGACGGCTCTGCCTGTGCCTGATGTGCATCGTTTGCTTGGGAATCTCCTCCCCGCTTTGGGCACAAGGCGGACGCGAGGTGAAGGGACAGGTCGTGGATGAAACCGGCCTCCCCATGATCGGAGCCAGTGTGTTGGTCAAGGGAACTTCGACCGGCGTGATTACTGACTTGGACGGCAACTTCGTGCTGAAGGTGCCCGACGGAGTGGAGGAGCTGCAAGTCTCCTTTGTGGGTTATACCACCATATCGGTACCTGTTCCGGCCGATGGCAATCTCTTCGTAAAACTGCAACCCGACGCACAAATGCTGAGCGATGTAGTGGTCATAGGCTATGGTACCACCCGCAAGAGCGACCTGACCGGTTCGGTGACCAACGTGAAGAGCGATGACTTCAACGCCGGACTGATAGCCTCGCCCGAGCAACTCATCAACGGTAAGGTTAGCGGCGTGCAAATCATGAGCACCAGCGGCTCGCCCACGGCAGGCAGCACCATCCGTATCCGTGGCGGTGCCTCGCTGACAGCTTCCAACGACCCGCTTATCGTGCTGGATGGTGTGCCCTTGGAGACGGGAGGCATTAGCGGTAACAGCGGTAATTTCCTCTCGCTCATCAACCCAAATGACATTGAGAGCATGACCATCCTGAAAGATGCTTCGTCCACGGCCATCTACGGTTCGCGTGCCTCGAACGGCGTTATCATTATCACGACCAAGAAAGGCGGCAGCGGACGGCTGAAGGCCACGTTCAGCACCACACAGTCCATCCAAACACGTACAAAGTTAACGGACATGCTGAGTTATGATGAATTTATCAATGTGGTCAATACCCAGGGCAGCGCGGCACAACAAGCCTTGCTGGGCACGGCTCGCACAGACTGGAACGACGAGGTCTATCGCCCGGCATACGGTACGGACAATAACCTGAGTCTGTCCGGCAGCATTGCCGAGAATTTCCCCATCCGTGCATCGGTAGGCTACTATGTACAGAACGGTTTGCTGGATACCGACAAGGCCAAGCGCCTGACCGGTAGCGTATCGCTCTCGCCCAGCTTCTTTGATGACCACCTGAAGCTGACTCTCAATGTCAAAGGTTCGCTGAACAACAACCGCTTTGCCAATACGGATGCCATTTGGAACGCTGCCACTTGGAATCCCACTCTGCCCGTCTATTCCGGCCTAGACAGTTTCGGCGGCTACACCGAGGCCACAGACAACGTGGGCCAACTGGTCAACGGCGGTACGGTGAACCCCGTAGGTGCCATCAGGCAATACAAGTCCACCAGCCGTGTATCGCGTTTCGTGGGCAACTTCGACGTGGACTACAAGATGCACTTCTTGCCCGAACTGAAGTTTCACGCCACCTTGGGCTATGACTATGCTAAAGGGCAGGGTGAAGTTTATGTGCCAGCCGAGGCGGCTCAGTTTAACACCAGTAATGGCCGTGACTACGAGTATGGCCCGCAGAAGAATATCAACCGCCTGCTGACGGCTTATCTGAACTACAACAAATACTTCGAAAGTTGGAAAAGCAGCGTGGATGCCACCGTCGGTTACGACTACCAATTCTGGAAGACAACCAGCCCGGCATACGATGAACTCAACACACTGGGCGAAGCGCAGAACAGCATCGCCGCTTCCGACCAACGTCACGTGCTCCTCTCTTATTATGCCCGCTTGAACTACTCGTTCGACTCACGCTACATGCTGACGGCCACTGTCCGCCGTGACGGTACCTCGCGCTTCAGCTCGGACAACCGCTGGGGTACCTTCCCCTCCGTGGCCTTGGGCTGGCGTCTCACTGAGGAAGACTTTCTGAAGGACAATCCCGTGCTGAGCAACCTGAAACTGCGTGCCAGTTACGGCGTCACCGGCCAGCAGGACGGCATCGGTAACTACAACTACCTGCCCGTCTACACCGTCAGCCAGACAGGTGCCGAAGCCCTGTTCGGTACGGAGTACCACCATACCTTCCGTCCCGAGGCATATGTATCCAATTTGAAGTGGGAAACTACCACATCGTGGAATGCGGGCTTTGACTTCGGCTTCTTGGACGACCGCATCACGGGTAGCTTTGATTACTATACCCGCCAGACCAAGGATTTGCTGGCCACCGTGCCGTCGCCCGCCGGAGTGAACTTCGACAAGAGCATTCTGACTAACGTAGGCAACGTGGACAGCCAAGGCATTGAGGTCAGCCTTAACACCACGCCCGTCAAGACTGACAATTGGAACTGGGACGTCAGCTTCAACATGACGTGGCAGAAGATGAAGGTGAAGAACCTCTCCCTTGTCGAAGGCGGTGCCGCCACTAACATTGAGGCTGGTGCCTGGATAGACGGTCACTGCGTGCAAGTGCTGAGCGAGGGATACGAGCCTTACATGTTCTATGTCTACAAGCAGCTGTATGACGAGAAGACCGGCCGTCCCATAGAAGGAGCTTACGCCGACCTGAACGGTGACGGGGTCATCAACACCGAAGACCGCTACCGTTACAAGTCCGCTGCGCCCGACTTCATTTTCGGCCTGAGCACTTCGCTTAGTTACAAGAAGTGGACACTCAGCACCAGCCTCCGCGCTAACGTGGGCAACTACGTCTACAACGGCATGGCCATGAACACCGGTGCTTGGGAGACGATGAGCTACAATACCAGCCAGCTGAACAACCTGCATCACAGCTACCTGGAGACGGGATTCCAAAGCCGTCAACACCTGTCGGACTACTACGTGGAGAACGGTTCGTTTCTGAAGATGGACAACCTTTCGCTGTCCTATAACTTTGGTCGCATAAGTCGCTGGTTCGGTCTCAGTGCCAGTCTGCTGGTTCAGAACGTGTTCTGCATCACCAAGTATTCGGGTGCCGACCCCGAAGTGCCCAGCGGCATGGACGCCTCGTTCTATCCGCGACCCCGTACCTATTCGCTCACCTTGGGCTTCGACTTTTAAGGGAACCCCGATTATACTGATAGAATCAACCTTACATTAACAGATATCAACGATGAAAAAGATATATCACCTGATTTGCGCCGCCCTGCTCGCTGTCGGCGGCATGCTGGCGACTTCCTGCGTGGGCGACCTGGACCAATATCCCCACATCGAACAGACATCGGCTACGGTCTATACCAGCGTGGACAATTACAAAGCCGTCCTCGGCAAACTCTACGTAGCCTTCACTATCGCAGGCCAGGAGAAGGGTGGGGGAGATGCCGACCTCACCACGAACAAGGGCTGGGACTACATGCGCAACTTCTTCAACATGCAGGAGTGTGGCACGGACGAAGTGGTCTACACTTGGCTGGCCGGCGACAACATGACCGGGCTGACCTACCTCAGCTGGGATGCCAACGATCTGATTGTGTCCGACATGTACTACCGTATCTACTACAATATCGCTCTGTGCAACGAGTTCCTGCGCAACGCTACGGACGAGCGTATTGCCTCCTTCAGCGAGGCCGACCAGGAGGAAATCCGCCATTTCCGTGCCGAAGCACGCTTCCTCCGCGCCTTGGCCTACAGCCATGCCATGGATCTTTTCCGTAACGTTCCCTTTGTGACTGAGGCCGACCCCGTGGGCAACTACGTGCCGCCGCGTTACACTTCGGCGCAGATTTTCGACTATGTGGAAAGCGAGTTGCTGGCCATTGATGCCGACTTGCTGGACCGCTCGGCCTGCGAATACGGGCGTGCCTGCCGACAGGCCGCTTACGCCCTGCTGGCCCGTCTCTATCTCAACGCTGAGGTATATTCCGGAGAGGCTCGTTGGACGGACTGTGTCACCTATTGTCTCCAAGTGATTAAAGCCGGCTATAGTCTGGAGCCAGACTACGCCAAGCTGTTCAACGCCGACAACCACCTGCGCACCAATGAAATCATCTTCGCCCTCCCCGTGGATGCCACCCACACCACCTCGTGGGGTACGACCACTTACATGGTGTGCGGTGCCATCAACAACGCCTCCGACTTCCAGGTACCCGCCGACTACGGAGCTGTTTCCGGCTGGGGCAACTTCCGCATGCGTCCTACATTGCCTTCGCTCTTCTCCGACGGCGACCGCCGTGCCATGTTCTTCACCGAGGGACAGACGCTGGACATTGATGTGGTGGAAGACCAAAGCAACGGCTACCTTACCGTGAAGTGGACCAACCTGACCGATGCGGGCGAGGCTGCCTCCAACACTACCTCAGATGGTGCCAGCACCGACTATCCCCTCTTCCGTCTGGCCGATGTCTACCTGATGCTGGCCGAAGCCGT
This sequence comes from uncultured Bacteroides sp., assembly GCA_949296415.1. GTDB lineage: Bacteria > Bacteroidota > Bacteroidia > Bacteroidales > Bacteroidaceae > Bacteroides. Next base: position 43,491 of record CASFQC010000009.1, on the reverse strand, counting down.
GGTGCGTGGCGGACAGGGTGCCTCCCGTACCGATGCCTTGAGCTACGTCAACCTGGTGCGTGAACGGGCCTACGGCAACAAGTCCGGCAATATTGTTGAGGCGCAGATGACCACGGACTTCCTGCTGGATGAACGTGCCCGCGAGCTCTATACCGAGTGCGTGCGCCGCACCGACCTCATCCGCTACAACCGCTTCACTACCGCCGATTACCTGTGGCAGTGGAAGGGAGGCTCACGCGACGGGCAGGCCGTGGACAATCGTTTCAATTATTACCCCATCCCATCCACGGAGCTGACGGCAAATCCCAACCTCTACAATGAGGGCTATTGACCGCTATCTTCTATACATTTATATAAACGAGTATATACATATCATATATGAAAAACATTATCAGAAACTCTCTCCTCGGACTGCTGTCCCTCCTGACAGTGACGGCTTGCGAGAAAGACGAGGACAAGCTTTACCTGAACAGTATCGAACCGGGGCAACTGATAGCCTCGGAAGAGAGCATTGTGCTGAGCCAGGACCACAGTGACGAGATAGTCCTGTCTCTGGCCTGGTCAACAGACAACCTCGTGGTGAGCGACCCCAATCTAACCGCTCCCAACGGACAACTTATCATGACCCTGGAAGCCTCGGCTGACGAGAACTTCTCCTCTGTAGTTGAGACGACGGAAACATCCTACTCCAAAGCCTACACCGGTGCCACGCTCAATTCCCTGGCTCAAAGCGTGGGGGCACAACCCGATGTGGCCTCCAACATCTACTTCCGTCTGGCCGTCCGTTCGGGTGCCAACATGGAACCGGTCTACACTAACTTCGTAGTTGTCAGCGTCACACCCTACCTGATAGACATGAGCCGCCTCTTTGTGCTGGACAGCTCGCAGGTGCCCACCGGCATGAGCCTCTACTCGCCACAGTCTGACGGTCATTACGAGGGCTTTGTGGGAGCCACAGGCTGGTATAACTTCTATCTGCAGGAGGGTGACGGTACCATCTGGGGAGCCGCCCCGATTGACAACAATCCCTTTACCCTGTCCAAAGCCGAGAACAAGTGGAACTGCTGGTTCCCCACTCCCGCCGGCTGTTATTACGTGGTGGCCGATGTGAACGAACTGTATTGGACAGCCCTCTCCATCCCGACTCTGACGCTGGAGGGCGACATCACAGGCGAACTCGTCTTCGACCGCCCCAACAACCGCTGGACGTTACTCTTCCAGTCCACCGAGACGGGTACGGCAACCATCCGCCTTTCTGCCAACGGCAGCCTGTATGACAGTACCAGTGCCACTGACGATACCGCCGCCACGCCCATGTCCATCACCTTTGCCCAAGAGGGTGATGCCATTGTCCTGGCCGACCAGTCGGGCAACATCACGGTGGACGTTCCTGCCACAGGCGACTGTACGCTGATTATCGACCTGAGCGACAACGCCCATTGGACAGCCTCCGTACAGGCTGGCAGCCAAGAGGAAGAAGAAGCCGCTCCGCTGATTTTTCTGCCCGGTGTGGACGATCTGACCAGCGGCAGCTGGACCTTCGACAATTATCTGCGTCTCTATGACAACGCCACCCAGTCGTATGCCGGTGTGGCTAACGTCAACTCCGAGTGGGGTTACCAGATAGCCATCGAGCGCGACAACTGGAATGATTACTATGCCTTAGGTGAAGGCGATGCCTACGCTGGCACGCTCCTCTTCAAGAGTAGCAACAACCTGCCCGCTCCCACTCCCGGCCTGTACCTGATGAACGTCTCGCTGAGTGCCCTGACCTACAGCCTGACATCCGTGCAAACGGTGTACTACAGCGGTTTCAACGACAACTGGGATCTGCACGCCTTGACAGCCACCGACACACCGGGTGTCTACACAGCCACGGTGGATATCACAGGCGAAACGCCTTGGGGATTCCAGATTGTGCTGGACGAAGCCTGGGCCAACACACTGGGCGGCGGTGACGGCATCTTGCTCTACCAGGGTACGGACGAGGTGCCCAACATCCCCTTCAGCGGAGAGGCCGGCACCTACCTGCTGACGGTGGACCTCGTGCAAGCCACGTACACCATGACTCTTCAATAGGTATTATATATCCGGGGACAGCGGCGCGAGGCGTGCCGGACGCCGCTGTCCTCCCCATTCATCACAACCCAAAAGACATTCAAACAGACAATGAAACTGAAACATTTATTCCTGTCGGGTCTGCTGCTCCTGGGGGCAGCCGCCTGCAATGACGACAATGATACGCCCGTCTTCCCCGAAGAACCTGTTTATAACATGAGCGGCTTTGCCAAAGGATCCGATGTGAGTTGGCTGACACAAATGGAGGCATCGGGCATCCGCTTCTATACCGCCGACGGGCGCGACACCGAGTGTATGACCCTGCTGCGCGACCTGGGCTTCAACGCCATCCGTCTCCGCGTATGGGTGAACCCCGAAGACGGCTGGTGTAATCGCGACGACGTATTGGCCAAGGCTTGGCGTGCCCGCCAACTGGGCTACCGCCTGATGATAGACTTCCACTACAGCGACACGTGGACAGATCCTTCCGCCCAGTTCAAACCCTCCGCCTGGCAGGGCCTGACCCTGGACGAACTACACGCTGCTATCCGTACACATACCCAAGACGTGCTGAACGTGCTGAAAGCACAAGGCATCACCCCCGAATGGGTGCAGGTGGGCAATGAGAACGGCCCCGGTATGTTGTGGGATACGGATCAGACACTGAGCGGAGCCACCTACGACGTGCAGTCCGACGGCATCACCTATCCGGCCAACCCCGCCAACTTTGCCGCCTTCATCACCACGGGCTGCCGTGCCGCGAAGGAGGTGTGCCCCGAAACAAAAGTCATCGTCCACATCCAAAGCGGGAACGACAACAGCCTCTTCCGCTGGATATTCGACCTGCTGCGGCAGAACGGGGCCGAGTATGATGTCATCGGCATGTCCCTCTATCCCGATGCGGACAACTGGCAGACGATGCTGGCCGATTGTGTGGCCAACATGCAGGACATGAACACCCGTTATGGCAAAGAAGTGATGATTTGCGAGACTGGCATGAACTGGGACGAACCGGACACTTCGCTGGCATACCTCACCGAGCTGCTGGCCCGATGCCGTGAACTGCCTGCCTGTCTCGGCGTGTTCTATTGGGAGCCCCAATGCTACGCCGGCTGGAACGGATACTTCAAGGGTGCCTTTGATGACAGTGGCCGCCCCACCATCGCGCTGGACGCCTTCAAGAATTGACGGTAAGCATTCCTACTTAAGAGTTATTGTATGAAGCGATATTTGATTTTACTGGGCGCATGGATGGCATCCATGCTGCCCGTCCAGGCACAGCGCACCGAGGTGCTTCTGGAAAACGGTTGGAAATTCACCAAAGGAGAGGTGGCCGGAGCTGCCGAACCGGCCTTTGATGATGCTTCCTGGCAATCGGTGAGCGTGCCTCACGACTGGGCCATCTATGGTCCTTTCAGCAGAGAAAACGATCTCCAGACAGTAGCTGTCACGCAAAACTTCGAGGCAGAGGCATCTGTCAAGACCGGCCGCACCGGAGGCTTGCCTTATGTAGGTATTGGCTGGTATCGCATCACTTTCAGTGTGCCCGAAGGCAAGCGGGCCACATTGCTTTTTGATGGTGCCATGAGTGAAGCACGTGTCTATGTCAATGGACGTGAAGTGTGCTTTTGGCCGTTTGGATACAATGCTTTCCACTGTGATGTGACGGAGTTGCTGGACCGTTCCGGAGGGCGGAACACATTGGCTGTCCGTCTGGAAAATCGCCCGCAATCTTCCCGATGGTATCCCGGCGCAGGACTGTACCGTCCGGTGCGTCTGTTGCTGACTGAGGATGTGCATGTGCCGGTATGGGGCACGCATCTTGTTACGCCTTATGTTTGCGAGGATTACGCTTCGGTGAAGTTGCGTACGATAGTGCAGGGCGCTGATGACCGTGATGTGCGCATCGTCACGGACATCGTTGGCCCGGACGGCAAGGTGGTGGCCACCAAAGACCATACACGTCGCGTAAATCGCGGCATCCCTTTTGAACAAAACTTCCTGGTGGACAAGCCCAGCCTTTGGTCGCCCGAAACGCCGTATTTGTACAAGGCCGTGTCGCGCATCTTTGTAGATGGCGGACAGGTGGATGAATATGTCACCCGTTTCGGCATCCGCAGCGTGGCCGTTGTGCCAGACAAGGGCTTTGTGCTGAACGGGCATCCACGCAAGTTCCGTGGCGTATGCAATCACCACGACCTTGGCCCCTTGGGCGCGGCAGTCAACGTGGCCACCCTGCGCCGCCAACTGACAATGTTGAAAGATATGGGCTGCGACGCCATACGGACGACGCACAATATGCCGGCAAGCGAGCTGGTCGGGCTGTGCGACGAGATGGGGTTCATGCTGGTGGTGGAACCGTTTGATGAATGGGATATCGCCAAGTGTAAGAATGGGTATCATCGCTTCTTCGACGAATGGGCCGAGCGCGACATGGTGAACATGCTGCACCACTTCCGCAACAATCCGTCCGTGGTGATGTGGAGCATCGGCAACGAAGTGCCCACGCAGTGCGAGGACGAGGGTTACAAGGTGGCCGCCTTCCTGCAAGGCATCTGCCATAGGGAAGACCCCACACGCCCGGTGACTTGCGGCATGGACCAGGTGTCTTGCGTGCTGGACAACGGCTTCGCCACCTTGCTTGATGTGCCGGGCTTCAACTACCGTACTTTCCGCTATCAGGAGGCCTATCGCTTGCTGCCGCAGTCTGTAGTATTAGGCTCGGAGACCGCATCTACGGTAAGCTCAAGGGGCGTGTACAAGTTTCCCGTGATTCCGAAGAAAGACGCAAAGTACCCCGACCACCAATCGTCCGGCTATGACCTGGAATCTTGCAGCTGGTCCAATGTGCCCGACGAGGATCTGGCCTTGGCAGAAGATTATCCTTGGACGATGGGGCAATTCGTATGGACAGGTTTTGACTATCTGGGTGAGCCCTCACCTTACGATACCGATGCCTGGCCCAATCATAGCTCGCTTTTCGGCATCATTGACTTGGCGTCCATTCCCAAGGACCGGTATTACCTCTATCGCAGCCTTTGGAACAAGGAGGATCACACCTTGCACGTCCTGCCCCATTGGACCTGGCCGGGACGCGAAGGGAAAGTCACCCCGGTCTTTGTGTACACCGACTACCCGGAAGCTGAGCTTTTTGTGAACGGCCAAAGCCAAGGACGCCAACGCAAATTGACAGCCACACAAAGCAAAGCCTTGGAAGGAAAAGATTCGTTGGCCTTGCAACGCCGATTCCGCCTGATCTGGGACAGCGTGAAGTATGAACCCGGAGAGCTGAAAGTAGTGGCATACGATGCCATGGGGAAGGTGGCCGACACAAAAATAGTCCGCACGGCCGGCAAACCCCATCACTTGGAATTGGTGCCCGACCGCACCTCTCTTCAAGCCGATGGAAAAGACCTGGCCTACATCACCGTGCGCATAGTGGACAAGGATGGCAACCTCTGCCCTGCGGACAACCGCCTGGTTCGCTTCACGGTCAAAGGAGCCGGAAGCTTTCGCGCCGCAGCCAATGGCGATGCCACTTGCCTTGATCTCTTCCATTTACCCCGAATGCACGCCTTTTCCGGCCAACTGACAGCCATCGTGCAGAGCAAGAAGCTGGAAGGGGAGATTGAAATAGAAGTGCGGGCTTTGGGTGTCCGTCCGGCACGAATCGTACTGAATGCAAAAGGTAACAGACAATCAGACAGGCTCTAAACCTTTATATAAAAGAATGGCGACTGCAACTATTAGGCACATAGTGGCAGTCGCTATTCTTTTGTTGGACCTATTTATTGGCGGGGCGGCCATGGCGTCCAGCAGCGTCAGTATGGTGACGAACAGCCTGCGATTGCGAAGGAAGAAACCCTCTCTCTTAACGAAGAATCAGGAATGAAGAACCTCTTCGAGAAGCTACACGCAAAAAAAACATCGCTGAGGCCGTGGGCATTGCAGCCAATCTGGGGCTGATTTAGGAAGACGATGTGGAAGCGGGGTAGAACCGCCACGGGAGGGTGTGCCGCAACGTAGGCCGACAGTTTCGCCCGTACTTGTTCGACAGTACGCTCCATCGGTTTCTGCCGGGTTTGCAGGGCGAGGCAGGTATCGCTGTCTGCAGTGCCCGTCGCGTAGGCTGAGTCGGGCAGTGAAAGGAGCACGACATTGGCGTAGGGCAAGGGGTGATTCTGTTCGTCAATCAGTTTTCCGCTGACGGTTTGTGCCTGTATTCCTATCGGGAGGAGGCAGCAGAAGAATAATAACTTTTTCATCTCGCTTGTCTTTTTGCTTTCTGCTGCAAAAGTCGGCATGAAACAACATACGTACACTACTCCACGGGGTAGTTTTGAGGCGTTAAGGAACGGAGGTCTATTTTGTAGAACACAGATTACGTAGTCCTAAGTTTTCAGGCAAGGATGAGGAATCATGGGCAGCATTCGCGCCTAAAAAAATATAAATCTGCCCCATCCGCATTATCTGCGTCTAAGGAACCATTCTCATTCTTTTTATATTTGCAAGCACTAAACTCGAAAGGATATGCTGAAACCCAACAACCAAGATCGCCGCTGGCAGATTCTGGACAGCGAATACCTCATCCGCCGCCCCTGGCTGACGGCCCGCCGGGATCGGGTGCGCCTGCCCAACGGCGTGGAGAACAATGAGTATTATGTATTGGAATACCCCGACTGGATAAACGTCATCGCCCTGACCCGCGACGGACGCTTCCTGATGGAACGGCAATATCGCCACGGCTTGCAACTGACTTGCTATGAAATTTGTGCCGGCGTGTGCGAGCCGGGTGAAACGCCCTTGCAATCGGCCCAACGCGAACTGTATGAGGAGACGGGCTACGGCGGTGGCACGTGGACGCCGTGGATGGACATTTCGGCCAATACCAGCACCATGACCAATCTGACCCACTGTTTCCTGGCCACCGAAGTGGAGCCGATTTCCACCCAACACCTGGAAGCTACGGAGGACATCAGCATTGAACTGCTGACCGTAGACGAAGTGCGCACACTGCTGACAACCAACCAAATCAAGCAGTCGCTCATGGCTGCGCCGCTGTGGAAATACTTCGCGGTAAACCGCTTGCTCTGACATTATTATTCGGCGTGGAGTAGATATAAGTAACCAATTTAATACTTACTTATATATGTTCTTTCCTGAGTTAAATCCATATATTGCCTTGACCGGAATTAGAGATTGAATATATATCATCATGCATGATGATTACCATCATCGTGCATGATGGTAGGAATCATCGTATATGATGGTATACATCATCGTACATGATGCTATGTATCATATACAACGTATGAAAGTCCTGTTTCCTCCGCTGGCTAACCTTATCTTTGTTTACAAATCCACCCGCATTAAGTATGATTAAGTATAATAATGCCGGATAAGTAACAGAAGTTGAGACAATAGCAAAACAACGGATTTGGCATACATGAAGGTATAGGTTTAACTCCTTAACTTCTAAAGATAATATCATTTAATTGGGAATATTAAGAAGCTGTTTTAAATTTTGCCCAGTACTGTTTTGGGATGTTTTTCCGAACATATTTTCCCATTGTCACGAGGAATGTGGCGGGCTATGTAACGAAGGGAAACGGGAAAATAGGCTGGAAAAAGGCTCAAAACAGACTGAATGAAAAGCTTAAAAAGGAAAATTTAAACAGGCTATTATGATATGCCAAACGGTATCGCAGGAGATTTGCGGAAGAAATTATTAATTTTGTCCGAAACAAATCCGGAAGACAAAACGTATGATTGCTTATGATAGGGATTTTCTTCAAGAGACACCGTATCTTCCTGGCCGCCGCCCTGACCCTGCTCGCCGTGGCCGCCTACGAAGCCTACTGGCTGTACGGCCTGTACCACACCCAGCGGCAGGCGCTTGTCGCCCGCATCAGCTCCCTGCTGACCGAGGCGGAAGGGGCTGAATTTGCCGAAAAATGGCGCAAAAGCCTGGAGTCGGACACCACCGTCCTCTACACCCCCTCGCCCAATCCCCAAGGCATGGTCATATCCATCGGCATGGACACGCTGAAGGGGAAGCCCAAGGAAATCACCGTGCACCGCATCGACCGCCATACGCCGGAAGGAGAAGCATTCATCGCCGGCAATTTCGACATCCGCCGGGTGGACGAACTCTTCACACGCTCCCTGGACTCTATCGGGCTGACCCTGCCCCACCAATTGCGCTTCCTGCGCGACGGAGTGCCCATTGACTCGGTGGCCACGGAAGGATACCGCCCGGCCGACGGCGACCCGGTCATTCCCGTCACCACCAACCTCAACACGGGCGTCTACGAGCTCCGTTCCCCATCGCTCACCGCACGCATCCTCCGGGAGATGGCGGGCGTGCTGGCCGTGTCGGCAGGCATCCTGCTGACAGTCGTTGCCGCCTTCGGGTTCATCCACCGGGCCTTGCGGAAGCAACGGGACCTGGAGCGGATGAAGAACGACCTGGCCGGCAACATCACCCACGAACTGAAGACGCCCATCGCCGTGGCCTATGCCGCCAGCGACACCCTGCTGGAGTGTGGCGAACTGGGCAACAACCCCGCCCTGCGCGAAGAATACCTGAACATCATCAAAGGGCAACTGGACAAGCTGACGGGGCTGGTGGAAATGATTCTCTCCACCACGCTGAAGAACCGGGACAGCCTGCAACTCGAACTGACCGATACGCCCGTGCAGCCGCTGCTGGAAGAGGCCGCCGCCCAGACGAGGCTGAGCGCCCGCAAGCCCTGCACGACGGCGGTCACCGTCTGCCCCGACAGCCTCAGCGTCCGCATCGACCGCAAGCTGATGTCCAGCGTGCTCGCCACGCTGCTCGACAATGCCGTGAAGTATTCGGGCGCACAAGTGGACATCCGCCTTGACGCCCGGAGGGAGGGGACGCACACCGTGATAGCCATCGCGGACAACGGCATCGGCATCGCCCCGCGCGACCAGGAGCACATCTTCGAGAAATTCTACCGCGTGCACACCGGCGACGTGCACAACGTCAAGGGCTACGGCATCGGACTGTTCTTTGCCCGGAGCATCGTGGAGAAACACGGCGGCCGCCTGACGGTGGAAAGCACGCCAGGACGGGGCAGCACGTTCTACATCACATTATAAAAGAAGAGACATGGACAGCATACACGTATTGGTAGTAGAAGACGAGCCCACGCTGGCCCGCATCATCAAAGACGCCCTCGAGGCCAACGGCTTCCGGGTTTCCCTGGCCTGCGACGGCGAAAAGGGACTGGAGGCATTTGCAAAGATAAGTCCGGACATCGTCGTGGCGGACATCATGATGCCCCAACTGTCGGGCCTGGACATGGTGCGGAGAATCAGGCAGACGGACAGCCGCACGCCCATCCTCTTCCTTACGGCCAAAAGCACCGTGGACGACGTGGTGGAAGGCTTCCACGCCGGAGGCAACGATTACCTGAAGAAGCCTTTCGGCATGAAGGAACTGATGGTGCGTATACAGGCCCTGACGGGGCGGCTCTCCGCCCCGTCGGCCCCGCAGAAAGGGAAGGCACGAATCGGACACTACCAGTTCGACCCCGGCAAACGCACGCTGACCTACCTGCCCACCGGCGAAAGCCACGAGCTGCCCAACCGGGAAAGCGAGATTCTGGAACGCCTCTGCCGACAGCCGCACGCCCTCGTCCCGGCCCGGGACATCCTGCTCGACCTTTGGGGCGACGACGATTTCTTCTGCACCCGCAGCCTCCAGACGTTCATCTCCCGCCTGAGACACCGCCTGTCCAAAGACCCTGACGTGAAGCTGATTAACCAGCGGGGAGAGGGATACCGGCTTCTCTTCTGAACCTCATAAGTCGATGCTGAATTGGAGGAGGAACTCGCGCGGGCGAAGGTAGGTCAGCGTGTAGGACTGGAGCGTGGACGACACCACCCGCCGCCGATACTCCGCAGTGCCCGCCACGTTGTTGGCCAGGAGGGACAGTTCCCAACGCTTCGTCCGGTAGCTCAGGGCCAGGTTGCAGAAATAATTCAGCCCGAAACCCGGCTCGCTGCTGTGATACAGTTCATTGTCCCACGACAGCATCCACCCGGCGGCAGGCAGGAGGTGGAAATCGGCGCGGTGGGACCAATCGACCACGCGGCTCACGGGGGAGGCAGACGCCCCCTCGCCCAGCTCCTTGCGGGCGGTGACCGCCGCCCCGGACTTCCCCTCCACGGAGAGCCACCCGGCCGGCCGGAACGAATAGTCCACCGACACGGCATAGCCATCCACCCGGGCCTCGCGGACCTGCCCGGACGACAGGTAGGCATAGCCCGTGGACTGGAACGAACCGTTCAGCCCCACGGTGGTCCGGCCCCAGAAGAAAGTCTTCGACAGACGGGTGCCCAGGCTGTACGTGTCCGCACGATACGTCCGCCGCGTGGCCTGCTGCACATAAACGTCCTGCTCCAGCCTGCTCTCATACAAGACGTTGCCGGAAGAACGGACATACATCGGGCGGAGATGGAAAAAGAGTCCCGTCACCGGATGGCGATACTGATACCGGCCCAACAGGATATGGGAGAACCGCTCGCCCAGTTGCCCGCTGCCCGCATACTGGTTGCGATAGGACGTAAAGAGGGGCCCGGTGACCAGGGACGTGCCCTCGCGGGGCGTGGCCGACAGCCGGTAGTTCAGCGACAGTTCGGACTGGGGAGACAGCTTCCACTCCCACCGCAAGGACGGCTCTGCCCAGACGCTGCCGACGGACGTGCCCTCGTAACGCTGCCGGACATAACTGACCTTGACGCCGCCCTCCAGCCGGTGCCGGCCGAAGCGCAGTTGGGTGGACGGTTCCCAATAGGGCTGCGCCAACTGCCACACGGCCCCGTTGACGGCTTGCCGCCGATAGTCGAAGCCCAGCGTATTGTTCAGGAAATGCCGGCCCAGCCGTTTATGGAAAGCAGCCTCGCTGTGGGTGGAAAACAGGTTCAGGTCCAGCCGTTGGGTCTGCCCGTTGAGGGTCAGAAGCTGGCCGGGCAGGAAGGTGCAGCCGGTGGACGAATACAGTTGCCACACGTCTCCCCGCGCCGTGGTGCGCGACAGGCTCAGGTCTTCGGAAACCACGCGCTTGTAGGGCTTGACGCGCAGCGGGACATCGCGGTCGTTGCAGTGCATCGTCCCCTCGCCGGCATCCCAGTCGGCATACACCCGGGTGCTGCTCCGCAGGTAGGTGCGGTCGGCATTCAGGGTATAGCACACTTCGCCCTTCAACTCCTTGCGCCGGTTGGTCAACCGGTAGTCTTCCGTAACAACGGGCGTGCCGTCGATGATCAGGTAAGTAAGGGAACTCGCGCTGCGCTGCTCCTCCCGGTCGAGGAAACCGCTGGCCTGGATGCGCAGGTCGGCATCGCGTCCGGTCTTCCACAGCCAGTTGCCCGCCAGGAGGTGACTGTGGTTGAACGTGTAGCGTTGCGCGTCAAAGTCCGGGCCGCCCAACTCCATCAAGCTGACAAGCCCCGTCTCGGCCTGGTAGCCGTTCAGGTCGGCGATGTCCTGCACCTCGTGGCCGATGTCGGCGCCCGTGTTGTTGTTCTTGTACATCATCAGGGTCTGGAAGCGCTTGTTGAACTGCATTCCCATCAGGCGGTTGTCATACGTCACGCCTTCGCCCCGGCCCGCCACGCCCACGCCCAGGTCGGCCAGTCCCGTCCACACCGAACGGGCATCCTCCTTCAGCACGATGTTGAGCGCGGCCTGCTCGCTGAAGCTGACCCCGCGCAGGGACTTCACCTGCTGATGATGCTCCAGCACCTGCACGTCCTGCACCTTGTCTGCCGGAATGTTGTTGCTGGCCACGGCATACTGCCCGCCCATCAGGTCGAGCCCCTCGATGTAGAAGGTATTGATGGCCTCGCCCTGATACTCGATGCTGCCGTCGGGCTTCACCTCCAGGCCCGGCATCTTGGCGATGACGTCGGCAATGGAGCGGTCTTGCGCCTGCTTGAAGTTGGCCACGGAGTAAGTCAGGGTGTCCCCGCGTTGGGAAATGCGTTCGGGCTTGGCCACCACTTCCCGCAGTTGAAAGGCAGATTCCGTCAGCACAATGTCCTGCCCGTTCTTGAACTCCCCTACCGGCACACTGACCGCCCGATAACCCATGAAGCTGACCGTCAGGCGGACGGCTTCCGGCAGGCGCTTCAGGGAGAAATGCCCGTCCTGCCCCACGACTGTATAGGCCAGGAGCTTGCCCCCGTCCGAATAGAGCACGACATTGGCCCCGGGGAGCGGCTTGCCGGAGGCATCGTGCACGGTTCCCTCGAAAGGCAAGGAGGACTGGGCCATCCCCCTCGCCATCCCCAGGATGCCTACTAAGATAAAGATGAGTGTACGCATAGGTTCATTCCAAATCAAGATAGTTCTTACGGGGTGCTTTCTGGTTCGTAATTTCATTTCCGCTGGCATCCGTTATCTTGACCACCTTGGCGCCCGAAGCGGCCAAGATGTCCTTCGCCTGCTCGGAATAAGTCTGTTCGGCACGGAGCTTGCGCAAGGACAGGTATTTCTTTCGTGTACACTTCACGGGTTCCTCCAGGCTCGGCCCAAATTCCACCTTGGTATTCTCCGGGGCCTGCCCGATGCCCACCGCCGTGAAGTGGAAAATGCCGTCCGCATCCACCGCCTCCAGGATAAGGCCCGGCAGTCCGCCCAACACATACGGGCCGTAGGACAGGGGCAGTTCGGGAGCGTACCACACCGTCCACACGCGGCCATACAACCCCGCCTTCGCCTGGTGGCACGTGTAGCCGCAGACCGTCTTCACGCTGTCGGTCAGCGTCCAGTCCAGCGGCGGCAGGGGTTCTTCATACTTCAGGTTGTCCGCGCCTATACTATTCACATAGGTATATTTCCCCGCCTCGGGCTTGCCCGTCAAGACCTGCAGTCCGCTCATGTTGGGATACTTGGCCCAAAGCTGCTGTAAGCCGGCTATGGCTGCCATGACATCCTCGGAGTGTTTGAGTTCCTCGGACTCTGTGAGGTATTGGCGGTTGGCGGGATTGTAGAATACGGCGGTAGCCTCCCCTATGTCCAGGTTCCAGCGGTAGGTTTTCCGCGCTTTGTTGTCGCGCAGGGCATCGCAATCGTAGGTAATGCGGTAAACGGCTTTCTCTTGGGCACCCAGCCAAAGCGGGAGCAAGAGTAGAATCAGGATAAATACTTTCTTCATCGTTCTATGGTTTTTAATGGTTTTGATGAAGCAAAGGTCTGCAACCCGCCGCACTTTCTTGTTCAACAGTCGCTCAACAAGTGCTAAGGGATGTTAACTGATGGAGCGGAAAGCCCCATTCCTGCCCGCCGGAAGAAAAAACGGGAGAATAACCTGGACGGTTTTTTCGTACCTTTGCACTCGCTTTAGCGCAAGCACAAGGAAGATTAAACTCTCTACGTATGCAAAACAAATATCTCATCAGACGTTATCTGCTTTTCGCCATCGCCCTCTTCATCAATGCAATGGGCGTGGCCTACATCACCAAAGCCTCGTTGGGCACCTCGCCCATCACCAGCATCACCTACGTGGCCAGCATGTTCACCCCGCTCAGCATGGGACAGTGGACCATCGTGCTGAACCTCTTGTTCGTCTTGCTGGAACTGCCGTTCATGACGCGGCGGCAAGTGCGCGAAGACCTGCGCATGTATCTCTCGCAGGTGGTCATCACCTTCTTCTTCGGCCTGTGCATTGACCTGTGCATGTTCATCATCCAGGGGCTGAACCCGGTGGCCTACCTTAGCCAGATGGTGAACCTGCTCATCGGGTGCGTCATCCTGGCTGTGGGCATTGCCCTGGAGGTGAAGGCCGACGTGGCCATGATGGCCGGCGAATACTTCGTGCGGGTGTTGGTGAAGAAGTTCCACCGGGACTTCGGCTACCTGAAACTGGCTTTCGACTGGACGCTGGTGGCCCTGGCCGTAATGCTGTCGCTGGTCTTCATGGGCGGAGTGTACGGCGTGAGGGAGGGCACGGTGATTGCCGCCCTGCTGGTAGGGCCTATCGTGCACTTTGTCAGCCCGTGGTACCGCTTCGTCGACCGCTGGATCAGCCCTCAGCCTGCCACGGGCATACAGGCCTCTGCCTCTCCTGCCGCCGGGGAGGAGCCGCACACGGTCATCACCATTGCACGCGAATACGGCAGCGGCGGACACCTGCTGGGCGAGATGCTGGCCAAGGAACTGGGCATCAAGCTCTATGACAAGGAGTTCATCCACCTGGCGGCACAGAAGAGCGGCATCGACGAGGACTACATCCACCGCAACGAGCAGTCCATCCCCTCCTTCTGGCTGAAGTGCATCCTGGCCGCCGGAAGCGAGACGGCACGCGAGCGGAGCCTGTCGCCGGACGATGTGCTGTTTGTGGCCGAGAGCAACATCATCCGCGAGCTGGCCGCCAAAGGGCCTTGCATCATCGTGGGCCGCTGCGCCGACTATGTGCTTCAGGACCGCCCGCACCTCGTCAAGGTGTTCTGTTATGCCGACGCGCAAAGCCTCTACCGCCGCTGCACGGAGGAATACGGCGTGCCCGCCGACAAGGCCAAAGCCGAGATTGCCCGCGTCAACCGCAACCGCATCGCCCACTACGAATACTACACGGGCGAACGGTGGGGCGACCCGCACCGCTACGACCTGATGCTGAACACCGGGAGCATGGGGCTGGAGACTGCCTGCCAACTCGTGGCGGGACTGTACGGTAAAAGCCTGCACGCCTCTACCTGAGAGGACATGCAGGCTCCTTCCCCGCCGCTAATCCCCTTCCTCCAAACTGAACACTTCCTCCACCGCCTTGCTGAACACGCGGGCAATCTTCAGGGCCAACACGGCAGATGGCACATACTTCTTCGTCTCAATGGCATTGATGGTCTGGCGGCTGACACCTACGGCCTCGGCCAGTTGCTGTTGGGTCATGCGCAAGATGGCGCGCTCCACACGTAAGTTATTTGTCATGGCTTCCTTCCTCCTTATTTAATTGATGCATCATCCAACGGAATTTCAAGATAAAGACAATGGGCAACGTAAACAGGTTGCTGAAGAGGAAGTACAGATAAGCGTCTCCGTAAATGCTTACCGTACCTATTATCAGTATGATATAGGACACATATACGGCCCATACCAAAGCCTTGGTGCGCAAGGCGGCGATATATTCGTCTTCTTGGCGCTCACGGGAGAATGAAATGAGCAGCAAGGCGACGGTCAGCCCCACCACGCCTGCCTCATCCAACCAACTCAAACCGAAGTCTTGCGAGAAGAGCACGCAGACGCAAACCACTGCAAAAGGCACCGCCAGCATCCAGCCTATCCGCCGATACAATGGAGGAAGCAGCCACGTCCGGGCACTGACCGTCAGCCGTCCCTTCCGCCAAAGCCACACAAGGCCATGAAAAAGCAGGACGAAAGCTACCAACAGCATAAACAAGTTGTAACATACAAACACAAAATAATCAAACTCATAACATGTCAGCGTGCCCACCACTAGCACCGCATATTCCACCAGTACCGCCAACGTCAACGCTTTCAGCCGCAAGGCCGAAACGCATTCATCTTCCTGGCGGCATCGGGCAAAGCCGATGAACAGCAGGGACAGCGTCATGCCAATGACACTCAACTCGTCCATCCAAGCAAAATATGGTTCCCAACCATGATATAAGGAGCATAGTCCCGATAGCACCGAAGGCACCAGTAACACCCACCCCCACAACCGGAAGCGAGTCGGCAATAGATAATCTCTTTTCATACGCTTTTGTTTTTAATGTGAACGACACAAAGATAAAGTATACTTTACATAAAAGCAAATAATATACTCTTAAAGTAAAGTATAGTTTACATAGTTTAACGCGTTATTTCCCATTAAGCGCAAAAAGATGCCGCACCTGTGACGGACTTCTGTCTGAAAAACTTGTCTTTATTTTCTTAACCAAACATTACGATGATGGAAAAGACACCCGACTTCGACTACACTTGCATTCCTCACGATTACGCCCACTGCTTCAACCATGAGTGCCCCCGCGCAGACCAGTGCTTGCGCCATTTCGTCGGTCTGAACGTACCGAAAGACATGTCTGTGGTGCGTTGCCTCACTTCCTCCGTTTGGTCTGCGGATGCCGCCCTGTGTATTTACTACCGCACTATGAAGAAGGTTACCCCGGCTTGGGGAATCACAAACATAGTAACGGGCATACTCCCGCATCTGGCCGTGGCCATCCGCCATGACATCAGGCATCTTTGGTTACACCTGCATCCGTCATCTTGAGCATCCTGTCACTCCCGGCAAACAGCGTAAGATAGAGCGCATATTCGCCTGCTATGCCCCGGCTCACACTTGATTGATGTATAACTGCATGACGGAAGAATATGACTTCTCATGAGTTCCGTAAGTCCGAAGTCTTTCCATCAGGTGGGAAATGATTTTCCCTGCTCATGGTAATCGTATTTTCTAGTTACTGGGAAATAATATCTTTCCCGAACGGCGTCAACGCCAATGCCGCCAGCTTGAAGTGCTGAAGCCCGAAGGGTATGCCGATGACGGTGATGCACAGCACCGCCCCGAATACCAGGTGGGACAACGCAATCCAGATGCCGCCCAGCAGAATCCACAACACGTTCATCAGCACGTACAGGCATCCGCCCGAACGTTCGCCCGTACGCACCTCCTTGCCGAACGGCCACAAGGCCAGCCCCGCCAGCTTCAACGTTTGCATCCCGAAGGGTATCCCCACGATAGTCACCATCAGCAACAGGCTGGCCACCACATATTCCACGGCGGTAAAGATGCCGCCCAGCACCAGCCACAATACATTCATAAAACATCCCATATACTTTTCTTTTTTTTATTGATTGATGGGGCAAAGATAATTCTTCTTGTTTAAATTACTACCTTTGCCCGCAAAACAACCTGCATACATACGATGACCCCAATCCCCATCACCCCCGAAGCCGTCAAGGCCGAGCTGCTCCGCCTGGCCGAGCAAGGCAACAAGCCCTTCACCGAGAGCCTCAATCCCGGCGTGCCGAATGTCCTCGGCATCCGCATCCCCCACCTACGCGAGTTGGCCAAGAAGATAGCCAAGGGCGACTGGCAGGCGTACCTGGCCACGGCGGACACGTATTATATGGAGGAACGTATGCTGCAAGGCATGGTGCTGGGCAGCATACGTCCGGATGGGGATGTGGAAGTATATTTAGGGCGGGTGACCCGCTTCGTGCGCCTCATCAACAGTTGGTCGGTGTGCGACACGTTCAAGTTCGGCGGAGGGAAACGCTTCATTGAGGCGAATAAGGGACGCCTGTGGGAATACCTCAAGGATTGGATGCGGGCCGGGGGCGAATACGAGATACGTTTCGGCGTGGTGATGACGATGCAGCTGTTCATTGACGAGGAACATATCCATGAGTTGCTCCGCCTCTACGACGGCATCCGCCACGAGGGCTACTACGTCCGCATGGGCGTGGCCTGGGCCTTGTCCGTCTGCTTTGTCAAGTTCCCCGACCTCACGATGCGTTACCTCCGGGAGGGGAACACGTTGGACGACTTCACCTACAACAAGACGTTGCAGAAGATTGTGGAGTCCTACCGGGTGGATGCCGCCACGAAGCAGGTCATCAAGGGGATGAGGCGGAAATCGTAATTCTGAGGAAATGCTTCACTCCGCCGGAAGCAACTCACGCTTCAGCACTGACTGGAGATATTCATGGATGGGAGGAATGGCCGGATTTTGCCAATAGGCTTCTTGGGACTTCAATGAGCTTCTTTCTTCTTTTAAAGCTCGCTTCATCTCCTCGGAAGTGACGTATGCTTGCGAAAGAACGTAAAGTTCATCGGTCACTTCTACCAGTTGCTCATGCTTGTCTTTCTTATATTTATAGAATATCTTACGGTAATCCCTATGGCTTAGAAGGTCAATGTAAGACTGATATTCTGCCCTCCGGCGATAAATCTCAGTTTGAACAAAGGCCTCTATCCGTGTAGTGTAGCCAAAGAGTTTGCCTTCCCGCTTCCCTCCTTCCAAGGCCAAAGCGTCATACTCCACACGGCGGGTCAATGAATCTTGCTTGCAGATGCCTGCCGGGACCCCCTCCATGCATAGCTTCGCATAAGGCAAACCTTCATCAAAGGTATCGGCCTGCTGCTTTATGCGCTCAAACAAGGTCTTTTCTTCCAGATAAGGAGTCGTGATATACTTGTCTACCACGCTATTTGTCCGTTTCCTGTCCTTGGCTATCAAACCTTTGTTTTCCAACAGGCGTGATACCTCAACGTGCCTCTTGACTTTTTTCCCATGTAAGGGAATGTAGTAATGCACAATGCCATCCTTGAAATACTTCAGGCATGAATCGTTCTGTTGGTAGCTGCGGAAGTATGCCTTCAAGTGTATATAATCTGATTGTCGGGTTGAAACGCTGACTTCATTCAAGTTATAATTAGCGGGAGAGAGCCATAGCGTGTCGCCGTTGGCCGGATGGGAGATTTTGATTTTCTTAGGCTCGTATGACAAATGTTTGATAACAAAGACCTGCCCGTCTTTACCATCTATACGGACGCACCCGTCTATGTCCGACATGCCAATGGTGTTTCCTTTCTCATCCGTGACTTGTGCAAAAGCCACAACGCTTCTATCCGTTTTATCGGCAAGGATGATTTGAGCGTTCAGATTTGAATGGGATAATGCAGACAGAGCTACAAGAATTCCGCATAGTCTATATGTTATCATTTCTTAATGTTTTAATTGTAAGGATGTAAAAAAATAAATAGTTTTCTCACAAGAAAATGTCCGCAATTTGCCAAACAGATGACGGGCCGCCCCTTATGTGCCTTATCCGAACAGAGTTCTGAATGCTTCTTCAACCTTCCTTACAGGCACCAGCTCTATGTTAGTGCGACGTGTGTCCAGCCCCTGCATATTCTGTCGGGGGAGGAGGTAGCGGCGGAATCCCAGTTTTTCGGCCTCGCCTATGCGCTGTTCTATGCGGTTTACGGGGCGTATCTCGCCGGAGAGACCCACTTCGCCCGCCATGCACACTTCCGGTTCAATGGCGATGTCCATGTTGCTGCTCAGTATGGCGCTGATTACGGCCAGGTCAATGGCGGGGTCGTTCACCTTCAGTCCGCCCGCTATGTTGAGGAACACGTCCTTCTGTCCCAGCTTGAATCCTACGCGCTTCTCCAGCACGGCCAGTAGCATGTTCATGCGGCGGAGATCGAATCCTGTGGCCGATCGTTGCGGATTACCGTACACGGCGGAGCTGACCAATGCCTGTGTCTCGATGAGGAACGGGCGCACTCCCTCTATGGCCGATGCTATGGCCACCCCGCTCATGCCTTCGTGGTCCTGGCTGAGGAGGAGTTCCGAGGGGTTGCTTACTTGGCGGAGGCCGTCTTGTCTCATCTCGTATATGCCCAGCTCGGCGGTGCTTCCGAAGCGGTTCTTTATGCTGCGCAGTATGCGGTACATGTAGTGTTGGTCTCCCTCGAACTGCAGTACGGTATCCACTATGTGTTCCAACACTTTGGGTCCGGCTATACTGCCTTCCTTGTTGATGTGTCCTATGAGCAGCACGGCGGTGTGTGTCTCCTTGGCGAAGCGCAGTATGCTGGCTGCGCATTCGCGTACCTGTGCCACGCTTCCGGGGGATGAGTCCAGGCTTTCGGTGGAGATGGTCTGTATGGAGTCTATCACCACGATGTCGGGCCGGGTGTTCTTGATGTGGACGTATATTTGTTCCAGCGAGGTCTCGCATACTATGAGGCAGTCGTTTGAGGTGTGTGCCAGCCTGTCTGCCCTCAGTTTGAGCTGCCTTGCGCTTTCCTCGCCCGAGACGTAGAGTATGCGTTTGTCCGGTATGCGTAGCATGGTCTGCAGCACCAGTGTGGACTTGCCTATTCCGGGTTCTCCTCCGATGAGCACCAGCGAGCCTTGTACCAGTCCTCCTCCCAGGACGCGGTTCAGTTCCTGGTCGTGCAGGTCGGTGCGCGGCTCCTCGCCTGCCTCTATCTCGTCCAGGGTCATGGGCTTGGCTTTTGCGCGCTCCATGCCGGCGGGCATGAGCCTGTTCTGTGCGGGTTCTTTTCTTACGGTCTCTTCCACAAAGGTGTTCCACTGTCCGCAGGAGGGGCATTTTCCCACCCATTTGGGTGACTCCTGTCCGCAGTTGTTGCATACGTAAACGGTCTTTTCCTTAGCCATGATGGAATGATGTCTTTCTGTTCAGAATGCAAAGTTAGGGCTTGCGTGGCATATATAGGTCAGGCCGTATGAAAAAAAAGAGAAGGGGCCTGTGGGTCCCTTCTCCTGACGGGTTGTGATATGCTGTCTTATCGGGTGCGTCTCACTGTGTGAAGCACCTTGCCGTTCTTGTCTATCATGTGAAGGCAGAGTTCGTGCTTGTCCACGGTGACAAGGGAGAATCCCGGCTCTCCGCTGCAGAACACGGTTCCGTCTATGGGTTTCACATTCTGTCTGCTCAGGGAGGCGCTGCTGTTCACCACATAGTCCGTATCACATCCGGCCTTGCGTATGTGCTGGAAGTTGTGTATGTGTCCGCACAGGTACATGTCTACGTTGCCGTGCTTGCGCAGTATGGTGTCCACACGCTTTTGCATGTCGGTGCGTTCGCTCTCGCTTTTGTCCGTGTCGGCGTAGATGGGGTGGTGTCCCACTACCAGAATCCAGTCTTCCTTGGCGTTCTCCAGCACGGAGTCCAGCCATTGCAGCTGCCTGTCCATGTCTTGGGAGGCAGCGTCCGGATACTTTTCCGTGTCTTTGCGGTATTTGTCAAGCAGGGGGGATGTGTCTATCATGACCAGCCGTAGGGTGGTTCCGTCTTCCTCCATCACCTTGGTGTAGTATCGGTCGGGCATCTGCCACCGGGCGCTTACCTGGCTGTAGTCTATCACGGCCTGTGTGTTGCCCCTATACTCGTGGTTGCCCAGTATGGGATACCAGGGCAGCATCAGGTCGGGATGGCTGTACACCAGTTCGTAGTTGGTCATCCACAGGGGGTCGTTCACGCTGCGCACGCCCTCGAAGTGATGTATGTCGCCTGCGGCTACCACAAATTCTATGTCTACGGTCTCGGCCATGCGTCCCATGAGTTCGGCTATGGGTTTCTGGTCGTAGTATCCGTTTCGTCCCAGGTCATTGGCCAGGTAGAAGTTCAGTGGTTTTTCGAGCGCTTTCCAGTCTGCCTCGTTTTGTGCGGCTGCCGGTAGTATGGCCATGAGCAGACAGAGGGCTGCGAGCACTGTTCTTTTCCAGATGTAGTCTGTTGCTTTCATTTGCTTTTCCATTTGTTTTTTGTTGGTTAACATCCGTATTTGTCGTCTGCAAAGTTATCTGCAGAATCTGTATACATGTTGGAATGCCAGTGTACAGTTTGCGGTGTGCGGATAGTTTGCGACGGTTTTCATTGGGCTGTGGCGTATGCTCCGTAGTAGGCCTGCGGTGCGGGCGATGTGTAGGTCTTGCCGTCTACAGTCAGTCCGTCGGTTCCGAAGTGTGGTGCCATAGCGGTGTCGTTGCCGTCGTATGCGCCTTCCAGAACAGGCGATCCGGCCTGTACGTGGAAGTCCCATGCGTTGTTATATATGTAGTTGGTCAGTGACACGCCGTTCAGGTCATAGTTCACGAACAGGGGGTCTTTGCTGTCGGTTTCGGTGGCAATGATGCTGTGGGCGTCTACCACGCCGGTGTTGTAGTCTTCATCGTCAAGGTTGTATCCTTCCCAGGCGTAGGCCACTCCGCTTTCCTCTTCCCATACAATCTCGCTTCTCTGGCTTCCGGAGGCATAGTAGTTGTAGTCTATTACCGAGTTGTCGTCATATCCCTCTTCCGGATTGTCGGGGTCGGTGTAGGAGGGTGTCTTGGCGCGGAACTTGCAGTTTACCATCAGGTTGTTGTACACGTGTACCAGGGCGTTCTTCTCTACGTAGACGCATCCGCCTTTCTCTCCGTCACGGCGCCATCCGGCATTTACTATGGTGTTGTTATAGGCCTGTATCAGAGCCTGTCCCCGGTTGCCTCCTTGTCCGGAGCTGGAGAGTTTCAGTCCGTTGGTATTGGGACTGTACATCAGATTGCCAGCCACGTCGGCCACGACGCCGGCTTTCATGTTCACGGCTTCCGCACCGTCATATCCGTTTCCGGCGAAGATGTTGTTGGCCACTATGGCTTGTCCTCCCATAAGATATATGCCGTCGCTCCATCCGTAGCGTAGTATGGAGTTGGTGATGACATACTTTCCGTTGACATTGTTCGTGGTGATTTGCGGATAGGCGTCGTCACCGGCCGTGTAAGCTTCGGTCTGTGCGGCGGGAGAGTCTTCGATGACCTGTCCTCCGGTGTATTCTATGATGGTGTGGTCTATCAGCATTTCGGCGCAGGTGGTTCCTCCCATGATGCCTCCCCACATGCCTTTCAGGGCGTTGCCTTCGGTACGTTCGTCCTCGGGAATGGAGAAGAGTATGGGGTTGTCGGCCGTTCCTTCACAGTAGAGGTTGCCGTTTACGGTGAATTCTATGGGTGTGCCGTTCACGCCCGCTCCGGCGGTGCTTACAATGATTTGCACGCCCGGCTCGATGACGAGCGACTTGCCTTCGGGCACGGTGTAGTGTGTGTCCAGTTCCACTATCGAATTGGCGGGCCAGGTCAGCCGATTGGTGTTTTCCCATAGAGAGGGGTCGTTCAGCGGAGTTTCCCCATCTTGGTTCCCGTTGCCTTGTTCCTGGTTGTCGGGG
The DNA here is from genome assembly GCA_949296415.1 of uncultured Bacteroides sp. Classification (GTDB taxonomy): domain Bacteria; phylum Bacteroidota; class Bacteroidia; order Bacteroidales; family Bacteroidaceae; genus Bacteroides. Next base: position 20,689 of record CASFQC010000009.1, on the reverse strand, counting down.
TCGGTTACTACTTCATCGTCATCGCTGCAGGCAGCGAAGAATGACAGAGACAGCACGGCTGCTCCCATCAACAGATATTTCTTAAAGTCCATAATGAAAATGAGTTAGGTTAGTGATTAACTTAATGGTTATTTTTTCTCTTCTGGTTATCTCTTCTTAATTTATTTGTCTTTTCTTTCCAGGCCGTGCTGGTTTACAGCTTGTAGCGCACGCCTATCATGACCGACTGTCCGTGCCATTCTTTACGTTCTATGACGTTGCCGTCCGTGCGTTCGGAATTTACGGCACTGGTGTGTGGTCCTTTCTGTATGTAGCGCAGCAGGGGGGTGTCAAGCAGGTTGCTTGCCTTGGCGAAGAGGCAGAAACCTTTGCGGAAGGTCTTTTCTACCGAAGCGTCAAGCTGGAAGTAGCCTTTCTCCCATATGTCGTCTGATGCCCACTGCGAGAGGTCGCTCAGTCGTTTGCCCGTGTAACTTCCGGCCAGTTGTCCTTCCCATCCGTACTTGGCGCTCTTGAACAGCAGCGAGAGGTTGGCCACGTGGGATGCCTGTCCGAACAGCGGGCGCGACTCTTTGGTTTGCTTCACTTCCGAGCCTTCCATATATCGCTTTTCCGAGGTGATACGCGAGTGTGTGTACGTGTAGTTGGCCTTGATGCCGAACCAGCTGAAGTATTTCAGTATGTCTGCTTCCACACCCAGGTTGTGTGCGTCACCCAGGTTTACGGGGGTGTAGTACATGCTTTGGCTGGTATTGCCTTCGGGTTGTATCAGCTGGTACTCTATGGGATTTTTCAACCTTTTGTAGAAGAGGCCTATCATGAATTGTTCCGACGAACGGGGGAACATCTCGTAGCGCAGGTCTATGTTGTCGGCTACCGTATGCTTCAGGTCGGGATTGCCTGTTTCCGTATAGTCTTCGTTCAGGATATGGTAGGGCACTATCTCGAAGAAGCTGGGACGGTTTATGGCACGTGCATAGGAGAAGCGCAGGTTGGCGTTCCGGTGCACGTTATATTTGGCATGGAAACTGGGCAGCACGTCGGTGTACTTCTGGCTGCCTTCCGGATTGTCGTAGCTTGACGGATACCGCAGTCTGTAGCCTTGGTTGGTATGCTCCACGCGCAGTCCGGCTGTCAGTTCCCATTTGTCGCGGGTGTACTTTGCCATGCCGTAGGCTGCTCCTACCTTTTCGGTGGCGTCGTAATTCAGCGGGTTGCTTACGTCGCGTGTCTGCACGTCAAAGAGTAGTTGGTCATAGTTGTCCCAATCCTCGCCCTGCACCTGGGGGTCCATGTGTCCGGTGGCCGACTGGAACCAGTATCCGTTGTAGAAGCTGTCCCGTTTCTTGTCGCGGTACATGCCGCCTGTAGAGAGTTCCAGAACCGAACGGGAATCCGGCTGCAGCTTGTACGTCAGGTCGGCATATCCGGCCAGGTCGCGGTCGGAGTTGTGTTCCCACCGGCGCTCGGCCGAGTTGGTGTTCTGCAGGTGGTGTCCTTGCAGGTAGATGCGTATGTTGTCCGGAGTCTCGTTGTAAGCTTTCGAAGCCACGGCCGACCAGCTGAGCCTTAAAGCGTTGTCGTTGAGGAAACCGTGCTCGCCCTTCAGCGTGGAGTTCACTATGTACTGCCGGTTCCACTTCATGCGCACGTTGCCTTCCTGATCGTCGTGCGAGTCACGTACTTCGGCTTCGCGCATGTCCATGTATCCGTTGTACCACGTCAGCTTGTGGTTTTCGCCGAAACGGTAGTCCAGCTTGGCATGTGCGCCTATTCTGGTCTGTTGGGTGGAATAGTTGCGGTATTCTATGCCGTTGTGCGATGTTCCCGGCTGATAGTACATCCGGCTTTCCTTACCTCTGTAGGTATTGAGGAAACTTCCGGCCAGCATCACGCCCAGTCTCTTGTCAAAGAAACGGTCACCGTAAGACAGTCCCGCCGTCAGGTCGGGCAGGGGCCTGTTCCAACTCATGTGCATGCTCCTGTTGCTGAAGTCGTCCATAGTGACGCGGCTGTCTTCGGGCATGCCTTTGGCTTCATAGGGCGACTTCTTCACGATGGAGCCGTAGTCGAACGACTGGAAGTCGCGTCCGAAGTACATGGCGTTGTATCCGGTGGATACGTTTGCGGTGAACTGCCGTTGGGTGGGCGCGTCTTTCATCACCAGATTCACCGCTCCGCCTATGCCGTCGCCTTCCATGTTGGCGGTAAGTGACTTGGTCACCTCCAGACGGTCCAGCATCTCGGAAGGGAATATGTCCAGCGGCACGAACCGGTTTTTATTGTCCGGACTGGGTATTTTCACGCCATTCACCAGCGTGTAGTTGTAACGCTTGTCCATGCCACGCAGTATGGCATACTGTCCTTCACCGCTACTGTTGCGCTCCACGGTCACTCCCGACATGCGCTGTATGACGTTGGCCACGGTAATGTCTGGCGACAGCTCCATGCTTCTGGCGCTCATCACATTCACCACGTTCATGGCCTTACGCTCCAGCTCGCGTGCGCCGGCCTCGGTGCGGCCGGGGTTGGTAGCGGTGACGGTGACGGTCTCCAGCATCACATCGTCCGTGTCCAGCGGGATGACCACATCTTCTTCCGAATCGGGTGTCACACTGACCTCACACGTCTTATAGCCCACGAAACGGCATACCAGCGTATATTTTCCGTGTCCCACCGACAGTCTGAAGCTGCCGTCAAGTCCTGATACGGCACCTTTTCCCGGTTCTTCCTTTACGATGACCGAGGCACCGATAATCTCTTCTCCTGTCTTGGCATCCTTGATTTTTCCTTTAATGTCCCGTGAGAAAACAGTTAATGGGAACAACATGAAAATACTGACAATCAAATAAATCTTCATACCTCTTTCATTTTTTGCCGCAAAAGTAGAAGGGGGGTGTTACATGGAAAATACGGAGGTGTTACGTAAGAAATACGCTTTTGTTTCAAAATCATTACTTGTCCGTGATTCTTCTTTTCCCCGGCTCCACATCTTTTCAATAATAATAAAAGATGTAGAACGTGCAATTATCCTTCCACTCATAGAGAACACATGGAATTACCGTCGTTACAAAGCCTATTCATGAGGAATAGCATTTTTTTTATGCTAGTTAATGTGTTGTATATCAATAGTTTCCTGCGGATAGGTTTACAGCTTCCTGCCAATGGGTCCGCAGCTTCCTGTGAACGGACTCACAGCCCGGTGCGGAACCGTCCGCACCGGGCTGTGTATGGGTATGCACCAGACCGGCGCTTTTGCAGTCTGCTGTCCGCACCTGTGTAAGGATGGTAGCTGAATGAAATAGCCGTGTCCCAGTTCTTTGGTTCCGGTTTACATCCTGTCTTTTTCATATGCCTTGACGCGGAAAGGCATGCAGCGTGTGGGTATTCCGGCAGGCAAAATACCTACTAATGGTGATTGTCCAAGTCAGATAAAAGCCGTTACTTTGCGCCGGCAAAATGAAGTGTAACCAATGAACATGCGATGAACGGACAACATAAATACCGTGCGACCGACAAGATGAGTGATCTCATCTGCGACAATTATTCCCTGCTGATGGTAATGAGCCGTTTCGGACTGTCGTTGGGTTTCGGCGACAAGAGCGTGAAAGACGTGTGCGAGACGCAAGGTGTGGACTGCCGGACGTTCCTGGCTGTGGCTAACTTTATTAGCGAAGGCCAGCTGCTGTACGAGGCGCAGGAAGATGCTTTCTCCCTGTCGGCTCTTATGGAATATCTGAAGCGGGCACATACTTATTTTCTGGACTTCAACCTGCCGGCCATACGCCGCAAGCTTATCGAGGCCATAGACTGTTCGGACTCAGACGGGGTGGCCTTCCTCATACTGAAGTTTTTTGACGAGTATGCCAGGGAAGTGAGGAAGCACATGGAGTATGAGAACCAAGCCGTGTTTACCTATGTGGAGAAGCTGCTTCGGGGAGAGGCGGACGACAGTTACGACATCCGCACCTTTGCAAGCAAGCATAACCAGATAGACACCAAGCTGAAGGAACTGAAGAACATTATCATAAAATACTATCCGGAGAAGGTGAATAACAACCTGCTCAACGCCGTGCTATTCGACATTTTCAACTGCGAACAGGATTTGGCCTCACACTGTCAGGTGGAAGACTGCATGTTTGTACCCGCCGTGGAGCAGATGGAAAGGAGGCTGAAGAATGGGAAATAGCACTTCACTGAAAATCGTGGTGGCAGAGTCGTCTGTCATTATCCGTAGCGGACTGACGGCCGTGCTGAAGCGGTTGCCCAGTCTGAACGTGCATCCTGTGGAAGTGACTTCGGCCGAATCGCTGGAAGGATATGTGAGGATGCATACGCCCGACGTAGTCATTGTAAATCCTACTTTCGGCGGATGGTTCGACGTGAACGGATTCAAGGAAAGACACCACACGCATGCGGAAGTGCGGTATGTGGCACTGGTCAGTTCCGTGCTTGACTCCAACATGCTGAAGGGATACGACGAAAGCATAGCCATATACGACGATACGGAAGCCATAGCCGAAAAGCTGGACAGACTGTTGGCCTGCGAAGGGGAAGAAGTGGAGAAAGAGGGAGACGGCACCCTGAGTCAGCGCGAGAAGGAGATAGTGACCTGTGTGGTCAAGGGAATGACTAACAAGGCTATTGCGGACAAGCTGTTCCTTTCCGTACATACGGTCATCACCCATCGTCGCAATATTGCGAGGAAACTCCAAATCCATTCTCCGGCAGGACTCACCATATATGCCATAGTGAATAAGCTGGTGGAGTTGAAGGATATCAAGGCCGGTGACAAATGACAATTTCCTGCGCCTCATTTATGCCTGTCTTTTCTTACTTTGAGGGGTAACCGTTTCTTTTCTGTCAGAAAACCTTTAACTTTGCGCGGAAAAAGCGTTCCGGCCATTCCCTTGCTGCAATAGCTGTCCGGAACGTGCGTACTGAAACCGATTCAAACATCAAAATATGAAGAAAGTGACAAGCAAGCATTGCCTGCTGGTAGGCGCAGTGCTGGGAGTGGCTGTACTGTGCTGGGTGTTCTGGCCCAAGCAGCGCGGTACGGGCGAACTGGACGAAGTGGCGGTGACCGATTCTGCGGAAGTGGAGGAGATAGTCTATAAGTATGGCATACCTGACGAACCTTATACCGTGGACTACGGCATTGTGAAACCCGGACAGAACCTCTCCTTTATTCTGGGCGACCACGGACTGTCGCGCAGGGACGTGCATAGGCTGAACGAAAAGGCGGAAGGCGTGTTTGATGTCAGAAAAGTGCGCAGCGGACAGGCTTATGCCGTGTTCAAGACCAAAGACAGCATTTCACGTACAGCTTTCTTTGTTTACGAGGAGTCGCCCAAGACTTACGTGGTGTTTGACCTTCGTGACGATTACAAGGTTTATAGAGGGGAGAATCCTGTGGAGTGGAGATGCAGGACGCTGAAAGGCAATGTGGAGACTTCGCTGTGGGTGGCCATGCAGAAGAGCGGTGCGTCGCCACAGCTGGCTATGTCGCTGTCCGGCATATTCGGGTGGTCCATTGATTTCTTTGATTTGCAGAAGCAGGATGAATTCAGAGTGATATATGAGCAGGAGTATGTGAATGATGTGTCGTTGCCCAATTTCCGCGTGCTGGCCGCATCCTTCAACCATTCCGACAGCCTTTATTATGCCATACCTTTTGAACAGGATGGCGAAGTGCTGTATTATGGCCTTACAGGTAACAGCCTAGAAGGTGCTTTCCTGAAAGCGCCGCTTGACTTCTACCGCATATCTTCACGTTTCTCCAACAGCCGGTACCATCCGGTGCTGAAGCGTTACCGTGCCCATCATGGGGTGGACTATGCGGCACCCACCGGAACGCCGGTCTATGCCATAGGTAACGGCCGTGTGATAGCCAAGGGGTATCAGGCCAATGGAGGAGGAAACTATCTGAAGATAAGACACAACAGTGTGTATACCACCACTTACATGCACCTTTCCCGTTTTGCCAAAGGCATTAAGGTAGGTTCGGAGGTGAAGCAGAAGGAGGTGATAGGATACGTAGGCTCTACCGGACTGTCTACCGGCCCGCATTTGGATTTCAGAGTGTACGAACATGGCAAACCTATCAACCCCCTGACCGTCAAGTCACAGCCGAAGAAGCCGGTAAGTGCGGCCAATATGGCTCGGTTCATTGCTGTGCGCGATACATTGGTAAAACAGCTTCAGAACTTGTAGCCGACCGCTTGCGTGATTATGTGAAAGCGGCCTGCATCAGATTTCCGGAAGAATGCCGGGGTCTGATGCAGGCCGCCTTTGTCTGCATATGGGAGCGGAGTCAGTATTGTCTTTCGCCGAAAATCCTGGTACCTATGCGGACCAGTGTGCTTCCGGCGGCGATGGCTTCGTGATAGTCGTGGGTCATGCCCATGGACAGTTCCTTGAAACAGGGCATGTCGGCAAACCATTTGTCCTTGGCCTCATGGAAGAAATCGGCCAGCGAGCGGAATTCCTTCCGCACCTGCTCCGTCCGGTCTGTATTCGAGGCCATGCCCATGAGACCGCACACCCTGACGTGGTCCAGTGACTTCCACTGGCCTTCGTCCAGCATGTCGCGACACTCCTGGAAACTGAATCCGAACTTGGTCTCTTCCTGTGCTATGTGCAGTTGTAAGAGGCAGTTCACTGTCCGTCCGGCCTTGACGGCATGCTTGTTCACTTCCTCCAGCAACCTGTAGGAATCTATGCCGTGAATCAGCGATACGTAAGGCACGATATACTTCACCTTGTTGGTCTGCAGATGGCCTATGAAATGCCATTCTATGTCCTTGGGCAAGCTGTCGTGCTTGGTGCCCATCTCCTGCACCTTGCTTTCGCCGAAAATGCGCTGTCCGGCACGGTAAGCCTCTTCTATGGCTTCGTTGGGATGGAACTTGGAGACTGCCACCAGCCTTACGCCTTGGGGCAGCTCTTTCAGTATTTGCAGCAGATTGTCAGCTATCATTGTCTGTAAGGGAAATGGGGATGGTTATGAGGTTCATTCCGGTTTGTCATCGCCTTCGGCGTGGAAAGGATACACGTCCATCAGCGGAGTCTCGCTTACGGAGGCTATCTGATAGTCGGCCATGGTGCCTTTCATGCCTTCGTCCAGTCTTTTCACGGCATCGCGCAGGTCGGAAGCCTGTACCAGTATCTGTGTGGAGGTCTTCTTTTCGGCTCCGCTTTTCTCGTCTAAAGTGATGAACACCAGCTTGCATTTGAACCAGCGGTCGGCAGCCTCTTCTTCGCAGGGAAACAGTTCGCTGTAGTTGGCTCGTTTGATGTCGGTCACGGTAAACTCTCCGCTGATGAAGGGGGTCATCTCTTCAATGATGCGTGCTTCGGCTTCAGTGAAGCTCAACGCGTCTACCAGATAGGGTTCGGTCACTTTCTTATTCATTCCGTTTTCCATTACTTTCTCGTAACGGATTTTGCATTCAAACCAAGTGTGCATTGCCATAATCTTTGTCTCTTTTTTGTTTATCGTAAAATTGGCGCAAAGATAGGGAAAACTTCACTATTTGTGGTATACCCCGGTCTTTTTGTGTGTCTGTCGGCACGGCCTTTCTTTTCAGGTCGCGGCCTGTACCGATTTGCGCTCATGAGGGCAGGTGTTATGCAGGCATGGGCCTGTTAAGGGGCTTTTATCCTGACGTGTATATATAGAAAGCGCGGACAGCACGGTCTTTGCAGACTGTTGTCGTTGGCTTTGTCCGCAGGTTCCGTGCTGTCCGCGCCTTGGAAGGGGGGAGAGGCAGGAGCAACGCCTGCCGCATCATTGTTTCTTCTTGTCTTTCTTCATGCCTTTGTATATCAGTATGCCCACTACGATTACAGCCAGAGCCAGGAGGGTGTATCCCAATTCATGACTGTATTTTGTGGCTTCGTCAATGAGCTTTTCTTTTGAGTTGATGCTCTCTATGGTAGAGAGGTAGTAGCCTATGAAAGCCAGTACGGCGTTCCATATGCCTGCTCCCAGGGTGGTATAGATAAGGAAGGTGGACATCTTCATACGTGCCAGTCCGGCTGGTATGCTGATGAGTTGTCGGACGGCAGGTATCAGTCGTCCGATGAAAGTGGAGATGGCTCCGTGCTTGTCAAAGTACTTTTCCGCTTTCTGTACGCTGGCCTCGTCTATGAGACACATGTGCCCAAAGCGGCTGTTGGCGAATTTGTAGACTATAGGACGTCCCAGCCATAAGGCCAGATAATAATTGATTAGCGCGCCTATGTCAGCTCCCAGGGTGGCGAATACCACCACAAGGTAGATGTTCAGCTCACCTTCAGTGCAGGCCAGCCAGGCTGCCGGCGGCACCACTATTTCTGAAGGAAATGGGATGAAAGAACTCTCGATGGCCATCAGCAGGGTGATGGTCCAGTAGTTGAGGTGCTCCAGGCACCATTGGATGAAAGCTACTGATTCCATGGGTTGTTGTTTTGGTTTTTCTTATTTAAGTTTGTTAATGATGTCTTTTATCAGGGCGGGCAGTCCTTGTCCGTCTGTCCGTGCCATGAAGTCCGTGATGTATTGCTGTTCCTCTTCGCTGATGGGATTCCTGCATAATCGGTTGTGTGTTTCGAAGTTTGGCCAGTCTTCCAGCAGCAGGTAAATCAGCGCGAGCCTTTCGTCAATGCGGTCAAAGTCGGGCTCCAGCTTTTTGATGTTTTCGTAAATAAAGGCCACTTCTTGCAGTTCTCCGGCTTCGAGCAGGTAGTTGCCTATCTCGAACCAGGTGTCGGCATAGGGTGACAGTTGCAGTGCCTTCTTGAAGTAGTTTATAGCCTTAGACGGGTTGTTTTCGCCCAGACAGATTCGTCCCCCTATGGTGTAGCAGTCTACCAGATCAGGGGTGAGCGCTATGGCCTTGTCCAGATACATGTGGGCTTCTGCTATCCGTCCCTGCTTGTGCAGACACAGCGCGGCGTTGGCGTAGATGATAGAGCTTGCCTGTGTGTCTCCCGCATTTTCGGAAAGGGCAGTCTGTAAGTATATCAGTGCGTTGTTCCAGTCTTCTTTGGCCACATAGGCCAGTCCGATGAAGGTGTCTGTATACCTGTCTTCCACTGTTTGCAGCTTCTGCACGCTTTTATAGCAGGCTATGGCTTCGTCTCCGTTTTCCAGTTGCAGGAATGCATGCCCTTTCATCAGTATGGCGTCCGCATATTCCTCGTCGGATACCAGGGCGTAGTCGCATGCTTCAATGGCTTTGTCATATTCGCCTAGTTCGAAGTGGCACCGTCCCAGGTTGTACCAGTATGAGGGCGAGTAGGGATCCTGGTCTAAGAGCCTGTTCAGCAGGTCTATGGCTTCTGTATAACGTTTCTGGTAGATGTCATAGTCGGCTACCAGACTCAGGAAGCTCGTATTGTCGTCATACTGTCCTCTGCCCCTTTCTATCCAGACAGCCGCTTTTTCGGGCATGTCCATATCCAGATACAGATAAGTGGCGTCTATGATGTTGGGCAGGTCGTCCTTGTCTTCTATTGATTCTATCAGATTTTCGGCTTCCTGATAGTCTTTTGTCTGGAAACAGTAAGTGGCTTTCAGAATTTTAACCTCTGCCGAGTTGTCATTCGTCAGATGCTTTCTGATGACATCTCCGGCTTTTTCCGTGTTTTTGTTGTCCAGGTAGAGGTAGGCCTGTTCGGTAAAGAGTTCGTTGTTTCCGGGATGTATGCTTATACCACACTCTATGGCTTCGAAAGCTTTCCCGTAGTTGTTTTGTGTGGCATACCAGTCTGCCAGGTCGGCATATTTGTCGGCGTCCAGATACAGTGTCTGTCCTTGGACTTCTGCTTCTTCGAAGCGTCGGGCCAGTTGTCTCATCTCGTTGTTGTCATCGGACGACAATTTTTTGTTGCTCATTGGAAAAACGGGTATGTTTATCTGTTCCCGTGAAAGTCTGCAATGTATTTGTCTTCTGTTTTTCGACGGGGGCTTTTCAAGCCCGACAGGGTGCGGGGATATGCTCTCCGCATCCTGTCGGTCATATCCTGTTTGCCGTTGGCTTGCAGGCTTGTGCAGATGTTCACGCTTGTATTTACTTGTTTATTTTTCCCCATGTGTCTTTCAGTCCTACGGTGCGGTTGAAGACCATTTTCTCTGCCGTGGAGTCGGGGTCTACGTTGAAGTAGCCTATGCGTTGGAACTGTAGATAAGTCAGAGGTTTCATACCTTTGGCAAACTTTTCCACATAGCAGCATGGCAGAATGTGCAGAGAGTCGGGATTTATGATTTCCTTCATGGCAGTCAGTGCGTCGCAGTTCTTGCTTTCGCGTATGGCGGCCAGCTCGTCGCGTGGTTTTTCCACTTTCCACAGGCGGTCGTACAGTCTTACTTCGGCTTCTATGCAGTGTCCGCAGCTTACCCAGTGCAGTGTGCCTTTTACTTTCCGGTTGGCTCCGGGCAGTCCGCTCTTCGATTCAGAATCGTATTCGCAATACACTTCTGTCACATTGCCGTCGGCGTCTTTCCCACATCCGGTACATTTCACTATATAGGCGTTTTTCAGGCGCACTTCCTGTCCCGGTGTCATGCGGAAATATTTCTTGGGTGCTTCCTCCATGAAGTCTTCGCGTTCTATCCACAGCTCGCGGCTAAACTCTATGGTGTGGCTTCCCTCTTCGGGGTGTTCCGGATTGTTGAGAGCTTCCAGTTCCTCCACTTGTCCTTCGGGATAGTTGGTTATAATAAGTTTCACGGGGTTCAGTACGGCAGATATGCGTGTGGCTCTGTCGTTGAGGTCTTCACGCACGGCACTTTCCAGCAGCGCGAACTCGTTGAGTGCGTCATAGGTGGTGTAGCCTATCTTGTCTATGAACTTGTGTATGGACTCCGGCGAGTATCCCCGTCGGCGGAATCCGCACAAGGTAGGCATGCGGGGGTCGTCCCATCCGTTGACCAACCCTTCCTTTACCAGTGTGAGGAGGTTCCGCTTGCTCATGAGCGTGTACGACAGGTTCAGCTTGTTGAATTCGTACTGACGCGGGCGGTTGTCGTCAAGGTCTTTCCCTTCTTTCAACCAGTCTATGAAGAGGTCGTACAAAGGGCGGTGCACCACAAATTCCAGAGTGCAGAGTGAGTGGGTCACCCCTTCGAAGAAGTCGCTCTGTCCGTGTGCGAAGTCGTACATTGGGTATGCCTTCCATTGGGTTCCGGTGCGGTGGTGCGGATGCTTCACTATGCGGTATATTATAGGGTCGCGGAAGTGCATGTTGGGATTGGCCATGTCTATTTTGGCTCTCAGTACCATAGCTCCTTCCTCTATTTCTCCGCTGTTCATCTTGTGGAACAGTTCGAGGTTCTCCGCAATGGGGCGGTCGCGATAAGGACTGTTTGTTCCGGGTTGTGTGGGCGTGCCTTTCTGTGCGGCTATTTGTTCTGATGTCTGTTCGTCCACGTAAGCTTTCCCTTCTTTGATGAGCTGTATGGCGAAGTCCCAAAGTTGCTGGAAATAGTCTGATGCGTAGTATTCGTGTCCCCACTGGAATCCCAGCCAACGTATGTCTTCCTTTATGGCCTCCACGTATTCCACATCTTCTTTGGTGGGGTTGGTATCGTCAAAGCGCAGGTTGCACACCCCTCCGTGCGCGGCTGCTATTCCGAAGTCGAGGCATATGGCTTTGGCATGTCCTATGTGAAGGTAGCCGTTTGGTTCCGGCGGGAAGCGGGTCTGTACTTTTCCTCCGTTTTTGCCTTCTTTCAAGTCGTTTTCCACAATCTGTTCAATGAAGTTGAGGCTTTTCTTGTCGCCTGTCTCTTCGCTTTTCAATTCTGCCATATTGTCTTTTCCTTTAGGTTTGTTTCCGGGCCCGTCCGTCTTGGTGTATGGGGCGGCGGGTGTCCGGCGTTTCCGGCCTGTCTTTTTTCTCCAGACGGTTTGTGGCGCAAAAATACGACTATTTTTTTGTATCCCGTTATTTTACGGGAATATATCCTCCCTTTTTGATTATTTCCTGTCCTTCATCGGATAGCATGAAGTCCAGTAGCGGCCGTACCAGCTTTTCGTTTTTCTTATTGTAATAATAGTATAGGGGACGCACTACGGGGTAGGTCTTGTTGTAGGCGCTTTCCATGCTGGGGGTAGCAAAGTGTATGTTGTCATAGGACACGGCCAGGGTCTTGATGCGTGGCGACACATAGGCCAGCCCTACATAGCCTATGGCACCTTTTGTCTGGCTTACCGACTGTATGATGGCTCCTGTGGCAGGCATGGAGAGGCTGCCGCTCATGTAGTTCTTGTTCTTCAGCACACTTTCCTTGAAGAACTCATAGGTGCCCGATGAGGTCTCGCGCGAGTAGACCACTATTTTCCTGTCTTCCCCTCCCACTTCTTTCCAGTTGGTTATCTTACCCCGGAAGATGTCTTCCAACTGTTGGCGGGTGAGCTGCCTCACGGGATTCGACGGGTGTGCGATGACAGCCAGTGCGTCATAGGCTATGGTCACTTCCACCAGTTCCTCACCGGCGGCTTTGGCTTTCATCTTTTCGCTGAACTTTATGCCGCGCGAGGCCATGGCTATGTCTGTGGTGTTGTCAAGCAGGGCCGATATGCCCACTCCCGAACCTCCGCCCGTCACGGTCACGCTGGCCGACGGGTTCAGGGTAAGGAAACGTTCGGCAGTCTCTTGGGCTATGGGCAGTACGGTGTCGCTACCCTTGATGCGTTGCGCCGCCATATCCTGGCAGACGGCCGCAAGCACGAGGCATGCGGCAAGGATGAATCTTGCGTTCGTTGGTTTCATAAGCGGTGTTCTTTATTAGGCTTCATGATTTTCGCTGCAAAGTAAACGCTTCAGTGTTACATGTGTTTTACAAAACGGGCAATCCCTGTGAATGTAACATGATTGTAATGTGAATGAAATAACTCTTTCAACCTGTAGTCACACGTGTTTAACATCGGCGGCCTTTCTTTGCAGCCGGAAAATGAGGTCCTGTCCCTGCCCTCCGCGTGGCGGCGTTGGAAAACCTTTGCCTGCCGTGTGCAGGGCTGTCCCAGTGGGGCCCCGATGGCGCTATGGTGCGGAATTGTCTGCAGAAAAGTGATGTGGTATGGACGGTTGCATCAGTAGAGAAGAAGTGTTTTATGTAGTGACAATGCTTATAGGTAAGATGTTATGAGACGTTTTTGGGAAAAGGCTGTGGAAGGCGTTTTGGCCTGCAGCGGCTTTGTGACGAGTCTGGCCATTGTGCTTATAGTCCTGTTTCTCTTTTCAGAGGCTTTGGGACTCTTTGGCAGCAAGGTGGTGGAAGACGGTTATGTGCTGGCTTTGCACAAGAGCAATCCGGTGGAGGAACTCACACCGGAACAGATTAAGGACATTTTCGACGGGGAACTGACCAATTGGAAAAGCGTAGGCGGTCCTGACGAGCCGGTCCAGGTGTTTCGTCTGGAAGACGTATCTTCCTATTACACCGAAGAACAGCTCGGCCCTTCCTACGAACATGCGGGTGAGTGCATTACCTCGTTGGTGGAACGCAGTCCGGGCATGGTGGCCTTTGTACCGGCGCAGTTTATCACACGGCCCGATGCGGTGCATGTGCTTTCCGACCGTACCATTTCGGTGAAAGACGTGTTTGCCGGAGCCGAATGGTTTCCTACGGCCACGCCGGCTCCTTTGTTCGGATTCCTTCCTCTCATTACGGGTACGTTGTGGGTCAGCTTTTTCGCCATACTGTTCGCACTACCTTTCGGTCTGGCTGTGGCCATTTACATGTCCGAGGTAGCGGACAAGCGCGTCCGCAATGTGCTGAAACCCGTCATCGAACTGCTCAGTGGCATACCTTCGGTGGTCTATGGCTTTTTCGGGCTTATCGTGTTGGTGCCTTTGCTGCAGCAGGTGTTCGGCCTGCCTGTAGGCGAAAGCGGTCTGGCCGGCAGTCTGGTGTTGGCCGTCATGGCACTGCCCACTATCATCACCGTCACCGAGGATGCCATGCGCAACTGTCCCCGTGCCATGCGCGAGGCTAGCCTGGCGTTGGGCGCGTCGCAGTGGCAGACCATTTATAAGGTTGTCATACCCTATTCCGTGTCGGGCATCACTTCCGGCGTTGTGCTGGGCATAGGCCGTGCCGTGGGCGAGACTATGGCTGTGCTTATGGTTACGGGCAATGCCGCCGTCATCCCTCACAGCATACTGGAGCCTTTGCGCACCATACCTGCCACCATAGCAGCCGAGCTGGGTGAGGCGCCTGCCGGCGGAGCGCACTACGCTTCTCTCTTTTTGCTGGGTGTGGTGCTGTTCTTTATCAGCCTGTCCATTAATTTAACTGTAGAAGCTGTGTCTTTAAGGAGGAACAAATGACAAACAGAAAACGTTTCAATCAAAACTTGGCGTTCGGTGCGTTTCGCCTGCTCAGCCTGTTCATTGTGCTGGTGCTGTTCGCCATACTGGGATTTATCATCTATAAAGGTATAGGAGTAATTGACTGGGAATTTCTGACCACCGCCCCTTCCGACGGCATGACGGCTGGCGGCATATTGCCGGCCATAGTAGGCACATTCAGCCTTATGTTGGGCAGTGCCGTCTTTGCCTTTCCCATAGGCGTGATGAGCGGCATCTACATGAATGAGTACACTCCTCGCGGATGGGTGGTGCGTTTCATACGCATGATGACCAACAACCTCAGCGGTATACCTTCCATTGTGTTCGGCCTTTTCGGCATGGCCTTGTTCGTCAACTATCTGGGCTTCGGCGACAGCATACTGGCAGGTTCGCTTACGTTGGGACTGCTCAGTCTGCCTCTGGTGATACGCACCACAGAAGAGGCACTCAAGGCCATACCCGACAGCCTGCGCGAAGGCAGTCGCGCGTTGGGAGCCACCAAGCTGCAGACCATATGGCACGTCATACTGCCCATGGCTATGCCCAATGTCATCACCGGACTTATCCTGGCGCTGGGACGCGTGTCCGGCGAGACGGCTCCCATACTCTTCACCTGTGCCGCCTACTTCCTGCCCAAGCTACCGTCCGGCATTCTGGACCAGTGCATGGCCTTGCCTTACCATCTGTATGTGCTCTCCACCAGCGGAACAGACATGGACGCACAGCTTCCCATAGCATATGGTACCGCTTTGGTCTTGATAATAATAATTCTTTTAGTAAATTTGCTGGCGAATGCCATGCGGAAGTTTTTCGAGAGGAAAGTAAAGACAAATTAGCATAAAACCCCAAGAACTGTGATTATGGCAGACAATAAGATAGAAACGCGTGATGTGAATTTTTGGTACGGCAGTTTCCACGCCCTGAAGGGCATAAGCATGGACATCGCCTCCAAGTCGGTTGTGGCCTTCATCGGTCCCTCGGGATGCGGAAAATCCACCTTCCTGCGGTTGCTCAACCGCATGAACGACCTTATTCCCGACACCCGTCTCAGCGGGCAGATTTTAATTGACGGTGAAGACATTTATGCCCGGGGAGTGAAGGTGGACGAGTTGCGCAAGAATGTGGGCATGGTGTTCCAGCGCCCCAACCCCTTCCCGAAAAGCATTTTCGAGAATGTGGCCTATGGACTGCGCGTGAATGGAGTGAAGGACAAAGACTATATCCGCCACCGGGTGGAAGAGTCCCTCAAAGGGGCAGCCTTGTGGGACGAGGTGAAGGACAAGCTCAAGGTGTCGGCTTACGCCCTTTCCGGCGGACAGCAGCAGCGCCTGTGCATAGCGCGTGCCATGGCCGTATCGCCTTCGGTGCTTCTTATGGACGAACCGGCTTCTGCGCTTGACCCCATATCCACGGCCAAGGTGGAAGAGCTGATAAGGGAACTAAAGAAAGACTACACCATTGTCATAGTGACCCATAACATGCAGCAGGCAGCCCGTGTGAGTGACCATACCGCCTTCTTCTACATGGGCGAAATGGTGGAATATGGCGATACGAAGAAGATATTCACTCATCCCGACAAGGAAGCCACACAGAATTACATCACCGGACGTTTCGGATGAGGCCTTGTGTTTTTCCTGCATGGGCGCGGTTGCGGAAACAGGATTTTTATTTAGTAGAAACCAGATAAATAAAGAGGTATGGTGAAATTTATAGAATCGGAACTCGTCCTCCTTAAAAAGGAAGTGGACGAAATGTGGACGCTGGTCTACAGCCAGCTGGACAGGGCCGGAGAAGCGGTCCTTACCTTTGACAGCGAACTGGCACAGCAGGTGCGGCTGCGCGAGCGTAGGGTAAATGCCATGGAACTGAAGATAGACAGCGATGTGGAAGACATCATCGCGCTGTATAATCCTGTGGCCATAGACTTGCGTTTTGTGCTGGCCATGCTGAAGATAAACACTAATCTGGAACGCTTGGGCGATTTTGCCGAAGGCATCGCGCGGTTTGCCATTGACTGTAAGGGCGATTCCCTTGACATAGATGAGGAACTGTTTGCCAGATTGCGTTTGGGCGAGATGGTCAGGCAGGTGCTTTCCATGTTGGAACTGGCCAAGAAATCGCTGCAAGAAGAAAATCTGGAAATGGCAGCCAACGTCTTTGCTAAAGACAACCTGCTTGACGAAATCAATGCGGAAGCTCCCAAGGTCCTGGCCGATTACCTGAGCCGCCATCCCGAACAGGCTCTTTTCTGCCTGGAACTGGTCAGTGTGTTCCGTAAGCTGGAGAGAGCGGGCGACCATATTACCAATATCGCCGAGGAAATAGTGTTCTTTATTGATGCCAAGGTGTTGAAACACAGCGGACATACAGACGAACATTATACCTGATTCGCAGTCTGCACATGGCTCCGGTGGCTATCCCGGGGAAGGCAGGAATAATCCTTATGCGGTCTGATGACCGATTGGGTTGAAAGAAGAACGGAGAAAGTTCCGCCTGGCGGCGGTTCTTTCTCCGTTCTTCTTTTATCAGGTCAGGCTATGGCCTTCTTTTGTCTTCCCTTACTTCTTGAAGTAACGGTTGTACAGTCCTTCGAAGCCTTTGCCGTGACGGGCCTCATCCTTGGCCATTTCATGTACAGTGTCGTGAATGGCATCCAGGTTCAGTTGTTTTGCGCGGGTGGCTATGCGTTTCTTGTCTTCGCAAGCGCCGCTTTCGGCCTGCATTCTCTTCTCCAGGTTGGTCTTGGTGTCCCATACGCAGTCGCCCAGCAGTTCTGCGAATTTGGAAGCGTGCTCAGCCTCTTCCCAAGCATAACGCTTGAAGGCTTCGGCCACTTCGGGATAGCCTTCGCGGTCGGCCTGGCGGCTCATGGCCAGGTACATGCCCACTTCTGTGCATTCGCCCATAAAGTGATTGTTCAGGTCTTTAATCATCTCCTCATCGCAACCTTTGGCCACGCCGATAACGTGTTCGTCGGCAAAGGTCAGGGCACCTGTAGCTTCCTCGGTGATTTCAACGAACTTGCTGGCAGGAGCTTTACACAAGGGGCATTTCTCAGGCGCTGCGTCGCCTTCATACACATAACCGCAGACTGTGCATCTGAATTTTTTCATTTTGTCTGAATTTAAAAAGATTAGTAGTATCAGTTAATTAGTCTCTATTTTTCCAAACTCTTCTTCGGCTTTGCAATGCTTGCATATGCCTTTGAAGTAGTAGTGTATTTCGTGAACTTCGTGGCCGCCGGCATCTTCGTCCATCTCTGCCGTCAGGGGCAGTCTGTCGTTAAGGTCATAAATGCGGCCGCACCGTTTGCAGAGAAAATGGGCGTGCGGGGCTGTGTTGGCGTCGTAGCACGTGTTGTGCTCGTCTATGGTCAGCGTCTGCACTGCACCCTGTTCGCTCAGCAGTTTCAGCGTATTGTAGACGGTGGTCTTCGACAGTGTGGGCATGGAAGGAGCCAGTGCCGTGTAGATCTCGTCTACGGTAGGATGGGTAAAGTGCTCCAGCAGATAGTCCATGATGGCTATGCGTTGCATCGATGGGCGTATGTTGTGGGTCAGCAGTTGTTTTACGGCATCCATATCATATATCATATATTTAATTTGTATAAACTTGTAATCGTTACATTTTTAATTCCAGTGCAAAGATAGTGGCTTAATCGGAAACTCCAAAGCTTTTAACGATAAAAAACGTTTGGATGGGAATTTTGCCATTCGCCCCCTCAGACCATCATGAGAGGCTGTTTCGAATTTGTTCTGGCAATCACTGAAGAAAAGTACAAAATGACACTTTACAAAGTTTAACGCAAATGCGTGCCTTCTTTCCGGCCAACGGGAGACGTGGTGGAAAAGAATGCAGGATTTTTCGATGTAATATGATGTATTCCAGTATGATAATCTGGATTTTAACATTTCGCGGCTCTCCATTTTCGGGATAAATGGAGGATTTTTTCCGGCCGGAAGTCTGTTCGGAAGAGAAACAGGCATGGTATCTGGACTGGCAACGTATTGTCAGCGACCGGGCAATCTGTCATCCGTCAGCTGATGAGCTGTCATCCGTCGGCCGATAATGGGTCATCGGCAAGGGGAGGAAGGGATTTTGGACAGATTACGTTAACATATGAATACATTTTAGTGCGAAAAGTCGTTTGGCTTTAACTTATTTATATGATTCTGTCTGCAAAATCTTGGATTGCCGAGCTTTTTGAAAAAAGCGGTTGTAAGTATATAGGTTTAAAATGTATCATTTTGTTTGGCAAATAGACAAAATGGCGGCAATGTGGTTTTTTACTTAATGGATTTTAACTTCCGACATTTTGATTGGCATTTATTATGGAAGAAGCATTTGACAGTGAGTGGCCTTTTGTGACAGCCTGCAATTTTTCCACAGTTTCTTCCGTCTCAAGGTAAGATTGTATTAAATTTGCGAAAACTTTTGCCGGCAATATGTTACGCATCTACATCCATCATATAATCTTGTTTGCGGTGGTCATCCTGCTTGCGGCATGCCATGCGAGGCATTCCAGCCCGGACACGGACGGGCGCGACAGTGTGTACACCGCCGAACATATACAGAAAATCTCGTTTGAAGAGCCGGAGAGAGCTCTCGCCCTGCTTGACACGGCAGAGGAAAGGCGGCTGCTCACGCCCTTTGAAACCAACATGCTGCGCTGCCTTGTGAATCACAATGGCTTTTCCCGTTACAAGGCGGCCTTGTTTTACGGGCGCAAAGCTTATGCCGACCCGGAGGCGCGGAAACGCCCCAACAAGCTTTTATTCCTGCTTTCCTACATGGCGGAAGACAGCCACACCAACGGCGACTATGCCGCCAGTGTGCGCTATTGCACCGAGGGACTGAAGCTGGCCAAGGAATAGGGAGACAAGACCTACGAAGCCGACTTTCATGTCACATGGGCAAAGACCCTGATGCTCATGGCACAACACGGCGAGGCGTTCCGGCATTTCGACATCGGCATAGGCATATTGGATGAGGAAGCCCGCAAGAACTCCGGCTATCATGCGTGGGACGAGCTGTTCTATTCCGTCGGTTTGAAGTTGTCCGCGCTCTACGAGATAGACCGCAACGAGGAAGCCTACGCCCTATTCCCACAGATGGAGGAAGCCTTGAAAGGCTTGGAGGCGAGCGGGGACGCGCCGGACGGCCTGGCGGAACTGCGTCAAGCCGAACTGCTTGCGTTGCTTTGTCCTGTTGCCTACGCCACCGGACGCAAGGCGGAGGGCGACAAATTGTACCGTCGCTTGGAAGCCAATCCGGTTGCTTCCACGCCTGATGGCGAGTACATCCGCATCCCCGGACTGGTGGCTGCCGGACGCTTCGACGAGGCCCTGCATTACGTCCGCAGAGAGAAGAAATTGCTCCAAGAGAACACGGATACCGTGAACTGGGATTACATCAATCCGCACCTACAGGCGGAACTGGAAGCCTGGCAGGGAAAGGGGAGTATGCGTGAGGCGGCACGGGTGCAGGCCGTGATGCTGGCTCTGACGGACACACTCCGCCGCAGGGAGCGCACTGCCGACGCGCTGCAATGGTCGGAAATCTACGAGAGCGAGGAAAAGGACGCGCAGATAAAGGAGGAACAACAGAACGCCGTCCGGTGGATGGTCATCGCAATAGCCGTCATCGTGGTGATGTTGGTGGGCGGAGGTCTGGGCTACGTCATCGTTTGCAAGAACCGGGGAATCAGCCGCCGCAGCCTGGCCTTGGTGGCGCAGGTAAAGCGACAATTGGCGGACAGACGGGAACTGGACGGCAAGATAGCGGAGAACCTTGCCTTGCGCGACCGGTTGGAGCAACTGGCAAAGGAACTGGAAGAAGAAAAGGCCAGGACAGCCCCGCAGGCCACCAGGCCGAAGAAAAACGACGGCAAACCGACGGACACGGATTTCATCCTCTTTGAGCGCATGGTTTGCGAGATAAAGAACCGGGAACTGTTCCGCAACCCGAACTTTTCCCGTGCGGAAATGCTCAAGATTGTTCCCGTGCCGCAAAACAAGTTCGCGGACATGTTCGTCCGGTTTGCCGGGATGTCGTTCAGCAACTACGTGCAGAATCTGCGGCTGGACTATGCGAGCGAACTTCTCATCTATCATCCCGACTGGTCCATTGATGCCGTCATCAGGGAATCGGGCATGTCGCGCTCCACTTTCTATTCGTCGTGGGCTGCGAAATTTAAGGTAAAGCCCGAAGAGTTCCGCAAAAACGGGCAAAAAATCAAAGAAGATTCCCTTGGCTCTAGTTTAACAAGGCGTTGTAAAGTGGCATATTAATTGCATATATCTTTTTAAAAGGAGGTTATCATGACATATAATGAAATATTGTCAGC
>CASFQC010000008.1 GCA_949296415.1 uncultured Bacteroides sp. | reverse complement strand
GGGACGGGTGGTCCCGCCCCTTGCCGCGAGGCGCTCCCCGACCGATGAGTTTTTTCTGCCAAACAAACGAAACGTTGCGTTTCTATTTGGACACTTCACAGAAAAAAGGCCGTTGCGGTGCCTATGGATGCCCCCTTCGGTGTGAACCCACACACAGACGGCTGTGTGTCCGTCTGCAGCTTGGTGTGCGTCCGTCCGCACCGGGCTGTGTGTGGGTTCACACCAGAGGGATAATGGGTGCGCTCCGCCCGGTGTTTTCCCTCCTTTTATTTTTTAGGGGTGACAGGCTTTATTTTATTATTAAATATTGTACTTTTGCACCGATATTACAAAATAATATAAATCTAACTTATATTTTTTTGATTATGAAGAAGATTTTTGGATTGTATTTTGTGTGCCTGGCGGCAATGCTGGGTTTTGTGGCATGCGATGATTCCGATTCGGATCCCAATCCCGAACCTGTGCCGTCTCAGCCTGTGTTGACGCTGTCATTGGTGGAGCTTACAGAGACTTCTGTCGTATTTCAGGCGGAGGCCGAGAACGCCACTGCCGTGCATTATGTACTTCAAACCGCCGATCAGGAGATTCCTTCCGTGGAGGAGGTGCTGGCCGAAGGACTGTTGGTGGAAGACACGCAAGTCTCCGTTAACGGCCTTTTAACAGGGACAGCCTACAGGGTGGTGGCTGCGGCCAGAAATGAGTCGCTGACGGTAGAACAGGTGTCTGTGCTGGATTTCACCACACCTTCCATTTTTGAGAAAGCCACAGACTTCACGTCGGAGTACACCGACATATGGTGGTACGGCACGTATTCCGAGGGGGTGGACCAGTTCTTCGTTCAGCTGTCTACGGCCGAGGTAGAGCCACTCAACGCACGTCCGCAGGAAGGCGGACAGCTGGTGAGGTTCTATGTCTTTGCTCCCGCCACGACTGCGGATGACATCCGGCTGGCTCCGGGAACCTATACGTTGGGCGGCGACACGAACGAGGAAGGGACTTTCTGGCGCGATGGAAGCGTGTATGCCATGGGTACCACGGCCGATGACTGGATGCAGGTAGGATTCAAGAGCGGCACGCTGGTGATAGGTTATGAAAATGGAGTGTACACTATCGATGCCGACTTGGTGTTGAACGACGGTCACGATACGGCAGTCAAGGCCCACAGTCAGGGCGAGGTACAGGTGGAGAATCTGGCCGACGGCTTCCGCAACTTCTATGACGACGTGAATCAGGTGATGACCGGCTTGGGCGGATACGTGTCCCCTTCCGCTTCGGGTATGGACTGCTACGTGCTGTCACTCTACAACACACCGGTGGATGAATCCGGATTTGTGGCCGGTGCGGGCTATACATCTAAAATGTATCTTTATACTCCGGCTTCGGGATACGGCGTGATGGCATTTGAGGGTGAGTATACTATTGACACTACTTGGGAGGAGACGGACACATTTCTTCCCTATACCTCCATCAGTGGTTACGTCTATGACATGTGGGGGATTGCGATGCCTGAGGGCACTTTTTTAGCTTACTGCGATGAGAGCGGGCAGACACAGATGGCAGGGCTTGCTCAGAGCGGCACCATCCACATCACCTCAAAGGATGGCATTTACACTGTGGAAGCCGACTTGGTGAGCGATACCGGTGCCCGCATGCAATTCAGCTATGAGGGCGACGCTTCAGCTATGCAAGACTACCGCATGCCTGCCACCGAGTCTGTGAACCGCGAGATGCAGGCGTTCCCAAAACTCCAGCCTCGGAAAGTGACCCGTGTGGCCGGACCGGGATGGCACAAGTTTGAATGAATGGAGTAGGCTGTTGTTCCCTATAAGACAGGACAGGCAGGACGGGTAAGTGAAAACTTGCCGCCCTGCCTGTTTCCGTCTGTGTGGGTCTTATTGTCCGGACTGTATGTCCGCATGTTCTGTGAGAAAGATATCGGCTTGCGCCAGCGTTTCCGGCTTGCCTATGTCGAACCAGTAAGTGGCTTGCTGCCTGTACAGTTGGATATGTGCCTTCCCGCACACGGACAGGTAGAAGGGGATGATGGGGAACGTTCCTTGCCATCCGCCTTCCTCCATGAGGCGGAAGATGGCGGGCGACAGCACATGTATGCCTCCGAAGGACCAGCGTTGCAGTGCTGACAGTTCTGTGGCTGACAGTGCGGGACGCACCTCGCCGGTGACGGCGTTGGTCCATCCGCGTAGCCGCAGACTGCTGTCGGTCAGGAGGTAGCGTGAAGTCTTTCTCTGGCTTACGGCCAGGGAGGCCACAGCTCCGCTTTGGCAGTGTTGCCGGTAGAGTGCTGTCAGGTCGGTATCGGTGGCAATGTCGGCGTTGTGCACCAGAAACGGTTCGTCTCCGTCCAGAAAAGGGCGGGCTTTGGCTATGCCTCCTCCCGTATCAAGCAGGCATCCGGTCTCATCGCTTATGTGTATGCGTGTGTTTCCGGTCTTCCGCTTTTGCAGATAGTCAGTGATTTGTCCAGCCAGGTGATGCACGTTGACGGTGATGTCGTCGAATCCGGCTTGCTCCAGCCGTCTCAGTACACGTTCCAGCATGGGGATGCCCGCTACTTTCAGCAGGGCTTTCGGACAGTGGTCTGTCAGCGGACGTAGGCGTGTGCCCAGTCCGGCTGCGAAAATCATGGCTTTCATTGGTGTGTGTCTTGATTGTTTTTGGGGATGATGGCGGTAGAGGTTATGGCATATGTTTGCTTTCCCACGTGGTGGTCAGCTGTTGTTCCCTGTGTTCCAGTATGATGCGTACTCCGAACTTCTCATGCAGATGCTGTGCTGTCTGTTGTGCGGCAAATACTGAGCGGTGTTGTCCGCCGGTACATCCGAAGCTCAGCATGAGGCTGCTGAATCCTCTTTGCAGGTATTTTCCGACCGAAGCGTCGGCCAGCGCATAGACATGTTGCAGGAAGGCATCCATTTCTCCCTGTTCTTTTAAAAAGGCAATGACAGGGGCATCCAGTCCGGTCAAAGTCTTGTAGCGTTCGTAGCGTCCGGGATTGTGCATGGCTCGGCAGTCGAACACAAATCCGCCTCCGTTTCCGGTCGGGTCTTCGGGTATGCCTTTCTTGTAGGAAAAGCTTGTTATCCGTACGGTCAGTTCCTGTCCGTCACGTGGCGTTGCGGCATGTCCGGCCAGATAGTCGTCGCACATGCGTGCCAGCACTCCGTTCAGGTAGGGATATTCCCCGAAGGGCTGTTCCAGCAGTTTTTTCAGGGAAGTTATGGCATGAGGGATGCTTTCCAGAAAATGGGGCTTCCGTTCGAAGTAGCCTCTGAATCCGTATCCGCCCAACACTTGCAGCAGTCTGAACAGTATAAAGTGGCGCAGGCTGTGCCGGAATCCGTCTTTGTCAACGTTGCGGTAACAGGCAAGGCGTTCAAGGTAGGCTTGTAGCAACTCTTCCTTCAACTCGTCCGGATACCTGGCTTTGGCTTGCCACAGGAAAGAGGCCACGTCATATTGGCACGGGCCGCGCCTTCCGCCCTGAAAATCGATGAGCCACGGCTTTCCGTCGCGGAGCATCACGTTGCGGCTTTGGAAGTCTCTGTACATGAAGGTGTCGCTGCCGTTTGTAGCCAGTAGCATGTGCTGCATGCGGTCAAAGTCGTCTTCCAGTTTGTCTTCGCGGAAGTCGGTTCCTGTGGCTTTCAGAAAACAGTACTTGAAGTAATTCAGATCCCAGCATATGCTTCGGCGGTCAAAAGCGGCCAGAGGGTAGCATTGGCTGAAGTCCAGTCCTTCAGCCCCCGCACACTGTACGTCGGGCAGCAAGCTCATGGCGTGTCTCAGGCTGGTGCGGTCGGCCTCAGTGAATATACCGGTTTCGCGGGCTTGCCTCAGCGTGTCGAACAGGGTGGTGTCTCCCAAATCGTCCTGCAGGTAGAGTTGTCCGTCATCTGATACGGCCAGCACCTGGGGAACTGGGAGTCCTTTCCGGTGGAAATGGGCGGACAAATAGCAGAAAGCTTTGTTCTCGTCAACCGATTCTCCTGCCACTCCGATGAGGGTAGGGCTGCCGTACAGGCGGTAGTAGTGGCGGTTAGAGCCTGATGCGGGCAGCTTTTCGACCGCATCGGCATGTTTTCCGGTAAGTTTCCGGTATAGTGTGTCCAACAAATCTTTTTCCATCATGGCCATATATGCTTTCAGGCGGCTAAGATAGGACTTTTGTCAGAATAAAAGGCCCATGCGGGCTGTGGAAATGTCATTCGTCTCTGTCTTTTGCCAGCGTGAAGACAAACTCCAACCCTCCTCCCGCATTGTTCTTGGCCGAAATGGTTCCTCCGTGTATGATGACGGCATTCTTCACGATGGCCAGTCCCAGCCCGGTTCCGCCCAACTTGCGCGACCGGCCTTTGTCCACGCGATAAAACCGTTCGAACAGCCTGTTGAGATGTTCCGGGCTTACTCCCACTCCGTTGTCTGCAAAGCTGAAGTAGTAGAATTTCTCGTCCTCGCGGAAGCACGAGATGTTTACGCGTATGTTGGTTCCGGCATAGGCTATGGCATTGTCCATGAGGTTTCGGAAGATGGAATAGAGTAGCGAGTAGTTGCCTTTGATTTGTATCTTGGGCTTTAGGGAGTTGATTACGGTGATGTGTTTTTTCTCCAAATCCATGGATACTTCGTTGACCATGTTGGTTACCAGTATGCCTATGTCTACCTTTTCCATGTCTATCATGTTGGCTGCCTCGTCCATCCGGGTCAGTACGGATATGTCGCGCAGGAGCCGGCTCAGGCGGTTGCTCTGAGCATAGCAGCGTTCCAGGAACACCATCATCTTTTCCTGCGGGATATGGCCGTTGTTCACTATGGTTTCCAGGTATCCTTGTATGCTGCTTACCGGTGTCTTCAGTTCGTGGGCTATGTTTTGTGTGAGCTGCCTTTTCAGCATGATCTGCTCCTCTTCCTGCGTGATGTCGTTTATGGACACTTCAAAGCTGTGGTCTTGGAATATGATGCATTCCACTACGAAGATACGTCCGTTCTTGTTTATATTTACTGACATGCGCTTTTCTTCGTTTCCGTTTGTCGGACGGCGCAGGGCTTTGTTCACAAAGTCGTTTATGCTTTTGAATTCGCTTACGCTGAATATCTCTTCCGTGGTCTGCAGGTTGGAGTCGGAGATGATGTTGCTGTACTGTGTGAACAGGTTGTTCACCAGAATTTCCCTTTTGTCCTTGGTGAACACGCCCAGTCCCTCGCGTGAGGTCTGCAGATGGGTGATAAGCTTTTCGCGTTCTATGTACAGTGCCTCCTTGGTCTTGTGCAAGCGTTTGTATATCTGGATGATGTGTTGTGAGATTTCGCCCAATTCGTTGTGAGGGAATGCCGACATCATGTCTATGTCTATAGGTTCGTTTCGGTCGGCTTTCTGTGCGAACTCCTTCAGGTGGGTTACGGCGGTGCCCAGCCGTGAGGTATATTTGTAGAATGCTATGATGAGTAGCAGGGTGATGATGCCCGTGAACCACAGGTAGCGCTGGTCTGCCGCGAGGCTGTTGATGAGGTTCACGTCATAGGGCAGTGCCGTGCGTATGAGGTAATGCGAATACCGGGTGACTGAATAGAAGTAAGTCAGCCCTGTAGTGTCCGATACCCGTCTGACGTCAAATCCGCTGCCGTTTTTCAGGGCCTGCTGTATTTCGGGACGCGCTATATGGTTTTCCAGCGGTTCGGTGCCATTGTCTGTGTTGTCATATAGTACGGAGCCATCCGGCGAGATGATGGTCACCCGCAGCTTTTTATCCACATAGCGTGCGATGTATCTGTCCAACGCTTCCTTGCTCTTGTCGCCGGGATTGTTCAGAATCACCAAGTCAAGCTGTTCATTGTAATTTTGCAGTTTGGTGTTGAGCAGCTCTATCTTGTAGTCTTTCTCGCGCTGGTACTGGTATGCGATGAAGCATGCCGAGAACATGATGAAAAGAGAGATGACGGACAGGAACAGCTTGCCGCTGAACGACAGCCAGTGTCTTCCGTCGCTACTCTGCTTCAAAACAATAACCATATCCTAACCGTGTTACGATGCATTTGCCGTAATTTCCTATCTTTTTGCGCAGGCGTGTGATGTTCACGTCTATGGTGCGGTCAAGCACATACACTTCATCGCTCCATATGTGTTTCAGTATGTCTTCGCGCGAGAATACACGTCCTGTGTTCTGCAGGAGCAGGAGCAGTATCTCAAACTCTTTTTTGGTCAGCGGCACTTCCTGTCCGTCTATGGATACTTTCTTTTTTACGATGTCCAGCACCAGTGTGCGGTAAGTGAGCTGTTCGGGCTGGTCTCCGTTGCCGTGTTCCTGCCGGGTGCGGCGCAGTACGGCCTTGACCCTGGCGGCCACTTCACGCAGAGAGAAGGGTTTCGATATATAGTCGTCGGCTCCCAGATTGAATCCGGTGACGGTGTCGTTCTCCGTGTCCTTGGCTGTGATGAAAATGATGGGGATGTGGGCTGTCTTCTTGTCTTTCTTCAGCAGGCTGGCCATCTTGAAACCGGAGATTTCGCCCATCATGACGTCAAGCAGTAACAGGTCGTAGCTGCTTATGTCCATGCGCAAAGCCTCTTCTGCCGAGTTTGCCGTATCCACTTCGTACCCTTCGTTTTCCAGATTGAATTTCAGGATTTCGCACAGGTCGTCTTCATCGTCCACTACTAAAATGCGGTAATTGTTCATATTCTTGTCTGCTATTATCCGTTATTGAATTACAAGGGCAAAAATGAGGACTTTTTGTTACGGGAGAATGAAACAGATGTTACAATGCTGTTTCTTTCTGCCGGCCTGCTTATCCCACAGGTACCGTTTCTCTTTTTTGCATTCATACGCGACTGGCATTTTATGGGAAAAGGGTGTTCACCGTCATTTCAGGTCGAAGATGTCTATATTCTTGCCGTTTTTGAAGTTGTCAAGCAGGACTTTCACATCAATCCGGTCGGACAGATTTGTTGTTTCGACTTTGGATGCTTTCCGTCTGTCCCATAGCCATTGGCCAGTGTCATAGCCATGGAAGTATATGAAAATAAGAGAAAGATGCGGTGCGTCTTCATAAACTTGTGTGGTGAGAATAGTTTGCTTGAGCCTGCGGTATAAATAGGTTTATATGTTTATTGTGTGTTTATACCGCAGGCTTTTTTATTTTCTTTTATTGTCCGGAGCGCAGCAGGTGTTCGGCTACGCGCATGGGTTGCGGGGCAAATACAGGCGGTACATAGGGATAGAACTGTCCGTCTCCGTACTCGGCGGCCTTTCCTGGGTCAATGATGCGCAGGTCTATGGTGGGGGGCATCTCACCTTCGAAGATGTTCAGCACGCCGTCGAGTGAGCCGTCGGCACCTGAGCAGAAGCCCCACGGGTTGCGCATG
Source organism: uncultured Bacteroides sp. (assembly GCA_949296415.1). Taxonomy (GTDB): domain Bacteria; phylum Bacteroidota; class Bacteroidia; order Bacteroidales; family Bacteroidaceae; genus Bacteroides. Next base: position 56,032 of record CASFQC010000008.1, on the reverse strand, counting down.
GCGAACAGGGCACTGTTGTTGGCTGTCCACATCAGTGTCCAGGCATGTCCGGTTACGGTTTTCCCGCTTCCGTCAGGGGCAGACATGTCTGCCCTGTTGAATCCGCCTACCACGATTTTGCCTTGTGCCAAAGACACTTTCACCGCGCGGGTCAGGTCCTTGCTGTCCAGCTTGCCGGGTGAGAAGGCGAAACTGTTGCCGTCGCCTGTAAAGAGAGGTGCCACATGCTCGCTGCCTATGCCGCCGACATTCTCGTTGACTTTGTAGAGGCGTTGCCACTTCATCAGAGCCTTTTCCAGTACGGTGGCCCATGTGGCTTTGCTGTCTTTTCCTGTGCAGCAGGTCATGTTGCCGTTGTTGTCGGCAAAGAATTTGTTGTTCACGCGTACTTTTACCGGATTGCCTTGCGGATCGAACATGGCCACGGTATAGGTGTTGTCGCCATTGTCTGTAATCAGGCTCTTCACAAACTCAGGATATACGTAAGCCATTGCCCCAAATATGGCCAAAGCTGAACAGTTGCCTATGGAGTGTTGATTCACGTCGGCCGGAAGAGGTTCGCCGAAGGGGTAAAGGGTTACGGGGAACTCTTTCAGAGTCCAGTTCTGGTTGTACAGCTTCACGTCGGGCTCGTTGGACGGGTCAAGCAGCCAGGTGCGGTCTTCGTCTGTGGTGACGTGGCGGTTTTCAAAGCGGTTGCCCATGGGAGTCTCTTGGCTGGTGGTCCATCCGCTGGTGTAGTACATCAGGTCTTCTATCTCGATGGTGGTCGCCATGCTCCATTCCCCTATCTTGGTGACGTCTCCGCCATGGTTTCCTTTTATCTCCAGCCTGTAGAATCGGTAAGGTGTGAGGTTGGGCAGCAGGTAGTATTTTTCTTCAGCTTCATCGGCGAATGTCTGTTCGGAACGGCTGTCAAGCTCTGTCCATGTACTGTTGTCGTCTGAGCCGCACAGGATCCATGCGGAGGGAGCGTAGTCCGGCGAGTCGTTGGCCGAAGTCAGTGTGTAAGATCTTACCGTCACGCTTTCCGTTCCTTCCCACAGCAAGTAGAACGTTTCATGCTTTGATGAGAAGGCGGTGGCCGGATTGCCGTCGGCCAGGTTGTCCACTTTCTCTCCGTCCAGGTAGTCGGAATATTGCGCGGTCAGTGTGCCTCCTGTAGGCATGTTGGGATTGTCTGCGGGAAGCTGTACGGAGTGAGGCTCGTCGGGTGTTGCGGATATGTCCAGATGCTTCAGGCTCCATTCGCTTATTTGGGTGACGTTGCCTCCGTTGTTGGCTTTTATGTCCAGCCTGTAATATTTGTAAGGAGTCTGGTTGGTCAGGGTATAGTCTTTCTCTTCTTTCCGGATGTTGAATTTCTGTCCGGACTGAGTGTCTAATTCAGTCCATGTGCTGTTGTCGTCCGATCCGGATAATGTCCAGGCCGAGGGGGCGTTGTTGGGGTCGTCGGCCGAGGTCAGCGTGTAGCTGTTCACCACGGCACTTTCCGTTCCTTCCCACAGGAGGTAGAAGGCGGTGTGTTGCGACGAGAAGGCGGTGGCCGGATTGCCGTCGGCCAGGTTGTCCACTTTCTCTCCGTCCAGGTAGTCGGAGTATTGCGCGGTCAGCGTGCCTCCTGTAGGCATGTTGGGGTTGCCTTCAGGCAGCTGTACGGAATGCGGTTCGTCGGGTGTTGCGGATATGTCCTTATGCTCCAGAGTCCATTCGGATATTTGCGTGTGCTGGCTTCCGCCGTTTCCTGTCACTTCCAGCTTGTAATAGCTGTATGAGGTGGCGTTGGGGAAGGAATAGCTGTTCTGGCCGTATTGTCCGGTGAACTTCTGCCCGTTCTGACTGTCAAGCGTGGTCCATGCGGAATTGTCGTCCGACCCGGACAGTATCCAGGAACCGGGATACTGCTCGGTGCCGCCGTCGCCTACCCGGATGGAATAGTGGTTCACGAGGACGCTTTTGTCTGCTTCAAAGGTGACGTAGAACTGGTTGTGTCCTACCTGATAGCTGGTATATACGTTGTTGTCCACCAGTTTGTCGATGCCTGTCTCTGCCGAGGTGCCGGCATATTGTGCAATGACTGTGCCCGAGGAAGGCATGTTGGAGTTGGATTCCGTTACGTTGGCCGTGGCCGACGAGGATTTTCCGCCTCCCATGTCATCGTCGTCGGAGCAGGCTCCGGTCATTACTGCGGCACACAACAACAGTGCCGATACCCGTACCGGTCTCCACCGGCGCAGGAACAAGTCCAGATACGCATGTCTTTTTTCCATAATGAATTGATGTGTTTTTAGGTTGTTTTTTGAATAGATGAATATAGTAAAAGGATTTGGTTGTGTCAGCCAGGTTTCTGCTGTGTCGGCATCGGGTTGGTGGGGATGCCGGCCGGGGGATGCGGTTCCGGCATCATCTGGTGATGTCGAAAAGGTAAGTGATTTTAGCCGATATCACGCCATGTGCCGAGCGCGAGAAATAGTCTTTCTTTGAGCTTTGGTAGAAGTCGGACAGGGCATAATAGTAGCGGCCTTCCACCATGAAGTTTCCCGCTTTGGTGCGTATTTCCAGACCGGCACCGGCGGTGATGCCATAGTCGAACTTGTTCTCCACAGCCTTTTCGTGCTGCTCCACCACCAGGTTGGGATAGTTCTCCCAGTCGCCGCTTTGCGTATGGCTGTCGCCCAAAAAGAAGCCTATCTGTGGCCCGGCATGGAAGAAACCTTGTACACCGCGTTCTTTTCCGAAGGCCAGATGGGCCATGAAAGGTATTTCCACGTAGGTCATCTTGCGGGTATATTGCAGTTCCGGATAGTCTTCGTAGAACTCTTTCCATCCGTGCTGCGAGAAGTTCACTTCTATCTGGGCTCCGCAAATCATCTTGAAATATATCTCTGAGATGTAACGTGCGCTGAATCCTCCGTTTATGCCCATGAGGTTGCTTTGCCTTACGGTGGGCGAGAAGCTCACGCTGTTCAGGTTGATGCCTCCGTTTATGCCCATGGCGAAATTGTGACGTTGTTCGCCCACTTGTGCCAGTCCGGGCAACGCGAAAAGGAAGGACAGCAGGATTGTTGCTAAGAATGTGTTCAGTTTCATAATCTGTGCGGATGAATGTCGGGCGTTAGTCGAAATCAAGTTTTACCAGTTCGAAGTTCTTGGTGAAGCGCACGAAGAACACCTTTTTGTTGATGAAGCCTCCCCAGTTGTTCACCCTCTGCATCTTGAAGCCGGTCTGTATGGGGGTGAGCCGCATCTTGTCAAGGTTGTCCTCCAACCCCGTCCCGTAGAGCGACAGGCCTTTCAGGAAGAAGAAGCCGGTGTCGAATCCCAGCATGCCATATTTGGGATAACGTTCCTCCATGTCCTTTCCGAACCATTTGCGGTAGTTTACGGTAAAGCTTTTGGCGGCGGGCAGCAGGTCGTTGGTGTAGAATGAGGAGTAAAAGTAGGTGTCAAGCTCAAAGAAGGTTTCCAGATGGTCATGCGTGTAGGTCTGCCATTCAGGGTAGCCGAAGAGGTGGATGTCGAATTCCGGATTCTCGCGTACCAGCAGGAGCAGTTGGGGCAGCGCCTTGATGAGCACTAGGTTGTTGCCCGAGGTGGGGATGAATATGTTGGTGCGGTCGGCACGCAGTGCCGGTTTCAGCTCGTCCTTGGTGGCATCTTCCTTGAACGTGGCAGTAGGTATGGAGTGGTTGCGCAGCTCGTCCTTCAGGCCTTTGATAAAGTCGGCTTTGTCCTTGGCTCCGTTGCCGGCTTCCACGAATATCACGTTGGCATTGGGAAAATGGCGCAGGAAGTGGTCGTACACTTCGGAATAGAGATAGGACTGCGGAGTGTTTATCTGGTAGACAGACGGATTGCGGAATACCGTGTTATCCTTTGAGGTGAAGGGAATGACCAGCCTGCTGCCGTTTTTCCGGGCAAAGTCAGCCAGAGGCTTTATCTGTTGCTGGTTGAGCGGGCCGAATATCACGTCCATGTCCTTTAGTTCGGGCTTGCCTAGCAAGGTGCCGAGCGAGCGGGTGTCGCTGCCCGAATCGTAGGTATATAGTTCAACGTTGTTGCCCAGCCGTTTGATGCTGTCCACAGCCATGAGGAATCCCTCGTAATACTCCACCATGCGGCTGTTTCCACCCTGCCCGTTGCTTTCGAGGAAGGGCAGTATGATAGCGGCCTTTATACTCTTCTGCGGGCGGGCCGTCACTTTCTTGGGCAGGGTGAGGGAACTGTCTGCTGGAGTGGTGACGACTGTGGAGTCGGGCTTGCGGTATGCCGTGTGCGGGTAGGGTATGCATAGCCACGAGCCCCGCTTAATCTTCTTCTGGCCTTTCAGCTCCGGATTGGCGGCCACCAGCTGGTCTTCAGTTATGCCGTACTTGCGGCTTATGCTGAATACGGTCTCGCGGCGCTTCACCTTGTGCATGTCCTTGCAGCGCGGCTGTTCGGACTGTACGGTCGGCTTTTGTTCGGGTGTGGGCTGTGGTTTTTTGTCGGGTGCGGGGATGCGGATTACCTGACCTGTTCGGAAGTTGTCGGCGCTCAGTCCGGGATTGGCGTCGCACAGAGCTTGGGCGGTCACGTTGTATCTCACGCTGAGCCTGTACAAAGTCTCGCCCTTTTCTATGGTGTGGTAAGTTTCCGCCGCCGTGCCGTCCTTCTTCAAGGGGATGCGCAGGGTGTGTCCCACGTATATCTTGCGATCGCTTCCAGGATTCAGCTTTATGATGTCGGTCTGGCTGACATTGTACATGCTGGCTATGGAGTAGAGGCTTTGTCCCTTCTCTACGGTATGCAGGATGTAAGTCTTGTTCTCCTGTGCGGCAGCTGTCCATACACACATGCCTGCCACAAGCAGGGAGCAGAGTAAACGGTTGATGGCTTTCATTCTTTCACTTGATGATTCTTGTTAACAGGTCACAAAGGTAAGCATATTGCGTCACTTCTGCCAAGCCGTAGGGTAAAGAAATAATATTGCTTCCCCCGAAAATGCCGAAAAAAGGCAGCACACCGGCCGATATTAGCAGGGAAACCTGTATTTTTGCACCCGTCTTCCCCTCTATTTATATATTAAGTGTATGTGGCGGGCGGAGTCCATATCGTAACCTCTTTTATAACATATGAACACGCAGAAGGAAACAGAATACATTGACGTCTGCGGGGCGCGCGTGCACAACCTGAAGAACATTGACGCCCGCATCCCGCGCAACAGCCTCACCGTGATTACCGGACTGAGCGGAAGCGGAAAGTCGTCGCTGGCCTTCGACACCATTTTCGCAGAAGGGCAGCGCAGGTACATAGAGACCTTCTCCGCCTACGCCAGAAATTTCTTGGGCAACCTTGAACGTCCGGACGTGGATAAGATTACCGGACTCAGCCCCGTGATATCCATAGAACAGAAAACCACCACCCGCAACCCGCGTTCCACTGTGGGGACTACCACCGAGATATATGACTACCTGCGCCTGCTCTATGCCAGAGCAGGAACGGCCTATTCCTACCTCTCCGGCGAGAAAATGGTGAAGTACACTGAGGAGCAAGTCCTGCGGCTTATCATGGACCGGTACGCAGGACGGCGCATCTACATACTGGCTCCGCTGGTGCGTAACCGTAAAGGACACTACAAGGAACTCTTTGAGCAGGTCAGGAAGAAAGGATACCTCAACGTCAGAGTTGACGGCGAGATATGCGAGGTAAGGCCCGGCATGAAGTTAGACCGCTACAAGAACCACGATGTTGAGGTGGTGGTAGATAAGCTGGTTGTGTCGGCCAAGGACGACGCCCGGCTGAAGAACAGCGTGGCCGCAGCCATGAGGCAGGGTGAGGGACTGCTCATGGTACTTGATTCCGACACCGCAGAGGTACGCCACTATAGCCGTCTCCTCATGGATCCCGTCACGGGCCTGTCCTACCGTGAGCCCGCGCCCCACAACTTCTCTTTCAATTCCCCGCAGGGAGCGTGTCCCCGTTGCAAGGGACTGGGCGTGGTGAGTCTCATTGACACCGACAAGGTGATACCCGACCGCACCCTCTCCGTGCATGACGGAGCCATAGCCCCCATAGGCAAGTACAAGAATACCATGATATTCTGGCAGATAGCCGCGCTGCTCGAAAAGTACGAAGCCACCCTGAAGACCCCCATCTCGCAATTGCCGCAGGATGCCATAGACGAGATACTCTACGGAGCCGACGAGCGTATCAAGATAAGGGGGGCGCTCATAGGAACTTCGTCGGACTACTTCATGCCCTATGAGGGGGTGGTGAAGTATGTGCGTATGATGCAGGACAAGGAGGCTTCCGCTACCGCGCAGAAGTGGGCCGAACAGTTCGCACGTACCGCCACTTGCCCCGAATGCCACGGCGCGCGCCTCAACCGCGAGGCTCTAGCCTACCGCCTGCACGACCGTAACATAGCCCAGCTCTCTTCCATGGACATACGCGAGTTGTACGACTGGCTGTCCGCCCTCGGCTCCTTCCTTGACGACAGACAGAACCAGATAGCCGGAGAGATACTCAAGGAGATACGCACCCGCCTGAGCTTCCTGCTTGACGTGGGCCTGGACTACCTGTCGCTTGACCGTTGCTCAGCCACCCTGTCGGGAGGGGAAAGCCAGCGCATACGCCTGGCTACCCAGATAGGCTCGCAGTTGGTGAACGTGCTTTACATACTTGACGAGCCCAGCATAGGCTTGCATCAACGCGATAACGAACGCCTCATTCACTCACTTAAGGAACTCCGTGACCTGGGCAATACTGTCATCGTCGTGGAGCACGACCGCGACATGATGTTGGCCGCCGACTACGTAGTGGACCTCGGACCCAAGGCCGGGCGTCTCGGAGGCGAGGTGGTGTTCCAGGGCACGCCGCAGCAGATGCTCCACACCCGTACCCTTACCGCTGACTACCTGAACGGACGCCTTGCCATCACCGTGCCTGCCGTGCGCCGCCCGGGTAACGGACACTACATCAGGTTGCACGGGGCAGAAGGCAACAACCTGAAACACACCGACGTGGATTTCCCCCTGGGCAAGCTCATCTGCGTTACCGGAGTGTCCGGCAGCGGAAAATCCACCCTCGTCAACGCCACTCTCCAGCCCATCCTCTCGCAACACTTCTACCGCTCCCTTCAGGACCCCTTGCCCTACGACAGCATAGAGGGGTTGGAGTACATTGACAAGGTGGTCAGTGTGGACCAGTCGCCCCTGGGACGCACACCCCGCTCCAATCCCGCCACTTACACCGGTGTGTTCGCCGACATACGCAACCTCTTCGTGGGGCTGCCCGAATCTAAGATACGCGGATACAAGCCCGGACGCTTTTCCTTCAATGTCAGCGGAGGAAGGTGCGAGGCCTGCCAGGGTAACGGATATAAGACTATAGAGATGAATTTCCTGCCTGATGTCTACGTGCCCTGCGAGGTGTGTCACGGCAAACGCTACAACCGTGAGACGCTGGAGGTGCGTTATAAGGGTAAGTCCATAGCCGACGTGCTTGACATGACCATAAACCAGGCCGTGGAGTTCTTTGCCTCCGTACCCCAGATACTGAACAAGATTAAGGTCTTGCAGGACGTGGGGCTGGGATACATCAAACTGGGACAGAGCAGCACCACCCTATCCGGCGGAGAGAGCCAGCGCGTGAAGCTGGCCACCGAGCTGTCCAAGCGCGATACCGGACGGACACTCTACATACTTGACGAGCCTACCACCGGACTGCACTTTGAGGACATACGCGTGTTGCTCAACGTGCTGGGACGACTGGTGGACAAGGGCAACACCGTTATCGTCATAGAGCACAACATGGACGTGATAAAAGTCGCCGACTACATCATTGACATGGGGCCCGAAGGTGGGCGAGGCGGAGGTATGTTGGTCGCCGCAGGCACGCCTGAGGAGGTGGCTCGGAGCGGACGCGGGCACACAGCACGCTTCCTCAGGGAAGAGTTGGAACGCACACCCAAAACTGACGATATACGATGAAGAAAGTACAGAAAACCAACGCCGCCCGCCTGCTTGACAAGGCCGGCGTGAATTACACCCTCATCCCCTACGAGGTGGACGAGGACGACCTCAGCGCTACCCACGTGGCCGCCCTTCTGGGCGAGGACATAGAATGCGTGTTCAAGACCTTGGTGCTCCGGGGGGACCGTACGGGGCACTTCGTCTGTGTGGTGCCCGGCGGACGCGAGGTTGACCTGAAGAAGGCCGCCAAGGCCAGCGGTAACAAGAAGTGCGAGTTGATACACGTCAGGGAGCTGCTGCCTCTCACCGGATACATACGCGGCGGATGCTCGCCTTTGGGCATGAAGAAGCCCCTGCCTACCTACCTGCACTCTACCTGCATGCGGTATCCCGCCATATACGTCAGCGCCGGACAGCGCGGGCTGCAACTCCGCTTATCTCCCGCAGACCTGACGCGTGTGACGGGAGCCACCGTGTGCGACCTCTGCTGAACGGGATGCCCTGTGGGCACCGCTGTCACCCCTCTTCCCCGCCGCGCACCTTGAGCGGAGCGTCCATGACCACGGTGCGCGTGCCCTTCAGCAGCTTGTTGCCATGCCCGCCCAGACCGGTGCACAGGCTCACCTGCCACGTGCTGCCCGGAGGTGTCCCGGCAGGCAGTATGAACCCTACTTGCGAGGGGGTGTTGGGGTACAGCCGTTCCGGCGGGAAGAACATCGTCTCCTCCACGTCTCCGTCCGTACGGCGCAGGGTCAGGCCCACGCCCTCTCCTCCGCCTCCCACCTTGATGTTCCTTCCACGTATCAGGCACATCTGTCCGGGTGTGGCCGTCTGCCCGGGAGGCAGTCCGTCGTGCGTGCCCCTCTCCAGCGGGTCGGCCATGCCGTACGGCTGCGGCCCCGTAGCCTGCCGCTCTATCTCCACCCCGAGCTCCGCTTCGTCCAGTGCCTTGCGCATGGGCTTGCCCATGGTGTAGGCCACGCCCAGCCTCAGCCTGCTCCGGTCGGGAGCCGAGGCCAGCGCGGTCTCCTCCAGTGTGCCTTGCACAGTGGTGCGGAAGTTGCCCAGCGGGGTGGACAGAGTGAATCCGCACGACAGGTACCATGCCGCCAGCTCCATGAGCGTCTGTCCGGCAGCGGACACCTCGGCGGCGTTTCGGTGTCCCAGGAAGGAGGCCGCCTCGGCGGCCAGGTCGTCCAGGGTGAGCGTCTTCTGCCGCCGCACGTTGAAGTAGAACTTGCCTTCCTGTCCGGGAAGGCTGCTGGGTATGGCTTCCAGAGTGAGCCTTGCGCGTGGTGAGCTTTTCTTCATATTACAGGGGTTTAATGGATGCCGACGGCCGTCTTTCCCGGATGGTATGCATGAACCTATACTGGTTATCTGATATGACCCATAGTGGTTCATAACATTAACCTGGTGTGGTTCTTCCAATGAACAGACATAGGTTCTGTCTGTGAACCTTAATCGGTTACAGATGCCGTTCCGCCGGTGTGCGAATATACGAAGTTCTTCCGTAATGCGGAAGCGGGCGGACATTTTTCTTCCGTTTCCTTCTTTTTTCCTGTTATATTGCCGTTTGTTTCGGCTTTTCACTATATTTGTGCGCAATTAACCGAATCACTAATCATTAATACTGTTTACATTTATGTTTGAAGGGCAACCTAAGGGGCTTTACGCCCTGGCGCTGGCCAATACGGGCGAGCGTTTCGGATACTACACCATGCTGTCCATCTTCGTACTGTTTTTGATGGACAACTTCGGCTTGTCGCATGCCACGGCAGGCAATATCTACGCGGCGTTTCTGGCATTGGTTTATTTCCTGCCGTTCATCGGCGGTATCCTGGCCGACAAGTTCGGCTACGGACGCATGGTCACCATAGGCATTGTGGGCATGTTCGTGGGTTATGTATTGTTGGCTCTGCCCATGGGGACGAGCACGCTGGGGCTGGTGGCCATGGGTGCCGCTCTGTTGGTTATCAGTGTGGGTACAGGACTGTTTAAGGGCAACCTGCAGGTCATGGTGGGCAATCTGTACGATGCCCCCGCCTATGCCTCGCGACGCGACTCGGCGTTCAGCATTTTCTACATGGCTATCAATATAGGCGCGCTGTTCGCGCCTACGGCAGCGGTGGCCGTCATGAAATACGCGCAGACTACGTGGGGCGTGAGCTACAATGACTCCTATCACTTCGCCTTCGGCGTGGCCTGTCTGTCGCTCATCGTATCCATGCTTATTTACTACGGCTGTCGTCGCACCTTCCGTCATGTGGAGGGCAGCGTGAAGCAGGCTGCCCAAGGCAGTGCGCAGACGCATACTGAGGAGCTGGGGCGCGAGGAGACGTACCAGCGCATCGTGGCTCTGTGCCTGGTGTTTGCTGTGGTCATCTTCTTCTGGATGGCTTTCCACCAGAACGGCCTTACACTGACTTACTTTGCCGACCAATACACGGCTCGCTCGTCGGAAGGGCTGGAGGGCATGATGTTTTCCGTGTGGAATCTGGTGGCCGTCATCTTCGTAGTGTACGGCGCGTTCCAGTTGTTCCAGAGCCGTTCGGGACGGGGCAGGTTGGTATCCGGCCTGGTGGTGCTGGCTGCGGTGCTGTTTCTCATATGGCGCTATGCATCGGTCGCAGGCACGGTGGAGGTGGACGCTCCCATCTTCCAGCAGTTCAACCCCTTCTTTGTGGTGGCGCTCACTCCGGTGTCCATGGCTCTGTTCGGCTCGTTGGCCCGCAAGGGCAAGGAACCTTCCGCACCGCGCAAGATAGGTTTGGGCATGCTGGTGGCCGCTTGTGGCTATGTGGTGATGCTGGTGGCCTCGCTTGGCCTGCTCACTCCCGATGCGCAGACGGCGGCCATAGAGGGAGGAACGGCCTCGTTCGTGTCGCCCAATTGGCTGGTATCCACTTATCTGGTATTGACGTTCGCTGAGCTGTTGCTTTCGCCCATGGGCATATCCTTCGTATCAAAGGTGGCTCCCCCGAAGTACAAGGGCATGATGATGGGCGGATGGTTCGTGGCTACGGCTATAGGTAACTATTTGACGTCCGTGGCCTCGTGGTTGTGGGGCGATTTGCCACTTTGGGTGGTGTGGGGCACGCTGATGGTGCTCTGCCTGCTGGCCGCCTTGTTTATCTTCTCGGTGATGAGGCGTCTGGAAAAGGTGGCCTGACTTGATTTTCATAGGCTTAATGATATCGCTCGGCGGAGGAGAGCTTCCGCAGTGATTTTTTTCTTTTAAGGTAACGAATGCAGGTAGCATGCCATTTGTAGTGATACACGTGTTTGCAGCCTGCATCTTTTTTTGTCTTTCCGCTGTGTGTTTATTGTGTGTGGGCTGCGGCTTCTATCAGTTTCTTGTAGAGAGGATTGTGCTTTAGTATTTGGGGAACTCCGGTGATGAACATCTGCTTGCGTGCCCGGGTGAGGGCTACGTTGAGCTTGCGGTCTATGGTCATGCCGTCTTCCTCGTAAGTGTTGGCCAATAGCTTGAGTTGGTACAGGCGGTTTACGCAGAAGGAGTAGATGATGACGTCGCGCTCGCTGCCTTGGTAGCGTTCTACGGTGTCCACGGCTATGCGTGTCAGGGGGAGGAGGTGTGTGGCCTCTATCTCCCGTCGGATGAGTGCTATCTGGCTGCGGTAGGGGGTAATGATGCCCAGTGTGGTGTCCGGGTCGAACCCTTCTCCTGCTTGGTACTGCGTGTATATGGCGGCGGCCAGTCTGGCGGTGATGCGGGCTTCAGATCGGTTGGTCTTGTCGGGTGCCGACAGAGGTTCGGGCTGTGCGGGGATGAAGGCCATCCGTCGTGTGAGCAGTGTGGCGAACTCGTTGTTCACGAGCTGTGGGGCCAGTCTGAGCTGTCCATGCTGGTGCGGCAGTCCCAGAGTGCTGAGCTGTCCGCCGTAGAAGGCCTCGTTGGGGAAGCAAGCCACTTCTTCATGCATCCTTCCCTGCGTACGCAGCATGTCCCATGCCTTTGTGTCGCCCCGTCGGGCGGCCGTGCGGTACAGTCGTTCAAACAGTGAGTCCTTCAGGTTGTATAGTCCGATGTCGCGCAGCGTTCCGGCGCGCACTTCCGATTGTGTTGCGGGTTGCATCACTACGGCCGGCAGCTGCTTGTGATCACCTATGAGTATGAAGTTGCGCAAGGCTTCGGTTCCGTCCTTGCGTGTGGCGCACAGTAGCTGCAGCAGCTGGGGTTCAAGTATCTGTGTGGCCTCGTCAACCAGTGCGGTGTCAAAGTTCTTGAGTCTGAAAAGTTCCGGTCTGGCCGAGAGGGTGGCCACAGTACCGGTGAAGATGGGGCACTGTTCCACCCGCTGCTGTATCTGCCGTCGGTTTCGGCATCCGTCCACAACGTTTTCCAGCAGGTGTCGGCGATAGGCGGGGTCGCAATTCAGCTCGTTTCCTATGCGTATGAAGTCGGTGGCAGGGGTGATGGCGGACAGCATCTTGCATATCTCGTCCACTGCGCGGTTGGTGTAGGACATAATCAGGAGCTGTCTTCCTTCTGTCAGGAAAGTCTCCACCATGCGGCGCAACGCCCTTGAGGTCTTGCCTGTGCCGGGTGGTCCTACCAGCAGGAAGTAGTCCTGTGCGGCTTTGGCCTTGAGAGCTATACGCTCGAAGTCGTCCTTGGGCTGTGCCGTATCCCGGTCCGCTATCAGGTCGAACCGTGGCGGGCGTTGTGCCAGAAGCAGATCGCGCCGTTCCTGTGTGGTGTGTAGGAAGGCGGCCAGTCCCCGGTACATGTTGCGTGTGGTGGTGTCCATGAAGTCGTGCTCTACGGCGTACAGGCTGTCCGGCGGCAGTACGCTGGCGTTCTGCTGGGTCATGCGGAGCCGTATGCGTATGCTCTTTCCACTGATGTCTTCTATATTGCCTTTGAACAGTTGCCGGTTGGTCACGTTGTCGGTCTCGGCGTTCCGTTCGTACAATATCACGGCATCGCCGGGTCTGAAGTTGGGTTGCAGGTCTGGTGTGCCGCTGTCGGTATCCGGTATGTCTCCGGTGCGTTCCAACTGCAGCCACGGCTTGTGCTCTTCGGCGGCATGGTTGGCGGTTATGGTGAGGTGGTGTATGATTTCTCCGGCTTCCCGCTTTTCGTCCGGTGTGGCCAGCCAGAGCGATGCGGCTCCCCGGTTGCCGTTATAGTCGCAGTCGCCAGACTTGGCGGTGTATATCTCCTTGGTGATGAAGTTATAGACGGCGCAGAAGTATGTCCTCTCCAGTGCGGTCAGTCTGGCGAACTGTCCGGCTGTCTGTGCTATGCCGGGTCTGAGATATTCCCGCCACAGTTTGTTGTCCAGTTGCCTTTGGTTCAGTTCTTCGGGATCCAGTGTTTTCCTCAGCCACTGTTCGGTGTATGCCGGGTCGTTGTGGCGTTGCAGGTTGTGTTCGTTGGCCACGATGCGGTTGCGCACGTCGGTGACTCTTTTTACCATGGCCCACGACGGTCTTGCCGGATAGAGTAGCGGATACCTTGTGTAGAGCAGGTAGGCTTTTACCTGCCTGTGGTCTGTGCCCAATACATATTGTAGCATGGCTTGGTAGAGTAACATCTGTACCCGGTTGTTTTCCCTAGGTTCTATCTTTCCTCTGAGCGTATATTCGTCGGCCTTTCCCGACTTCATCTCAATGAATGCCGAACGGTCGCGCTGCATGTAGTCCAGCCGTCCCTGCAGTCCCAAAGCCTCGCACAGGTAGGTGGGTTCCAGTACGGCGTCGGTGCGGTCCAGTCCGTATCCCGGTGTGGTGAAAGTCTTTAGCACGGTGAGCCTTATGTTGTCGAAATGTTTTTTGCAGTCGGCAAAGAACTCTTGCTCCAGCTTGCGGTCGGCCAGTTCGTCGCATGCTGCCAGCGGCAGGGCGTATTCTCTGAAAGCCTTCCCCATGCATTCCAGGTAGTCCGGTTCTTCTCCCGGACGGGCGTGTATCCATTCGTCCAGAAAAAGGTTGGCTATGTTTCCCAGCATCAGGGGCATGGTTCGCTGTATGGGTTGTAGTTGCCCCAGCACGTAGTTTCCGGGGTGGTGTCCGTATTCCTTGAAGCATTCGGCCAGGGTGCTGATGTCGGTCAGGTAGTCCGGTTCGAGTACGATGAAGGCAGGGGTCAGCGTCCCTTCCTTGTCAATGTCCACATCCAGTAGGTTGAGTTGTGCGTGCGGCCATAGTATGTCGCATGTCGCGTTGAACTCCTCATTGATTTGGGGCACGTTATAGCGTACTCGTAGAGCGGTGTCGCTCACTCCTGAGGTGGGCCATACGTAGAGAAACTGTCCGTCTTTCCGTTCGAAGGACACTCTCATCCGTTTTGTTCTGCCTGCGGACGGCGGGCGCACTATGTAGGTGGCGTCGGCTTTGGGCAGCTTCTGTCGTAAGTGTCCGGGAATGTTTTGTCCGGTCAGCCGCCTGATGAAGAAAGCCACCGTCTTGATGTCGCGTAGCAGCATCTCGTCTGTGGCTTCGGTCTCTTTGCTGAGCACGGCGTTGGCCGTCAGCCTTGCCGTATGCAGCCGGTTCTGTTCTCTTATGTTCAGGTTCAGCCTGGCCGAGGCGAAGTTGATGCGTGCGGCGAGGTCGGTCATTTGCAACCCGTCATCGGTCAGTAGGGTGCGGCACAAGGTGTCTGTCAGTTCGCGCAACCGGCGGTATGCGGTTTTCCTGTCCGTCTTGCTGTCGGGCGGACACAAGTCTGACAGTAGGGAATAGTATTCGTCTGTTTCTTGGTTCATGCCCGCAAAGTTACCTATTTCCTGCGGACTTTCTTATGCTTGTTCCTTTTCTTTGCCTGTGTTTTTCTGGAGGGTGCGGCCGGTTCCGGTGTGGACTCCGGTGACGGTTCTATCTCCTCCACCTTTTCACTCTCTTCTGCGGCGGATTGTCCTTCTTCACCGGCATTGGGGGCGGGGGATTCTGGCTCGGTTGGAGTCTCGTCGGAAGTGTCATTGTCTTCCTCGTCCTCGTCGTTTTTCTTCTTGTCTTTTATCATCAGGATGCTCATCTCGTAGAGCAGGTAAAGCGGGATGGCTACAACCGACAGGGTGAACGGGTCTCCTGTAGGTGTGATGACGGCTGCCAGGATGACAATGGCCACGGCGGCGTGCCGTCTGTAACGGCGGAGCATGGTCTTGTGTACCAGTCCCAATACGGAGAGCAGCCAGGTCACCAGCGGGAGTTCGAATGCCAGTCCCATGCAGAGGACCAGCATCATGAAGTTGTCTATATATGAGTTGAGCGAAATCTGGTTTTCTATGGCCGAGCTAAGCTGGTAAGTGGAAAGGAAACGCAAGGTGAGAGGATAGACCATGAAGTATCCCAGCAGCACGCCTATGAAGAACATTACCGTACCCAGTGACAATGCTTTTTTCACGCCATGGCGTTCGTTGGGGTAGAGTGCCGGACTGATGAACTTCCATACTTCGTAGAACAGGTAAGGGGCGGCTGTCACCACAGACATCCACAATGCGGTGGAAATGTGTATGAAGAAAGGGGCCGCGAGGTTGATGTTCACTAGCTTGACGCTGAACTCTTCGGTGAAGAAGTCATCGTGCAGATTGAGACGTTCGCCTATCCAGCGCAGTGCGTCGTAGAATATGAAGTCGTTGTGGCAAGGGGCAAGTATTACCTTGTCAAACAGCACTGGCATGGCCAAAAAGTAGATTAAGGCCAATACAAACCACACGCCGAGTACCCTGAATAGTACCCTGCGCAGAATGTCCAAATGTTCCCAGAAACTTAATTCCTTGTCAGCCATCAGCAGTCAACGCAAAAATGGGGCGGACAAGGCTATTGTCTTCGTCCGCCCCTCTTGTTCTTTTCTTATTTCTTTGCCGGAGTTACCGGTTCGTCCAGTTCGTCTTTGGCTTTGCTTATTTCTTCTTTGGCTTCGTTCACCCCCTCCTTGAAGTTTTTCACGCCTTTCCCAAGTCCGCGCATGAGTTCGGGAATTTTCTTTCCTCCGAAAAGAAGGAGTACTATCAATGCGATGATGACCCATTCAGAACCGCTGGGCAGTAATAGTAGTAATAGATTGTTCATATCTGTTTTTTTGGTGTTGTTTTTATTGCGGGCAAATATAAGGCTTTTATTCTATTCCATGCGACAGTATTTTAACAATAAATGCAAAAAAAAGCAGGAAAGGCGTTTTTGTCCGTCTTCTTCAGGTGTTCAGTGTCGGAATCCGGGTACATCAGGCCGTATGGTGGGGCTGAATCTTCTTCCACTGTCTTTGTCCAGCACATTGCGCAGCACCCAGTACAGGATACCTCCCACATCGACTTGCATCTTGAAATGGTCGAATTTATAGTAGGGCATCACAATGGGGCTTGCCTCCCACCGTCTGGTGGCCGGGTTGTAGAAGCCTTCCGCGCCGACTTCCATGCCGAAGCGGTCGGTGAAGGCAAATCCTACGGTACCTCCCAACACAAAGGCAGGCGGCACCTGGAAGTTGCCGAAGTTGCTGCCTGCAAAAGCGCGGAAGTATAGTCTGTCCTGCGCCTGGTATAGCAACATGCCCGATGCGCCGAACGCCTGGCTGGTAAAGTATGCGGTGTTGGCTTTCAGCGCATCTATGGCGAACTGTAGCCGCAGGCGGTCGTCCACTTGTACCATGTAGCCTAAGGCGGCGGCGTTGAATCGGCCTATGCCCGGTACGCTGGTCTGCTGTCCGGCGCCGAAAAGGTAGCCGTCTCCCAGAGGAGCCAGTGTGCCGATAATGGAATAATCTCCATAATGCGAGGGCGACGGGTTGGTATGATAAGGCAGGTAAAGTCCTTTCCGCAGTTCCATTTCTTTGCTGATGGGAGGCATGCCGACGGTACGCTTCTCTACGGGTAAGGTTCCGAGAGGAAGTGTTGCTGTGGTATCGTTCGTGGGTAAGGCGGAAACCACAGAGTCGCGTCTTATGTGCAGGCTGTCTTCTTGTTGCGCGCAGAGCGTTTGTACGCCCAGCATGGCCAGGCATGTCAGTATAATGCGGGATAGCCAGCGTTCTGGAAACAGTGTGTGCATAAAATCCTCCTTCCTTTGATGGCGTTTTCTTGATAAAGATACGGATAATATTTGCATTACGGAAAAGCGTCTTCTGATATTTATGCTTTTTTTATTTTCAGAATACATCCGAGAGACATTCCCTTATATGAAATACACACGTTTCACACGGCTTGACACGCTGGTCAGCACTTCATAAGGAATGGTTCCCAGTGTGTCCGACAGCGTGGTGATAGGCAGTTGGTCACCGAATATCTCCACAGTGTCTCCTTCCCGGCATTCTATATCTGTTACGTTAATCATGCACACATCCATGCAGATATTGCCTACGTAAGGAGCGCGTTGGCCGTTCACCAGACAGTAGGCATTGCCGTTTCCCAGCCTGCGGTTCAGTCCGTCTGCGTATCCTATAGGCAATGCGGCTATGCGTGAGGAACGTGCTACCAGGCCCCTCCGGCTGTATCCCACTGTATCTCCCGCAGGCACTTCCTTTATCTGCAGTATGGTGGTTTTCAGCGTACTTACGTTGTGCATTATATGGTTATCTGTGGGGTCTATGCCGTATAGTCCGAGTCCCAGTCTTACCATGTCGAATTGGGCTTCAGGAAACCGCTCTATACCGGCCGAGTTGCATATGTGTCTGATGATTTTGTGTGGAAAAGCGGCCTGCAACTCATCCGAAGCTTTGCGGAACCGTTCTATCTGTAGTCTGGTGAACTCGTCGAACTGCGTTGAGTCGCTTCCGGCCAGATGGGAGAAGACGGAACGTACGATGAGTGCGTCTTGTTGTCGCAGCAGGTCTATGAGGTCGTGCATCTCTTCGGGCATAAAACCTAAGCGGTGCATTCCGGTATCTATTTTTATATGTATGGGATAATGGGTGATGCCTTGCCGTTCGGCTTCCTTCAGCAAGGTGTCCAACAATCCGAAACTGTAGACTTCTGGTTCCAGCTTATATTGGAACATGGTGCGGAATGCTGTAGGTTCGGGATTCATAATGAGAAGGTTGGCCGTTATTCCGGCTTTGCGCAGTTCCACGCCTTCATCGGCTACGGCTACGGCCAGATAGTCTGTTCCGTGTTCCTGCAGGGTTTTGGCTATTTCATATGAGCCGGCGCCATAGGCCGATGCTTTTATCATGCAAACCATCTTTACCCCGGGTTTCAGCATGGCCCGGTAGTGGTTCAGGTTCTGCACTATGGCTTCCAGATTGACTTCCAGAATGGTTTCATGGACTTTCTTTTCCAATATCTCTGTCAGGTTGTCAAAGCCGAAGACCCGCGCTCCTTTTATCAGAATGATTTCATCTTTCAGCTGTAGGCGGTGTTCTTCTATGGCTTTTAGCAGGGATGCGGTGTCGGGGAAGCAGGTGCATTCTGTGTCAAACTGGTCGGCATTGGCACTGATTTCCGTCCCCACTCCGATGAGCCTTTCCACATGTCTGCTATCCATGAGTCTGGACACTTGTCTGTAGAGTGCCGGGGCTTGTTGTCCGCTTTCCAGTATGTCCGACAGGATAAGTGTGCGTTTCATGCCCGGGTTGGTTTGCGAACGGCGGTACAGACAGTCCAGTGCGATGTCCAGTGAGGTCAGGTCGCTGTTGTAACTGTCGTTTATGAGGAGGCAGTTGTTCTTGCCTTCCATCACTTCCAGTCTCATGGCCACCGGCTCCAGTCTCTCCATACGTTGGCTTATTTTCTGCGGAGGAAGCATAAGGTATAGGCAGGCGGCCAGGGCGTTGAGTGCGTTTTCTATGGACGCGTCGTCTGTGAAGGGCAGCTTGAAGCAGTTTTCCATTTCCAGATACCTGTAAGAGATGAGTGTGCTGTCTCCTTGCTTTTCCACTTTGCTTATATATAAAGGACGTTCGGGGTCTTTCATGCTCCAGGCTATTTCCCTGGCCGGCAGCATGGCGTCGGACACACAGTTGGCCACAAATTCGTCATCGCCGTTATAGATTACCACATCGCTTTCCTTGAACAGGGTGAGCTTCTCCATGCACTTGTCTTGCAGCGACGCGAAGTTTTCCTGATGTGCGCTGCCTATATGCGTCAGAATGCCTATGGTGGGTCTGATGATGTTTTGCAGGGCCTTCATCTCTCCTGGTTCGGATATGCCCGCTTCGATTATCCCCAGCCGGGTGGAGGGACCCATCTGCCATACGGACAAGGGTACCCCTATCTGTGAGTTATAGCTTCGTGGTGAGCGTGCTATGGTCCAGTCGGGACTGAGCAGCTGGTGCAGCCATTCCTTGACCACGGTTTTCCCGTTGCTGCCCGTTATTCCTATGACGGGTATGCTGAACTGTTCCCGGTGAAGTCCGGCCAGACGTTGTAGTGCCTTTAGCGGGCTTTCCGCTATGAGGTAGTTGGCGTCGGATGCCGGTGTGGGGGCTTCAGAATTGTCTTTCAGCCGTGCGAAAGCTTCCGCTGTCAGCACAAAGTTGCGCACGCCGCGTGCATACAGTTCGGGTATGTATCGGGCGCCGTCGTTGCGCCGGGTGTGCAGGGCAAAGAACAGTGTGGTTTCGGGAAAGTTTAAAGAACGGCTGTCGGTAAGCAGCCAGTCTATGGTGGCCGATGAGTTTCCCACTCTTTCGGTTTCGGTCATTTGTGTTATGGATTCAATCGTGTACGACATAGTTCTTTTTCTTTTTCAAAGTCTAAGTACGGATATTTTTCGTTCAGTCGTTCTATTTTAGAGAGTGTCTGTTCCAGGAAATGCCTGTATTGGTCCGATTCCGGTCTTAACGGACGGTGGCTCATGGCCCTGTTCACTTCCATCACTTCGGCCATGGTGTCCCTTGTCTCTTTGTCCATGCAAGCCTGACAGAAACACTCCCACACATAGCCTGTAGCCACTTCGGACGGGTGTACCATGTCAGCCGCATAGAAGCGGTAGTCGCGCAGCTCGTCGAGTACTATCTCGTAGGCGGGGAAGTAGCTTATGGAGTCAGGATACAAGGTCTGCAGCCGGTCGGCGGCCAGCAGCAGGGCCGACTTGCTCAGCTGGTTGGCATGCATGCCGTCGCGCACGTGCCTTATGGGACTTACCGTGACGGTCACTTTCATTTCCGCATTCAGGTCAAGCAGCCTGCTTATGGTGTCCTTGCTCCGTTCTACTATTTCGTCCGGTTCCAGCCTGCGGCGCCGGAACCGGTTTTCAGGCAGTTTGTGGCAGTTGCCCACCACATGCCCAGTAAGCCGGTCTTCATAGATGTAGGCCGTTCCCCATGTCATCAGCAGGCGGCCGGTCTGCGGCAAGTTCCGGTGGGCTTTGGCGATGCGCGTGTTGATGCCCCGCAAGGTCTCTTCCCTGTCGGGCAGGGAGAAGTCTCCGTGGTGCATAGGGCTGTGCCAGCATCCGTTGTGCGCATAAAGGTCGTCACCGGTATAGATTTTGCATGTCATGATTTCCTCTATGGCCGCAGCTATGGAAAGCGGATTGTAGAGTATGCCGTATGGGTTGACGTCGCATGGGAACTTCGCTTCCGTCAGCCGGTTGCCTATGGAGGCGGCAAAGCACGAGCCGAACAGCATCATCCGTTGCCGGTAATCTACAGACGGCATGGAGGCGGGAGGTTCCACTGGAGTACGGAATTTCATGTAGGTATATGTCTTTTTATTTCGAGGCGCAAAGTTAGCCAGTATGTTTCAGAAAAGCAACCTTCACTTGCCGCAGTTTTTGCGTCTGTCCGGGCTTGTTTGTCTCCTGGCATTTACCATTTGTTGTAAATGACCACCGGGCGGGTATGTCTGATGCTCATTGAGGGAAACCAGATGTCATCTGCCGTCAGTCCGCATTCTTCTACGGCTTCCAGACAATATTCCAGTCGGCCGAAGTCTGCGTCTGTATTGTTGGTGCCGAAGGTGAACTTGATTCCGCGTTCTTTGGCCTTACGTATGATGTCAAAGCTCGGAATCTTGTAACGTGCGTTGATTTCCAGCGCAATGTGGTGTTCGGACAGTACGTCCAGCACGCGGCCTATACGTTCGTCTGTCCACCAGGCGGCGTAGTCGGCGTTCAGCTCCTTGGACAGGAAGGTGGGATTGGCGTATATGTCCGCCGGTTCGTTGGTCAGAATTTTCACTGTCTGGTCCACCAGATGTTCCATGTATTGTTCTTCGGTTATGTCGTCGTAATGCACTTCCTCGGGGCGGTAGATGCGCGACAGTCTTCCCTTATGGTCTACTATGGTCATGGCGTCGGTAAACAGATAGTCGAACACGCCTAAGGCTTTCTGGGAGAACGTGGAAGTCCATTTGCGTCCCTCGCCTTGTACGCCGCGCAGGAACGGCATGTCCTTCACTTCATTGAAGTAGGCATACACTTCCCCGTCGTCGGCCAGCATGCGTCCCACGCCTCCTTCCCCGGCATTGGGGGCCACGCCGTAGTTTATCCCGTAGTTCATGGACATGGCGTGGGCCATTTCCTTGGTCAGCCCTCCTTTCAGGTGCACGTGATAGTCTATCACGGGGAAGTTGCGTTGCTGGAGCCTTATCACCCCGTCCTGCTGTTCGTCTATGGCGGGCAGGGTGTTGTTCTCATTCCGCGCGTTGTCCTTCAGTCTGGTCATCTGCAGGTTACGGAACCTTACGCTTCCTTCCGTGCCGGTGAAGGCTATTTTCCCGTGTCCCAACAGCCGCTTGGCATATTGTGCTGTCCGGTAGGGATGTTCAGGTTCTGTGTAGCACACCACTTCGGTGCCGTTTATCTCTATGCTGATGTTTTTCCCGCGTACGGCTATGGCGAAGTCGAACCATTTGCCGTCTTCGGCCAGCGGACGGTACAGATTGCGCACGGCAGCCAGACTTCCTGTCTTGCGGGTTCCGTCTATGTCGCCGTTGCGGAAAATCACCTCGTATCCGGACTCTCCGTCGGTGTGGAACCCCAGTGTGGCCTCACTCCCATGGTCGGTAATC
Organism: uncultured Bacteroides sp.; assembly: GCA_949296415.1. GTDB lineage: Bacteria > Bacteroidota > Bacteroidia > Bacteroidales > Bacteroidaceae > Bacteroides. The sequence continues at coordinate 34,161 of CASFQC010000008.1, read as the reverse complement.
GCTTGTCCTGTGAGGAGGAAATTCTTATAGTCGCCTTCGGCAAACCATGTGCTTCCGGCACTGACGGTCAGTTCGTTGCCGGTACTGGTCTCTTGACCGTTTCCGGTGAACAGCTCCAAGGGTTTTGCCACATCATACTGTGTACATCCGCAGAATAAGGCCAGGCCAGATGTTGCCATTGCAAAAGCCGCATACCTGCAGCCGGAAGCGGCCAGATGGAGAATCTTTCCCATTAAGTCCATAGATTTATGTGTCGTTAAGTTTTGAAAAAAATGCAGACTATACGGGTGGCGGTCCGAATGCTCTTAGAATCTTTTTTATAAAAGAGGTGTCGGGTGCAAACCGGATAGTCTCTTATTTGTCGCAAAGAAACGGTTTTATTCTGGAAAAGACAATGAGATGCATGTGCTTTTTGCTTCCGGATGCCTGATTTTGTGTATGCACTTCCTTCTTTTGGACACAAAAGAGTCCTGACCGGAATACTTTAACGTTTCAATATTTTTCCTTACACGGCCTGTTGTCATATTGCTGTCTCCAGTCTTTTCAGCTTGTCATAATGACGCTTTTCGCGCGTTTTTGCTTGCACCTGTTTTTTACGATTCTCTTGTCTGCAAAGGGCAGATATATCTCTATGTATTTATTTGTGTGAATATGAATAGCCGTTTACGGATAAAGTGTGTATGGATGTTAATAGGTGAGGCCTGTTTTGTGCTTTATTTCCTTATGCCGTACCTTATGCCGCCTTGCTGCGGACCCAATCACAGCTTGCTTCCGACCTGATGTCAGCAAGCGGATGACCTGTTGTCTGTCTGGTGCGGACGGGTTTCCGGTGAGACAAACTGCTGTGAAAGGGCAAAAAACGGTCTTTTCAGCAGAGAATGGATGGCCGTAAAGTGTTAAAATCCGACTTATCTGGTTCAATATCTGGATAATGGGCGGAAAAATCCTGCGTTCTTTTCCGTCATTCCTCTTGTCTGCCGGAAATAGACTATTCTCAGCGTTAATGAAAGTAAAAGACAAAAGTCCGTTTTCTGGATTTTGTAAGATATTGTTTTAGATTATTTGTAGCATTCCGCCGTGTGGCCAAAGGGCGGATTTCTCGGATAGTTTCGGTGAGATATCCGAGAAACAGGCTTTAATAATCAGCAATTAGCCGGATTTCAAGCTGCTTTTCCAAATAATTTGATAGCATGGGTAATGCTAAAACAGTTCTTAATGCATTACAAGTCTTTCCTTTCTGATAAGGACTGCCATTTGCTAATAGAACGTTTCTTTGCAACTTATCCTTGCCCTTCTCGCCCGAATGGTCAAAGAAAAAGATGGGCCGTGCCATGTAGGTCAAGGAACACCCGAGGGTTGACAAGAATTCCGGAAAGACCGTCAAGGTAAACGGCAACTCGCCCATCCATGAGGAGAACGTAGCTGTCTGCAAGGCCAGACACCACGATGGACGAGCTTCAGGACTAATTGCAAGCTCTGCCATGAGAGCTGGAGACATCATCGTCGCGCAAATCCACATCTGACGTGACGAGAAACAGCCTTTACATGCCAAAATATCAGCATATGAAAAAATCGAAGCAATTGCATGAATATAAATGATTTGCTACCTTTGCATACAGAAATATCTGCAACTATCCGATTATGGAAAATTTATTTGTATCAGGTATGGCATTGGCCATTGACATGACTGTCCATGCGTAATAAGATACAAACGGTGAAAAATATTATAATATGGTAAATCAGACAAAGACAATCAGACTCGTTTATCCACAGTGGCAGGGCGGAAGCATAACACAATGGATAACGGAAGTGAAAGACCCCGAACAGGCTTCAAGAGGATATTATCTTGGAGCCCAGTTACTGAATTTCCTTGCTCCCGACAATGGGCAGGAGACATACACGGTGCCGGTAGCGACAGATATTGTGAAAAGGGAAGTCACAGACGGAGTGTTAGACAAGGCGGCCATTATTGCCCAGAGCAAAGCAGCTTTGGACATACTGGACATACAAAATCCCGATAAGATAGTTACGCTCGGAGGTGAATGCTCGGCAAGCGTTGTGCCGTTCACCTATCTTTTCGGAAAACACAAAGGAGACGTGGCCATGATATGGATTGATGCTCATCCGGACATTACATTGCCAGGTGATGTCTATCCGGGTTATCACGCCATGGCTGTAACTGCCTGTATGGGAATGGGCGACCAACAAATAATTTCAGAGTTACCTGCAAAGATAGACCCGTCAAAGATTCTTTTTGTAGGCTTACGGGATTGGGAGCGTGATGAAATCAAGGCAAGACAGAAGCAATACGGCATTAAACACCTTACGCCAGAAGAGGTTAAGGAGAATAGCGATGCCTTGACAGGTTGGTTAAAAGCATGCGGAGCGTCAAAAGTTGTCATACACTTCGATATGGATGTGCTCGACCCGGCGGAAATCATCGCAGCCGTCGGCGTAGTTCCCAATGGAATGAGAATAGCGGAAGTCGTACGTGTGATAAACGACATAGCACGGGAAAAAGAAATCGTTGGACTGACCATCGCCGAACCTATGCCACGCACTGCCATCCGAATTAGGGAGATGTTGCACCAATTGCCTCTATTGAAATGAAACGTTGGATAAAAGGCAAAATATCCAAGGATAGTTGGATAGACAACCAATGATTTTGGGATGAGAATCATAAGTCCTGTTCCTTATTCTATTTTAAACTCTAATAAAAACGAATTAATCCGCTCTTTTTTTATTTGCCGAACTTGCCAAGCAGGAGGCAAATCAAGAGTGCGATAAGTTCAAGGAACGGACACAAATACGAACTTTCGCTCGTTGAAATCCGTTTCTTGGAAAGTTTTGAGAAAGAGTAGAAGAAATTGAAAGCTTGTTGGTTAACTCTGTCTTGCGGATATTTTGATAATAAAAATGTGTTTTTCCTATTATATTTGATATATATTTCGTATTTTTGTTGCAAAATCTAAAATACTAATTTCAAAGAAAGGAGAAACTGACATGAATATTCAGACCATAGGAGAAAATGCAGGAGTGATATGGAGGCTTCTGTATGGAAGCAACAAAAGATGGGAATATCAGGAACTGAAGAAAGAGGCGGGATTGTCCGACCGTGACCTGAATGCCGCCATAGGCTGGCTGGCGCGCGAAGGAAAAATCCAGTTTGACGAGACCAAAGTGGGAAGGAAACAGCTTCTATATATTGAATTGAATTACTATATTGGATAATTATGGATAGAGACACCATTCATGCTTGTGCCGATATAGTGGCACAATTGCTTGACAACGGACAGAGGTGGGGATACACTGAGTTGAAAGAGGCATCCGGACTGTCGGACCGTGACCTGAATGCCGCCATAGGCTGGTTGGCACGTGAAGACAAGCTGCAGTTCATGACAGACCAAAGCCAGGAAAGGGATTTTGTCTGTTTTACCCTGAACCATTACATAGGCTGAGAGCTTTTTAGGGCGGAGATTGCCGGAGAAAGAAGATTTGTCGCGCCTGCTTGCGTCCTCATTCTGCTTTTGTCGGGATGAAACAGAAGGGTGGGGCATGTGCGTCCGTGTCATTCTTCCGGAGGACGGAGTGTAGGAGAGGCCGCTTCACGCGGAGTGCGCGAAGAGAGGCCTTTCCACCGCTTTTCGTGAATTTCTTTTTATTTCCGTTTTCTTTTGTTACTTTTGCATTCCATAACTCTCAGTGCGGTAATGAATACGGAACATACCATATATAAGTTGCTGAACAGCATAGATTATCCTGAAGATTTGCGTCGTCTGGATGTCAGCCAGCTTCCCGAAGTGTGCAGGGAACTAAGGCAAGACATAATAGAAGAAGTCTCGTGCAATCCGGGGCATTTTGCGGCCAGCCTGGGTACGGTGGAACTTACGGTGGCGTTACATTATGTATTCAATACTCCCTACGACCGGATAGTGTGGGATGTGGGACATCAGGCCTATGGTCACAAGATACTGACAGGACGCAGGAACACGTTCTGTACCAACCGGAAATTCCGGGGAATACGCCCGTTTCCTTCGCCTTTGGAGAGCGAATACGACACTTTTGCCTGCGGACATGCGTCCAATTCCATTTCGGCGGCTCTCGGCATGGCGGTGGCGGCGGCCCGAAAAGGAGAGACGGACCGACATGTGGTGGCCGTTATAGGCGACGGAAGCATGAGCGGAGGCTTGGCTTTCGAAGGGCTGAACAACGCTTCGTCTACGCCGAACAACCTCCTGATAGTGCTCAATGACAACGACATGTCCATAGACCGTAGTGTGGGCGGCATGAAGCAGTATCTGTTCAATCTCACCACATCCAACCGTTACAACCAGTTGCGTTTCAAACTGTCGAAAGCGTTGTTCAAGGTGGGCGTGCTGAATGAGGAACGCCGGAAAGCGCTGATTCGCTTTGCCAACAGCCTCAAGTCCATAGCGGCACGTCAGCAGAATATTTTCGAGGGTATGAACATCCGCTATTTCGGTCCTATAGACGGACACGACGTGAAGAATCTGGCACGTGTGCTGCGAGACATAAAAGATTTGAAAGGTCCCAAAATCCTCCATCTTCATACTGTAAAAGGCAAGGGATATTTGCCGGCCGAACAAAATCCGGGGATATGGCATGCTCCCGGCCGCTTTGATCCCAAGACCGGAGAGCGTATCATAAGCGATACCTCAAACCTCCCCCCGCTCTTCCAGGACGTGTTTGGCGAGACACTTGTGGAGCTGGCCAGGCAGAATCCGAACATAGTAGGCGTGACTCCGGCCATGCCCACGGGGTGTTCCATGAACAAGCTGATGGAAGCCTTTCCGGACAGGGCGTTCGATGTGGGCATAGCCGAGGGACATGCCGTGACCTTTTCGGGCGGAATGGCCAAGGAAGGGCTGCAGCCTTTCTGCAACATCTATTCCAGCTTCATGCAGAGAGCCTATGACAATGTGATACACGACGTGGCTCTGCTCAATCTGCCGGTGGTGTTCTGCCTTGACCGTGCCGGACTGGTGGGTGAGGACGGGCCTACCCACCACGGCGTGTTTGATATGGCCTGTTTCCGTCCGGTTCCCAATCTGACCATATCCTCTCCCATGGACGAACATGAGTTGCGGAGACTGATGTTTACGGCGCAGTTGCCCGGGAAAGGGGCGTTTGTCATACGCTATCCCCGGGGCAGGGGAGTGCTGACTGACTGGCGATGTCCGCTGGAAGAGATTCCTGTGGGCAAGGGACGGAAATTGAAGGAAGGACAGGGGGTGGCCGTGGTGACCATAGGCCCGATAGGCAATGTGGCCGCGCGTGCCATAAGCCGCGTGGAAACGGATATGAGGGTGTCTGTGGCCCATTATGACCTGCGTTTTCTCAAGCCTTTGGATGAAGACCTGCTGCATGAGGTGGGACGGAATTATGCTTACCTGCTTACCGTGGAAGACGGCGTGCTTGCAGGCGGCATGGGCAGTGCGCTGCTTGAATTCATGTCCGATAATGGATATTTTCCCATATTGCATAGCATAGGCATTCCCGACAAGTTCGTGGAACACGGATGTGTGTCCAAACTTTATGAGGAGTATGGTATGGATGAAAACGGCATATACGCGCGTTTACGTAAAATGTGTGAGGCTTATTTGAAGTCAGTATGATTCTCCCTTTCCTAAGAGCCTGTCTGATATTTCCTTTTTTATTTTCATTCAGTTTGTTCCGATGTCTTTTCCGGTTTCTTTTTCCATACCATCCGTCACATGTCTGCCATGCTCCTCGTGACAACAGGAAAATATTTCCGGAAACATCCCAAAACAATGCTGCAAAAATTAAATAGGCTCTAAGAAAAGCAAAAACTTTGTAATAGTAAAAAAGTACTAAACGGATTTTTTTTGCTAAGTGCAGATAGCAAAGAAGGCGATTTTTATTGTACCTTTGTCGCCTGAATTAAAGAACATTGCACTCCTTCATGCGGACAGGTGTGCATGGCGCGCATAAAACGGGCTTTCTGTGGAAGAAACCCTTAACCGGATTTTTATAATTTATATATTTTATATGTCTAAATGTTAGATTTATGAACTTTACTTTGTTAGTAACCGTTGTGCTGACGGCGCTTATCTTTGTACCTCTGGTCATTACTATCGCTCGGCTGATAGCACCACGCTCGTACAATCCTCAGAAGTTGGAACCCTATGAATGCGGTATTCCGACCCGTGGAAAGTCATGGATGCAGTTCCGTGTGGGCTATTATCTGTTTGCCATCCTGTTCTTGATGTTTGAGGTGGAGACAGTATTCCTGTTTCCGTGGGCGGTTGTCACAGGTGAGATGGGCGTTGCCGGAATCTGCAGCGTGCTGTTTTTCTTGTTTATATTAATTCTGGGTCTTGCATATGCCTGGAGGAAAGGAGCTCTGGAATGGAAATAATGAAGAAACCGAAAATCAAGTCTATTCCTTATGAGGAGTTTGTAGATAACGAGACGTTTGAGAAATTGGTTCGGGAGTTGAACGAAGGCGGCTCCAATGTAGTTGTGGCCTCGCTGGACGACCTCATTGATTGGGGACGCAGCAATTCCCTCTGGCCGCTTACTTTTGCCACAAGTTGCTGTGGCATTGAGTTTATGGCCGTATGTGCGGCGCGCTATGACATAGCCCGTTTCGGTTTTGAGGTGACGCGTAACAGTCCGCGTCAGGCTGATGTTATTCTGGTGAGCGGAACCATTACCAACAAAATGGCTCCGGTGCTGAAGCGTTTGTACGACCAGATGGCCGACCCGAAATATGTGGTTGCCGTAGGCGGATGTGCTGTGAGTGGAGGACCTTTCAGAAAGTCCTATCACGTGGTGAATGGTGTGGACAACATTATTCCCGTTGATGTGTATGTGCCCGGTTGTCCTCCGCGCCCGGAAGCTTTCCTGTACGGCATGATGCAACTGCAGCGCAAAGTGAAGATAGAGAAATTCTTCGGTGGTGTGAACAGAAAAAAGACGAAAGAAGAATAATAGTGTAATATGGAAAATATAATCTACATTAAGCCGCAAGACTTGCATGGCGAGATGTCGCGTCTGCGCAAGGAAAAGCAAATGGATTTTCTGGAAAGTCTTACCGGTATGGATTGGGGACTTCCTGACGAGAAAGATGCAGAAGATGTGGTGCGTGGACTCGGAGTGGTGTATCATCTGGAATCTTCGGTCACAGGTGAGCGCATGGTAATAAAGACCTCAACCACAGACCGCGAACATCCTGAACTGCCTTCCGTGTGTGACATCTGGAAAGGAGCCAATTTCCCCGAACGTGAAGTATATGATTTCTTTGGCATAGTGTTTACGGGGCATCCTGACATGCGGCGCCTTTTCCTGCGTAACGACTGGGTGGGCTATCCGTTGCGTAAGGACAACGATCCCGCCAAAGACAATCCTTTGCGTATGACCAACGAAGACACCGTGGACACCACCATGGAAGTAGACGAGACTCAGAACGGGGAGACCGAAAAGGAGAACGTGCTCTTTGCCAAAGATGAGTATGTGGTGAACATCGGCCCGCAACATCCTGCGACGCATGGCGTGCTCCGTTTCCGTGTGTCATTGGAAGGCGAGTCCATAAAAAAGATAGATATAAACTGTGGTTATATACACCGTGGCATAGAGAAGATGAATGAGAGACTCACGTATCCCCAGACTTTGGCTCTGACCGACCGTCTGGACTATCTGGGTGCCATGCAGAACCGTCATGCCCTGTGCTTGTGCATAGAGAAGGCTATGGGAGTGGAGGTGAGCGACCGCGTGAAGTGTATCCGTACCATTATGGACGAGCTGCAACGCATAGACTCGCATATCCTGTTCTTTTCCTGTCTTTGCCAGGACTTGGGAGCCACGACCGCTTTTCTCTACGGCTTCCGTGACCGTGAGAAGATATTGGATATCTTTGAGGAAACCTGTGGCGGACGCCTGATTCTGAACTACAATACGATAGGCGGCGTGCAGGCTGACATCCATCCGAACTTCGTGCGCAGAGTGAAGGAGTTCATTCCTTATATGCGGAAAAATATCCATGAGTATTTTGATGTGTTCATCAATAATGTCATTGCACAGAACCGTCTGAAAGGTGTGGGCGTGCTGAGCCGTGAGGATGCCATATCGTATGGCGCTACAGGCGGTACGGGACGTGCCAGCGGATGGGCGTGTGACGTGCGCAAGCGCATGCCTTACGGAATGTACGATAAGGTTGACTTCAAAGAAATAGTCTATACCGAAGGTGACTGCTTTGCCCGTCTGATGGTACGTATGGATGAGATTTTGGAAAGTCTGAAGATTATAGAGCAGCTGATAGACAATATTCCCGAAGGATCTTATCAGGAAAAGATGAAACCCATTATCCGTGTGCCGGAAGGTTCATATTATGCGGCAGTGGAGGGCAGTCGTGGAGAATTCGGCGTTTACCTGGAAAGCAAAGGCGATAAGATGCCTTACCGCTTGCACTACAGAGTCACCGGATTGCCTTTGGTGGGAACCATTGATGAACTTTGTCGCGGCGCCAAGATAGCAGACCTCATAGCCATTGGCGGTACGCTGGATTACGTCGTACCTGATATAGACAGATAATTAAGCACATATTAATCATATTAATATAATTAATATATAAACAATGTTAGATTTTAGTATTGTAACAAGCTGGATACATCAGATGTTGACCTCGGTTATGCCTGAAGGGTTGGCCGTCTTCATTGAATGTGTCGTGATAGGCGTATGCATCGTGTTGATGTATGCACTTTTGGCTATTGCGCTGATTTATATGGAGCGCAAGGTCTGCGGTTTCTTCCAGTGCCGTCTGGGTCCGAACAGGGTAGGTAAGTGGGGTATCCTGCAGGTTTTTGCCGATGTCTTGAAAATGCTTACCAAAGAAATCTTCACTCCAAAGGATGTAGATAAGATTCTTTATAATCTCGCCCCTTATATGGTGCTTCTGGCATCGTTCCTTACCTTTGCATGTCTGCCCATGAATAAAGGGCTGGAAGTGTTGGACTTCAATGTAGGCGTGTTTTTCCTGCTTGCCGCCAGCAGCATAGGTGTTGTAGGCATTTTGCTGGCCGGATGGAGTTCGAACAATAAGTTTTCGCTTATCGGTGCCATGCGTAGTGGCGCACAGATAGTCAGTTACGAATTGTCCGTAGGCATGAGCATACTGACCATGGTCATTCTTACCGGCACCATGCAGATTTCAGAGATAGTGGCAAGTCAGGCAGACGGATGGCTCATCTTTAAAGGTCATATAGCGGCAGTCATCGCTTTCATTATCTATCTGATTGCAGGCAATGCCGAGTGTAACCGTGGTCCATTTGACTTGCCTGAGGCAGAGAGTGAGCTGACGGCCGGTTATCACACCGAATACAGCGGCATGCATTTCGGTTTCTTCTATCTTGCCGAATATTTGAATCTGTTCATCGTTTCTGCTATTGCCGCTACTGTGTTTCTGGGAGGTTGGATGCCTTTGCACATACCCGGACTTGACGGCTTCAATATGGTGATGGATTATATTCCTGGCTTTGTATGGTTCTTTGTGAAGGCGTTCTTTGTGGTATTTCTTATGATGTGGATGCGTTGGACATTCCCCCGCTTGCGTATAGACCATATACTGAAGTTGGAGTGGAAATACCTGTTACCGCTGTCTATGGCCAATCTGCTATTGATGGCATTGCTGGTGGCTTTCGGTTTGCATTTTTAAGTATGAAGCATAAATAAACAGAAGTTTATGGAAAAAGAAAAGAATACATATCTGGATGGACTTTTTAATGCCACCCGCAGCTTGTGCGTTGGTCTGAAGACAACTATGAGGGAATTCTTCACTCCAAAAATAACTGAACAATACCCGGAAAACAGGAAAGAGCTGAAAATGTTCGACCGTTTTCGTGGCACGCTTGTCATGCCCCACAATGCAAATAACGAGCATCGCTGTGTGGCATGTGGCATTTGTCAGATGGCTTGTCCTAATGATACCATAAAGGTCATCAGTGAGACCATCACAACGGAAGACGGTAAGAAAAAGAAGATTTTGGCCAAGTATGAGTACAATCTCGGTTCATGCATGTTCTGTCAGTTGTGTGTGAATGCATGTCCTCATGATGCCATTACTTTCGATCAGGACTTTGAGCACGCAGTGTTTGACCGTTCGAAACTTATTTTTACGCTGAATCATCCGGGCAGTCATGTTGAAGAGAAAAAGAAACCTGCCGCTCCCCAACAACCGGCCGAGGCGGCTAAATAATTTACTTGTATTTTGTATATTTACAATATGGAATTAACACTTGAAACAGTAGTTTTCTACTTCTTGGCGGCTTTCATTACCGTGTTCTCCATACTCACGGTAACGACAACCCGCATTGTGCGTTCGGCCACTTATTTGTTGTTTGTACTGTTTGCTACAGCAGGATTTTATTTTCTGATGGGATATTCCTTCCTTGGCTCGGTGCAGATTATGGTTTATGCGGGTGGCATAGTGGTGCTTTATGTCTTTGCCATATTGCTGACCAGCGGTGAAGGCGACAAGGCAAGCAAGATGGTTCGCAGCAGGTTCTTTGCCGGGCTTGGAACATCTTTAGTCGGTGCTGTTATTGTATTGTTCGTTATTTTGAAGCATAAGTTCATTGCCGCAGCCGATGTGGAAGCTGTCGAAATAGGTATGAAGACGATAGGTCATCATATGATAAGTTCGGATAAATACGGTTATCTGTTGCCATTTGAGGCTGTCAGTGTGTTGCTGCTGGCATGTATGGTCGGCGGTCTGCTTATAGCGCGCAAGCGGTAATCCCCCTGCAAGGGAATAGGAAGTCTGACTTTTGAAACTTATGGAAAAAGAAAATAAAAACATCAATTATGGTACAAATTGAATATTTCTTAATAGTTTCGACTATTATGCTTTTTGCCGGTGTCTATGGCTTTTTTACCCGCCGCAACACTTTGGCTATATTGATTTCTATTGAATTGATTTTAAATGCTACGGACATAAACTTTGCGGTGTTTAATCGCCTGCTGTTTCCTGACGGACTTGAGGGGTATTTCTTCTCCTTGTTTTCCATTGCCATTTCGGCTGCCGAAACAGCTGTAGCCATTGCTATAATGATTAATATTTACCGCAACATTAGGAGCATTCAGGTGAACAGACTGGATGATTTGAAGTGGTAGTCTGAGTTCGAGTATTTTAATAACATGGAGCGTTTGGAGTGAAACTGTGTCAGGAAAGACAAAGACTTTGGCTTTTATGGCTACTTGTAATACTCCGCTTTTCTAACCAATAATAAAACTAAGAAATGGAATATACGATTCTAATCCTTCTCCTTCCTTTTCTGTCTTTCCTGCTTTTGGGAGTAGGTGGAAAATGGATGTCACACCGCACTGCCGGTCTTATCGGCACGGTGGTTCTGGGAGTGGTTGCTGTATTGTCCTATATGACAGCAGGACTGTATTTTACTGCTCCCCGTCTGGCTGATGGTACCTATGAGACGCTGATGCCTTATAACTACAACTGGTTGCCTTTTACCGAAAGGCTGAGCATTGACATGGGCATTTTGCTTGATCCTATATCGGTGATAATGCTGATAGTTATCAGTACGGTGTCGTTCATGGTACATATTTATTCTTTCGGATATATGAAAGGTGAACGCGGCTTTCAGCGTTACTATGCTTTCCTCTCGTTGTTCACTATGTCTATGCTGGGGCTTGTTGTGGCTACCAACATTTTCCAGATGTATTTGTTCTGGGAATTGGTGGGTGTCTCTTCTTATTTGCTAATCGGTTTCTATTACACCAAGCCGGCTGCCATTGCCGCTTCCAAGAAGGCGTTTATTGTAACCCGTTTTGCCGATTTGGGATTTCTTATAGGTATCTTGATTTACGGTTATTATGCGGGAACTTATACCTTTGAGCCAGATGAGATGCTGTTGCTGAAGGGCGGTGCTGTCATGATACCTTTGGCTTTGGGACTGATGTTTGTGGGCGGTGCCGGTAAGAGTGCCATGTTCCCCTTGCACATATGGCTGCCCGATGCCATGGAGGGTCCCACACCTGTCAGTGCGTTGATACATGCCGCTACTATGGTGGTGGCAGGTGTCTATCTGGTGGCTCGCATGTTCCCGCTGTTTGTCGGATACGCTCCTGATGTGCTTCACATCGTGGCTTATGTCGGTGCGTTCACCGCGTTCTATGCGGCCAGTGTGGCTTGCGTGCAGAGCGACATCAAACGTGTGCTGGCATTCTCCACTATCTCTCAGATAGGCTTTATGATGGTGGCTCTGGGCGTGTGTACGGCTGCTGACCCTCATCATGGAGGATTGGGCTATATGGCAGGAATGTTCCATCTGTTTACACATGCCATGTTCAAGGCTTTGCTTTTCCTTGGTGCCGGTAGCATCATACATGCAGTGCACAGCAATGAGATGTCGGCTATGGGAGGTTTGCGCAAGTACATGCCTGTGACTCACATCACTTTCCTTATCGCATGTTTTGCCATTGCCGGCATTCCGCCGTTCTCCGGCTTTTTCTCTAAGGATGAGATTCTGACTGCCTGCTTCCAGTTCAGTCCGGTTATGGGATGGATAATGACAGTCATTGCCGGCATGACCGCGTTCTACATGTTCCGCCTGTATTACGGCATATTCTGGGGTACGGAGAATAAGGAACTGCATGCGGCCCATACGCCTCATGAGAGTCCTCTTTCCATGACATTCCCTCTGCTTGTCTTGGCGCTGATTACCATAGTAGGCGGATTTTTGCCTTTTGGCCATTGGGTGTCTTCCGACGGTCAGGCTTATGACATTCACCTGGATACGACGGTGATGATTACAAGTTGTGTGGTGGCTGTGATAGGCATTGCTTTGGCTACGTTCATATACAGCCGTGAAAAGCAGCCTGTGGCAGATGCGTTGGCCCGTCGCTTCCGTGGATTGTGGACTGCCGCATACCACCGCTTCTACATTGATGAGATTTACCAGTATATCACTCATAAGATAATATTCGGCTGTATCAGCCGTCCTGTCGCATGGTGGGACCGTCATGTGGTTGACGGCTTCTTTAACTTCCTGGCCTGGGGTGCCAATGCCACAAGCGATTCTATCCGTACGTTGCAGAGCGGTCGTGTTCAACAGTATGCGTTGGTGTTCCTGTTGGGTATACTGATATTGGTACTGATGCTTTTGTTATAATCTAATTACGTAACACAAAACTCATTATACAAAATGAACTTTTTATCATTATTTGTCCTCATTCCTTTGCTGATGCTTCTCGGATTGTGGCTGAGCCGTAACCTGGCACAGATACGTGCGGTGATGGTGACGGGAGCTTCGGCTTTATTGGTGCTTTCTGTAGGCCTGACGGTAGCTTATTTGGAAGCCCGTCATGGCGGAGCCACCGATGAGATGCTTTTCTGTGCCGACATGGTATGGTATCCGGAACTCAACATCCACTATTCTGTGGGGGTTGACGGTATTTCGGTGGCCATGCTTCTTCTTTCTTCCATTATAGTGTTTACAGGAACTTTTGCCTCATGGCGTCTTCAGCCGCTTACTAAAGAATTCTTCCTTTGGTTCACATTCCTTTCTTTAGGCGTGTTCGGCTTCTTCATTTCGATAGATCTGTTTACCATGTTCATGTTCTACGAGGTAGCTCTTATCCCGATGTATCTGCTCATCGGTGTGTGGGGGTCTGGACGCAAGGAATATTCGGCCATGAAGCTTACACTGATGCTGATGGGAGGTTCGGCATTTTTGCTGATTGGTATCCTCGGCATTTATTACGGTTCGGGCGCCACTACGATGAATCTGCTGGAGATTGCCAGTCTGCACAATATCCCCATTGAGCAGCAGCGCATCTGGTTCCCGCTTACATTTATCGGTTTCGGTGTGCTCGGTGCTTTGTTCCCCTTCCACACATGGAGTCCCGACGGTCATGCTTCGGCGCCTACCGCCGTGTCCATGCTCCATGCTGGTGTGCTGATGAAGCTTGGAGGTTACGGATGTTTCCGCATTGCCATGTTCCTTATGCCTGAGGCTGCCAATGAATTGGGATGGATATTCATTGTGCTGACCGGCATATCTGTGGTTTACGGTGCTTTCTCGGCTTGCGTGCAGACCGATTTGAAGTACATCAACGCTTATTCCAGTGTGAGCCACTGCGGACTGGTACTCTTTGCCATCCTGATGATGAACCAGGCAGCCTGCACTGGTGCTGTGCTCCAGATGCTGAGTCACGGTCTGATGACTGCCCTGTTCTTTGCCCTTATAGGTATGATATACGGCCGCACGCATACGCGTGACATCCGCGAGCTGAACGGCCTGATGAAGATTATGCCTTTCCTTTCCGTATGCTATGTCATTGCCGGTCTGGCTAACCTGGGCCTTCCGGGCTTGAGCGGTTTCGTGGCCGAGATGACCATCTTCACCGGTTCGTTCCAGCATGCTGACACGTTCCATCGTGTATGGACCATACTGGCTTGTACGTCTATCGTGATAACGGCTGTCTACATCCTTCGTCTGGTGGGAAAGATTCTCTATGGAACCTGTACCAACAAACATCATCTTACGCTGACTGATGCTACGTGGGACGAGCGTACGGCTGTGATAGTGCTCATTCTCTGTGTGGCCGCCTTGGGTATGGCTCCGTGGTGGATTAGCGATATGATTGGCGGTAGCGTGTTGCCTATAGTCAATGTGTTTTAAATGAAGAACCTTTAATAATTTGAAGTTTAAAGATATGGATTATTCCCAATTCCTTTTGATGAAAGAAGAGTTGTCGCTGATAGCCGTCATCGTCATTCTTTTCTTTGCCGACCTGTTTCTGTGCACCGACGCACGCAAGTGCGAGGGCAGAAAGCCTGTTGTCAGCACCTGGTTTCCGGTGTTGCTGATGGCTATACATATCGCAATTACCATTGTGCCCGGCGCCGAGGCCGACGCCTTCGGCGGCATGTATCACACGTCGCCCATGCATTCTGTAATAAAGTCCATTCTCAGCATAGGCACGCTTATCGTGTTCCTCATGAGCCACGAGTGGATCCGCCGCACCGACACGCTGTTCAAGCAAGGGGAGTTTTACTTCCTGACGCTTTCTACGCTGTTGGGTATGTATTTCATGATTTCCGCCGGCCATTTCCTCATGTTCTTCATCGGACTGGAGACGGCCAGCATTCCCCTGGCTACCCTGGTGGCTTTTGACAAGTACCGTCATAATTCGGCCGAAGCCGGCGCCAAATACATTCTTACGGCACTTTTCTCTAGCGGTATGCTGCTTTACGGGCTTTCGCTGATTTATGGCACGGTAGGCACGCTTTATTTTGCCGACATGCCTGCCCGCATTGACGGTAGCGCGTTGCAGGTGCTGGCCTTCGTGTTCTTCTTTGCCGGTCTGGGTTTCAAGATATCGCTTGTTCCCTTCCATCTGTGGACGGCCGACGTTTACGAAGGCGCTCCCAGCACGGTCACTGCTTACCTGAGTGTCATTTCCAAGGGCTCGGCTGCTTTCGTGCTGATGACTGTGCTCTTCAAGGTGTTCGCTCCCATGGTGGCCCAGTGGCAGGAAATCCTGTTCTGGATTACTGTCGCCTCTATTACGGTAGCCAATATCTTTGCCTTGCGCCAGACCAACCTGAAGCGTCTGATGGCTTTTTCCAGCATATCGCAGGCTGGTTACATTATGTTGGGTATCATAGGCGGATCCGCACAGGGCATGACGTCACTGGTGTACTACGTGCTGGTGTATCTCTTTGCCAACCTGGGAGTCTTCACGGTAATCAATATTATCGCCCAGCGCACGCAGAAGGTCACGCTTGAGGATTATAACGGCCTTTACACCACCAATCCGCGCCTGGCGTTTCTCATGACGCTGGCTCTCTTCTCCCTGGCCGGCATTCCGCCGTTCGCGGGCTTCTTCTCGAAGTTCTTCATCTTTGCGGCCGCTTTCCATGGAGGTTTCCACTTGCTGGTGTTCATAGCCTTGCTCAATACCATCATATCGTTGTACTACTATCTGAAGGTCGTGAAATCCATGTACATCAACAAGAGCGACGAACCTATCGCCGCTTTCCGCAGCGACAACTATACCCGTGCCAGCCTGTTGGTATGTACGGCCGGCATCATCGTGCTGAGCATAGCCAGCGTGATATACGACACGATAGGACAGTACGCTTTCGGCATGTGATATCTTCTCTGAAAAGAGAAAATCTTGATATCTTTGTGTTTCTTTGGGATATGCCTCCACTTTGGGGGCATATCCTTTTTTATTCCAACCGGTCGTCTGGCATCTTGCCCGAAGGGCTTACCCAGAAGCAAAAATAATCCTTATGCGGCCTAATGACCGCTTTTGGGGTATGTTTTGGCGTGTCTTGTGCGTGCCCTTTGGTGTGTGTGGGTCCGCAGGTTGCTGTGATTGGGTCCGCCGTTTGCTGCGGACGGATTCACACTACGCTGTGATTGGGTCGGCAGCTTCCGCGTGACCTGATGGTATGACCGGATGCTTTTTTCCGGCGGGGAAGACCGTGAAACTTTCCGTGCGGCATGCAGATAATCGGACAAGCTGGCGGAAGGTCGGATTATTTGTTTTATATTTGCGTGCGGAACATACCCAAAGGAACGAGTCATGAGAAAGAAACTATTTCTTATAAGATGCATGTGCACTGTGTTGATGCTGGCAGGCGCATTTGCCGTGCAGGCACGGACAGATGACGGCCTGCCATCCAATCCGGAAGTGCGCATCGGAAAGCTGGACAACGGCCTGACGTATTACCTGCGCCGTAACCTGAAGCCCGAGAATCGCATAGACTTCTATCTGGCACAGAAGGTAGGCTCCATACAGGAAGATGACAATCAACGCGGACTGGCACACTTTCTGGAGCATATGTGCTTCAACGGTACCAGACACTTCCCCGGGAATGGCATAAGGGAATATCTGGAAAAAATAGGGGTGAACTTCGGAGCAGACCTGAACGCCTATACTTCCATAGACCAGACGGTGTACAACATCTGCAATGTCCCGTCGGGCACACCGGGAGCCATAGACTCCTGCCTGCTCATCCTGCGCGACTGGTGCGACGGCCTTAGCCTTGAGCCTGAGGGGATAGACAAGGAAAGGGGAGTCATACAGGAAGAATGGCGCACACGTATGGATGCCACCCAACGCTTTGTGGAGAAGATGTTGCCCGTAGTCTACAAGGGGACACCCTATGCCAACAGTTTCCCCATAGGCTCCATGGAGGTGGTGATGAACTTTCCCTACCAGCGTTTGAGGGATTACTACAAGAAATGGTACCGTCCCGACCTGCAAGGGGTCATCGTGGTGGGCGACATTGATGTGGATGCCGTGGAGAACCGTATAAAAGAGCTGTTTGCCGACATGCCCGCACAGCCCGATGCCGCCCCGCGTATCTACTATCCTGTGCCAGACAATAAAGCCCCCATCATATTCACCTATAAGGACAAAGAACAGACCTATGTGTCAGCCAGCTTCTACCGCAAGCTGGAAGCCGTCCCTGACGGGGAGAAGGACAGTCCGGACTATCTGCGCGGCCAGTACGTGGCAAACATGGTGGGCTCCATGCTGAACCAGCGTTTGGACGAACTGACGAAGAAGCCCGATCCGCCTTACCAAGGTGCTGCGGCGGGCAAAGGTTCTTTCCTGATGTCAAGGACTAAGGACGCTTTCGGATTGGCCATAGGATGTAATGAAGATTCCATACTGGGCAGCATGTCGGCTGCCCTGCGCGAAGTGGAACGGGCACGCCGGTATGGATTTACCGCCACCGAATACGAACGCGCCCGTACTAACTTCCTGCGCGGATGGGAAGCCTACTATGCCGAACGCGACAACCGCGAGAACAACAGCTTTGTGCAGGAATACCTCGGCGCCTTTCTGAACGGCGAACCGACCATGGGCATAGAGAACTCATGGAACATATATAGGCAGCTGGCCATGTCGGTCGGCGTGGACGAGGTGAACCGGCAGCTGGCCGCATGGCTGGGCAGTGACGGCCGGAACCTGGTGGTGATAGTGCAGGCTCCTGACAAGGAAGGACTGCACCTGCCCGACGAGGCGGCCATAGAAGCCGTGATGGGACAGGTAAGGCAGGAAAAACTGGCTCCTTACGAGGATACGGCCTATGATACCCGGCTTATGGAAAGGCCGCAGGGAGGAACTATAGTGAAGGAAGAGCACGACACCCTCTTCGATGCCGACGTGCTGACGCTGGGCAACGGCATCAGAGTCATACTGAAACAGACTGACTTTAAGGACGACCAGATTCTGATGCGGTGCATACGCCCCGGAGGGATGACCCTTGTGCCTGACTCACTCATACCTGAACTGCTCTGTATGGGAGCTGTGGGCGTTGGCGGACTGGGAAAATTCGACCAGACAGCCCTGCAAAAGGCACGGACGGGAAAGAATGCCTCTGTAGGCGGATACATGGACGACCGCACGGAAATTATGGACGGTGCCTGCTCGCCCAAGGATTTCGAGACCATGATGCAGCTCATGTACCTCACCATGACCGATGTCAGGCGCGACACCGCTGCTTACATGGCCTATGAGGACAGAATGCGCGAAGGTCTGCTGAATCAGGAGATGGATCCTTATACCGAACTGAACGACAGCATTAATTCCATAGTCTACCTGAACCATCCCTTTCGGAAACGAATGACTGCGGACATGCTGGACCATGTGGACTATGACCGCATATTGCAGCTCTTCAAAAACTTCTTCGGGAATGCCGAAGGCTTCACTTTCGTTTTCGTGGGCAACACGGGCGGCGAGCAGATCAGACCCCTCATCGTTTCCTACATAGGCAGCCTGCCTACATGGAAATGGGAGCGGAAGATGGTGGACGGGGGTGTGTCTATGCGCGACGGGAAGTATGAGTGTTCCTTTGTCCGTCCGCAGGAAGTGGCCAAGAGCGTCAACGTCATCACTTATCATGGTCTCTGTCCTTTCACGTTGCGCAACAATGTGCTGATGGACATGGCTTGCCAGCTGCTCGACATCACCCTGATGAAGGAAGTGCGCGAGGAACAGAGCGGAACCTACCACATACAGGCCAGAGGAAGTGTCTGGCAACATCCCGAGGAGATGGCGTACATGCAGATATACTTCGAGACCTCGCCTGAGAAACGTGACAGGCTGATGAAAACCACCTATGACGAAATGGAACGCATGGCCAAGGAAGGACCTTCGCAGGCCGACCTGGATAAGGTGAAGGAATATATGATAAAGAGCCGCGAAGACGCGCTGAAAGACAACTCCTCGTGGCTCTCGTGGATAACGGCGTGGCTGAGGACTGGCATTGACTCGCTTCACGGATTCGAAGATACAGTGCGAGCCGTCACCCCGCAAGACGTGGCCGCCTTCCTGCATGACATGCTGGAGCAGGGCAACAAGATAGAGATAACCATGACCAGCCCCGGAAAGGGACAAGATCGGAAAACCAATTAAGAAGACAGACATATATGAGACAAACCGCAATGACACTGCTGCTTTGCTTCTGCGCCCTGTGCGCGGTGCAGGCACAAGGGAAACAGCCCCTCAGACTGGAAGACATCGTATCGGGCAAGTTCGCCCCGCAAGGCATACGCCATATCACCCCTATACCCGGCGACCCGGAACACTATGCGCAGACGGATGACGGTGGTACCCGTATCGTGAAATACTCCTTCAGGACTGGAGAGCAGGTGGAGGTGTTGTTTGATGCCGCCACCGCACGCGAATGCCCTTTCAAGCACTTCGACAGCTACAGCTTCTCCCCCGATGGGCAAACACTGCTCATCGCCACGGAGACCACACCTATATATCGCCGCTCCTTTACCGCCGTGTACTATCTGTACAGCCTGAAACGCAACATGGAGGGAAAGATAAACAACAAGGTGGAACGCCTCTCCGACGGAGGCCCACAGCAGGCTCCTGTATTCTCGCCTGACGGATCTATGGTGGCCTTTGTACGTGACAACGACATCTATCTGGTGAAGCGCGCCTTTGGCAACAGCGAGAGCCGTGTGACCGAGGACGGAGAACGCAACCGTGTGCTGAACGGTATCCCCGACTGGGTGTACGAGGAGGAGTTTGCCTTCAACCGTGCCCTGGAGTTTAGTGCCGACAGCAAGATGCTGGCTTACATACGATGGGACGAGAGCCAGGTGCCGTCCTACTCCTTCCCCCTGTTCGCCGGAGAGGCGCCGCGTTATGAAGGGTTCGCCAAATATCCGGGAAGTTACACCTACAAGTATCCCAAGACGGGAGAACCCAACTCCAAGGTGTCGGTACATACGTTCGACATCAAGGCAAGGGTCACGCGTACTATGCAGCTGCCTCTTGACGAAGACGGATACATCCCCCGCATACGTTTCACCAAAGACCCCGACAAACTGGCTGTCATGACTCTGAACCGCCACCAGAACCGGATGGACATATACATGGCCAACCCGCGGAGCACGGTCTGCAAGTTGGTGCTGCGCGACGAGACAGACACTTATATTAAGGAAGGCATCTTTGATAACATACGCTTCTACGACGATGCCTTCAGCTTCGTGAGCGAGCGCAGCGGATACAATCACCTTTACTGGTATAGCCTTACGGGAAGTCTGTTGCGGCAGGTCACTTCAGGAGAATACGAGGTGAAGGAATTCTTGGGATACGACCCAAAAGACCAGATATTCTATTACACCAGCAACGAGGAAAGCCCCTTGCGCAAGGCCGTCTATAAGGTGGACAAGAAAGGGAAAAAACAGAAACTCTCCGCACAGGAAGGCACCAACTCCGCCCTCTTCGGCAGCGGCATGAAGTATTTCCTCAACACCTATACCAGCCTGAACACACCTCCCGTCATCACCCTGAATGACAACAAAGGGAAGACGCTGGCCACCCTGGCCGACAACAAGGCTTTGCGGCAGACACTAGCGGCCTATGACGTGCCGCAGAAGGAGTTCTTCAGCTTCCGGACCTCTGACGGGACCAGCCTGAACGGATGGATGATGAAGCCCTGCACCTTCTCCCCGGAGAAAAAATATCCGGTGCTGATGTACCAGTACAGCGGACCGGGTTCACAGGAAGTGACCGACGTCTTCGGCATAAGCTGGGAGACATACATGGCTTCCATAGGTTACGTGGTGGTCTGCGTGGACGGACGGGGCACAGGCGGACGGGGAGCCGCTTTCGAGAAGTGCACCTACCTGAACCTTGGTGTGAAGGAAGCCCGCGACCAGGTGGAGACTGCACTCTACCTCTCCGGACAGCCATATGTGGATAAGGACCGTATAGGTATATGGGGATGGAGCTATGGCGGATACATGACGCTGATGAGCATGAGCGAGGGGACACCCGTGTTCCGTGCCGGAGTGGCCGTGGCCGCCGTGACCGACTGGAACTATTATGACACCATCTACGGCGAGCGGTTCATGCGCACCCCGCAGGAGAATGCCGAAGGATACGCCGCTTCCTCGGCTATGGGACGGGCCGACAAGCTGCACGGCGACCTGCTGCTGGTGCACGGCATGGCCGATGACAACGTGCATTACCAGAACTGCGCCGAATACGCCGAGAGACTGGTGCAGCTGGGCAAACAGTTTGACATGCAGGTCTACACCAACCGCAACCACAGCATATACGGGGGAGGCACACGTCTACATCTGTACACACGCCTCACCCGCTTCTTCAATGACAGACTGATGAAATGACCTTCTCTTGTGTATATACTATCGCTACGGGGATGGGTATACCGTCCTTATATGGACGGAAGTTTCGCCCTTATAGTGAAAGTTGACCAGTCTGAATAGAGAGAAAGAATTTGTGACAAAAACCTTTTCCTGAACATTCATAGTATGACCGAACGAGTACGCAAGCCCCAGTGGCTGAAGATAAGCATCGGTGCCGACGGACGCTACGCCGAGACCAAGCGCATAGTGGAGTCGCATTGCCTGCACACCATATGCAGCAGTGGGCGTTGCCCCAACATGGGTGAGTGCTGGAGCCGGGGGACGGCCACTTTCATGATAGGTGGCGACATATGCACGCGCTGCTGCAAGTTCTGCAACACACAGAGCGGAAAGCCTCTGCCGCTTGACCCCGAAGAGCCGCTGCACGTGGCACAGTCCGTGGCACTGATGAAGCTGAGACACGTAGTGGTCACTTCCGTTGACCGGGACGACCTGCCCGACCTGGGTGCGGCCCATTGGATGTTGACCATAAAGGAAATAAAGAGACTGAATCCGCAGACCACCGTTGAGGTGTTGATACCCGACTTTCAGGGAAGGGCCGGGCTGGTGGAACAGGTGCTGGATGCCAGTCCGGACATCGTGGGCCACAACATGGAAACTGTAAGGCGTATCACCCCTCTTGTGCGGAGTGCTGCCAGTTATGACCGCAGCCTGAAGGTGCTGGAGCAGACCGCCCGGAGCGGAATTCTCACCAAATCGGGCATCATGGTGGGGTTGGGGGAGACCCCCACGGAGGTGGAAGAGCTGATGGATGACCTCCGCTGTGCAGGATGCCGCATCCTGACCATAGGACAGTATCTGCAACCTAGCCGCAAGCATTGGCCTGTGCGGGAGTACGTCACTCCCGCACAGTTCGACGCATACAGGCAGGTCGCTCTAGCCAAGGGATTTAGCGAAGTAGAGAGTGCTCCGCTGGTGCGTTCCTCCTATCATGCCGACCGTCAGGCACGGCTGTTGAAAGGATGACGGTATTACTTGTATATCAGAAAGATACATGGAATTTTAGGCAGGTCTGGCAGGTGTCCGCGCCATTCTCTCATGGTGCGTGTTTTCAGGTAGGCATCCTCGCCCGTCAGGTTGGCAGCTATGCAAAGGCGGGTCTGTGGGCGGCAGTTGGCCAGCAAGTCCTCCACCATCTTGCGGTTGCGGTAGGGGGTCTCTATGAACAGCTGGGTCTGGTCTTCTGCGTAGGCACGTTGCTCCAGCGCCTTGATTTTTCGGGCACGCTCCGTCGGTTCTATAGGCAGATAGCCGTTGAAGGCGAAGCTCTGTCCGTTGAATCCGGCTCCCATCACCGCCAGGATAATGGATGAAGGCCCCACCAGAGGCACTACCTGGAATCCCCGCCGCTGTGCCATGGCCACCACGTCGGCTCCAGGGTCGGCTACGGCCGGGCATCCGGCTTCGGATATCACTCCAATGGACTGCCCTTGCTCCAGGGGTTTCAGATAGGTAGATATCTCTTCCGGACGGGTATGCTTGTTCAGCGGATAGAACGTGCAGGAGTCTATGTCAAAGTTGCTGTCTGTTTTTTTTAGGAACCGGCGTGCCGAACGCACGTCCTCCACGATGAAGTGGCGGAGGCGGGCGGTCACTTCCTTATTGTAGGGTGGCAACACTTGTTCCAGCGGGGTATCCGCTATGGGGACGGGTATGAGGTATAGTGGCATAGGGGGTAGTGGCGTGTGGATATTGTCAGTGTATGTAAGGCGGCAAGGCGGAAAGGGAAGCGCGGGGTAGCACCGTATCCCTTTCCGCCTTGCCGCGTAGGGTGCCGCCGTCAGGCAGCGGTTCAGCCGTAGATGATGTTACCTTCGCTGTCCATGTATTCTTCCAGTCCTTTCTGGTAGGTGTTCATGGCTCTGAGGCTCATGCCCATGCTTGAGAATCCTCCGTCGTGGTAGAGGTTCTGCATGGTGACCTTACGGGTGAGGTCGGAGAACATCACGATGCAGTAGTCGGCGCACTCGTCGGCCGAGGCGTTGCCAAGCGGCGACATGCGGCTGGCGAAGTCAAACAACTTGTCCATGCCTTTCACTCCCGAACCGGCCGTGGTCATGGTGGGCGACTGTGATATGGTGTTGATGCGCACGTGGTGTTCGCGTCCGTAGATGTAGCCGAAGCTGCGCGCTATGGACTCCAGCAGTGCCTTGGCATCGGCCATGTCATTGTATCCGTAGAAGGTGCGTTGTGCGGCCACGTAGCTCAGGGCTACGATGGAGCCATATTCGGCGATGGCATCCAGCTTCTTGGCCGTCTGTATCATTTTGTGGAACGATATGGCGGATATGTCAAGTGTCTTGCCCAGCATGTCATAGTCCAGGTCGTCGTAGGTACGTTTCTTGCGCACGTTGGGCGACATGCCTATGGAGTGTAGCACGAAGTCTATCTTTCCGCCCAACACTTCCATGGAGCGTTGGAATACGTTGTGCAGGTCGTCCACGCTGGTGGCGTCGGCCGGAATGACCTCGCATCCCAGTTTCTCGGACAGGGCCGACACTTGTCCCATGCGCACAGCCACAGGGGTATTGGAGAGCGTGATGGACGCTCCCTCTTCCACGGCTCTTTCGGCCACTTTCCATGCTATGGACTGTTCATTCAGCGCACCGAACACGATGCCTCTTTTTCCTTTCAACAAATTGTAACTCATACGCTTTTATATTACGTCTATTCTATAAAAAATATTGATGGCGCAAAGATAGGGAGTTTATTCCATACCTCCAAGCCCTGTGTCTTCCTTGTTCGTTCTCCCGTATCGTGTGTCTTGGTCCGTGGCCAGCTTCAGTATGTATGCGGCTTTGTCTGTGATATGGGCGGGGGCGTACTGCTCCAGTTCCGTCCGTGGCCGGAATCCCCACGTTACTCCGCAGGCTTCTACGCCGGCGTTGCGGGCTGTCAGCATGTCCACGCCCGAGTCGCCTACGTACAGCGTGTCCTGTCGGTCGGTTCCGGACTGAGTCAGGATGTCGTGCACTATGGTCGGGTCGGGCTTCACGTTCACTCCGTCGCGCTGTCCGAGTACGGCGGCAAATCGTATGTGGGGGAAGTAGTGGGCTATGAGCTTTTGTGTGGCTTCCTGATATTTGTTGGAGGCCACGGCCACTTTCACCCCTTGTTCCTGCAGTGAGGACAGCAGTCCGGGTATGCCGGGATAGGGGCGGCTCTCGTCGGCGTTGTGTATATTATAATAAGGTATGAACGCAGCGCGCACGCGCATTACATTCTCTGGTGTCTTTTCCCCTTCGGGCAATGCCCGTTCGAAAAGCTTGTTTATACCGTTGCCCACCATCATGCGGTAGTCTGTCACTTCGTGTGTGGGATATCCTAAGGTGGCCAGGGCGTGGTTGGTGCTTGTGGCCAAGTCGGCTATGGTGTCAAGCAGCGTGCCGTCTAAGTCGAATATTACCAGTCTTTTCATCTGTCTTAGTCTCTTCAGATTTTGAATGTGGGGCAAAAATACTACATTTTGCCGGAGTTTGCGGAATCTTTAGGTGGGAAACCGGGCTGTCTGTATGCCCCTTCTGCCGCTGACGTATGGGTGCTCCGGTGTGTGTCCGTCCGCACCGTGCTGTGAATGGGTTCACAGCAAGCTGTGTACGGACTCACAGGAGGCTGTGAATCCGTCCGCCGGAAGGGAGCGTTCCGTTTCCAGCCTCAAGCCTTGCTCATGTGCGGCAGTAGGGTTCCTGTGCGCGATAACGGGCTGAGGGCGGGCAAACGGCTTTTTTTACTATTTATTAGTTCTAAGAATTTGATAATTACAAAAAAAGAGCTTATTTTTGAGCCGCTTTTCAGAACAGCGTGTTCTGGAAGTTCTCAAATCATTAAAGCTATACAGACTAAATGGAACAAGTATTCGGTTATATCATCAGCCTGGGAGCGGCGGTGATGATGCCCATCATTTTCACGGTATTGGGCGTATGTATCGGTATAAAATTCAGTAAGGCGTTGAAGAGCGGATTGCTGGTGGGTGTAGGATTCGTGGGACTGTCTGTGGTGACGGCACTCCTTACCAGCAGTTTGGGGCCGGCTTTGAACAAGGTGGTGGAAATCTACGACCTACAGCTTAAAGTGTTCGATATGGGGTGGCCTGCCGCCGCCTCGGTGGCTTACAACACGTCGGTGGGTGCCTTCATCATTCCCGTCTGCCTGGGGGTGAACATCCTGATGCTGCTTACCAAGACAACCCGCACGGTGAACATTGACTTGTGGAACTACTGGCATTATGCCTTTATAGGTGCTGTAGTGTTCTTTGCCACAGGCAGCATCTGGTGGGGATTCTTTGCAGCCATTGTCTGCTACATTATCACACTGGTGGCTGCCGACTATACGGCTAAGAAATTCCAGTCTTTCTATGCCAATATGGAAGGCATATCGGTGCCGCAGCCATTCTGTGCGGGATTCATACCTTTCGCGTGGGCCATCAACAAGCTGCTTGACAAGATTCCGGGCTTTGACAAGCTTTACATTGACGCGGAGGGCATGAAGAAGAAGTTCGGACTGCTGGGCGAGCCGCTTTTCCTTGGCGTACTGATAGGATGCGGCATCGCGGCGTTGTCGTGCAGTTCGGGACAGGAGCTGGTGGACCGTATACCTTATATATTGGAACTGGGCATCAAGATGGGTGCTGTAATGGAGCTTATTCCCCGCATCACCGCCTTGTTCATCGAAGGACTGAAACCCATATCCGATGCTACCCGCGACATGATAGCCCGCAAGTTCAAGGGTGCCGTGGGGCTGAATATCGGCATGAGCCCGGCGCTGGTCATAGGCCATCCCACTACGCTGGTAGTGTCGCTTCTACTCATTCCGGTCACTATCCTGCTGGCTGTTGTCCTTCCTGGTAACCAGTTCTTGCCATTAGCTTCGTTGGCGGGCATGTTCTATGTGTTTCCACTGGTGTTGCCCATTACCAAGGGCAATGTGCTGAAGTCGTTCATCATAGGTCTGGTGGCTCTGACTGTAGGGTTGTATTTCGTTACAGACCTGGCGCCGCACTTTACCCAAGCCGCCAATGACGCATATTCCGTCACCGTGGCCAAGGGAAGTCCCGACGGCGCACTGAAGATACCCGACGGATTCCAGGGCGGTGCGCTGGACTTTGCCTCAAGCCTTTTCTCCTGGGCCATATTCCATCTTACCTATTCGCTGAAATACATCGGCGCGGCCATATTGGCGCTCGGAACCCTGGCGTTGATGTTGTGGAACCGCCGTGCCATAGTGAAGTTCCAGCAGAAGGCGCAGGGACAGACATCTGACAAATAATATTCATTCAAGAAAACTTCAATAAAGACTAAAATCCTAATGAAAAATCTAGCAATCGCTTTGATGATGGGCGCTACCGCCGTGTCGGCTTCCGCCCAAGTGAAGTACACTATGCAAGTGGCCTGCAATCCGCAGGACGTGAAGACTTATGACACCGACCGCCTGCGCAGCAGTTTCCTGATGGAAAAGGTTATGGTGGCTGATGAAATCAATCTCACTTATTCCATGTACGACCGTTTTATCTTCGGAGGCGCCATGCCCGTGCAGAAAGAGCTGGTACTTGATACCATAGACCCGCTGAAGGCCCAATACTTCCTTGAGAGAAGGGAACTGGGCGTGATCAATGTGGGCGGCGACGGCATTGTGAGTGTGGACGGCAAGGAATACGAGCTACACTTCAAGGAAGCGCTCTACGTGGGACGTGGCAACAAGAAGGTGACTTTCCGGAGCAAGGATGCGGCCAATCCCGCCAAGTTCTATCTTAACTCGGCCACCGCACACCAGGCTTACAAGACCCAGCTCGTCACCATTGACGGACGTAAGGGTTCGCTGAAGGCCAACTCGTTCCCCGCAGGTAAGATGGAAGAAAGCAATGACCGTGTCATCAATCAGCTCATTGTGAACAATGTGCTGGAGGAAGGTCCCTGCCAGCTGCAAATGGGACTGACCGAGCTGAAGCCCGGAAGCGTGTGGAACACCATGCCCGCACATACCCATAGCCGCCGCATAGAGGCTTACTTCTACTTCAATGTACCCGAAGGCAACCGCATATGCCACCTTATGGGCGAGCCTAAGGAAGAAAGATTGGTATGGATGAACAACGAGCAGGCTATCATGTCGCCCGAATGGTCCATACATGCCGCTGCCGGTACAAGCAACTACATGTTCATCTGGGGCATGGCCGGTGAGAACCTTGACTACAACGACATGGACAAGATCCCCTATAGCGAGATGCGGTAAGACGTGACCGGAACGCGCATCCCCTGTTGCGGGACATCGCACGGGAAGGCGTGCAGGCACGGAACGGAAGTATCCTCCTGACCCCTGCACGTCTTCTTCATTTTGCGGCTTCTCCGTATCCGGGAGGGAAGGAAAGGACGTATATACACGAAACAATCTTTTTCCACAAACATTCAAAAGCAATATTCTATCACACACAAATCTGTATGAACAACAATTCAAAAGCCATTGAAAAAATGAGTAACTACCGGTGGACAATCTGTATGATGCTGTTCATCGCCACTACCGTCAATTATCTGGACAGACAGGTCCTGTCGCTGACCTGGAAAGACTTCATAGCCCCTGAGTTTCACTGGACCGATGCGCATTACGGCAACATCACAGCCATATTTTCACTGGTCTATGCCATAGGATGCCTGTTCTCCGGTCGCCTCATTGACCGGGTGGGAACCAAGAAAGGTTACTTTATCGCTATAGGCGTGTGGTCGGTAGGAGCCTGCGCCCATGCCTTGTGCGGATGGGCCACCGAGCACATCCTGGGCCTGCACGATGCTGCCGCCATGATAGCCGCAGGAGGTGCCATGGCCTCTACTGTGGCCATCACCAGTGTATATCTGTTCATTGCCGCACGCATCGTGCTGGGATTGGGCGAATCGGGCAACTTCCCTGCGGCAGTAAAGGTTACGGCCGAATACTTCCCCAAAAAAGACAGGGCATTCGCCACTTCCATATTCAACGCCGGTTCCACTGTGGGTGCACTTGTGGCTCCCGTTAGCATACCTTCGCTGGCGCGTTACTTCCAGCAGCTGGGCGTGGGCAACGGATGGGAAATGGCCTTCCTGCTCATCGGTGCGCTGGGTTTTATATGGATGGGATTCTGGGTATTCATGTATAAGAAACCTGAGAAACATCCGCGTGTCAACGCTGCCGAGCTGGCCTACATACAGCAGGACCGTGAGACCGAGCTGGCCGAACAGGCCTTGAAGCAGAACCAGCCCGAAGAGAAGAAACTCAGCTTCTGGCAATGCCTCAGCTACCGCCAGGCATGGGCGTTTGCAGTGGGCAAGTTCATGACCGACGGCGTGTGGTGGTTCTTGCTGTTCTGGACACCTGCCTACATTTCCGATGTCTACGGCTATTCGTCGGATACTCCTATGGCACAGGTGCTTATTTTTGTACTCTACGCCATTACCATGCTTTCCATATACGGAGGAAAGCTTCCCACCATCATCATGCGCCGTACCGGAATGAATCCTTACGCCGCACGTATGAAGGCCATGTTCATCTTTGCCCTGATTCCCTTGCTTGCGCTCTTCGCGCAGCCGCTTGGCCAATATTCCTGTTGGTTCCCTATCCTCATTGTAGGCCTGACTACCGCAGCACACCAGTCGTGGTCGGCCAACATCTATTCTGTGGTGGGTGATATGTTCCCCAACAGTGCAGTGGCCACAGTGACCGGTTTCGGTGCCATGGCAGGAGGCATAAGCTCGTTTATCATCAACATGGCTTCGGGCCATCTGTTTGACTATGCTGACCGTACCGGGATGATGTTCATGGGATTCGAAGGCAAGCCTGCCGGTTACTTCATAGTCTTCTGCATATGCGCCGTAGCCTACCTCGTGGGTTGGTGTCTGATGAAGATATTGGTACCCAGATACAAACCTATCGTACCTTGAGTGGCGGCAAAACATAAGTAAAACCAGACCGAGCCGGAAGCCGTATCGCAGGATATGCGGACGAAACTTCCGGCTCGGTTTCTATATGCCGGGGATGGAAAAACTGTATGCCTGTTTTGTGCGACACGCGGTTTGCATTGTTTCTGTACGGACCATTACAAGAAAAACATGGGACATTTCATTCAGACACATTGCCTTGTTGTGCTGACGGTCCTGTTTCTATGAGGTTTGGCAGAAGGTTTCGCATATGCAAGCTGCCATGCTTACCTTGGCCGATTCGCTTCGCGAGTGCGAACGGAATGAGGATGCGCTGGAATTGTCGGAATTTTATAAGACCAACGAACAACCCTGTCAAATAGAGTAACAAGCGGTTTTCATTCGAAGGCGGAAGCATTTATATCGTAGTCTTTTCAAGGCTTTTTCCGGATACAGTTTTGTGCAATATAAGAGTGCCCTCTTGACTATGCTGTCCGTTTGATGCGCGAGCAACCTCAATAGGCTTCAGAGGCTATGCTAAAGAAATGTAGGTGTCCAATGACGCTTTTTAGCCGATTTCAGAGGGAATATGATATGAAACCGTCCGATTGTCAGTGTAGGGAAGGTTGGAAAAGCTGAATCGTCTCATTCTCGTCAGGCAATAAGGCGTGTGGTTGAAGATAAGTAAAAAGGGGCAGCCCGAAAAATCCGGTTGTATTGGTATGTCTCATCATCAGGAAGAGTCAAACCATGTGGCTTAGTAAGTTGTACGATTACTGATTGTGCAAAGGAGTCATTTGCATGCATCGGGACATGGGGCTCGTGCATCGTTTCCTGCAACCGGCTTTTCGGACTGACTTCTAAAAAGTCTGCAAATCTGGAAATAGAGCGGTAAACAAAAAAAGAGGAGAAACAATGATGGAAAATTCATTATCTCTCCTCTACTTTTATAGGAAAGCCGCACCGATGATGTGATGAAACTCCGAAAAACAGGTTTTGAGTGCTCGTCCTCTTTGTAATCCACCGACTCAAAAGTTACCCCCAAAAGGAGGCGTGGCCCGCCATTGAGAACAGAAGCTTGTCTCGGTATTTCATAAAATTTGATGAGTTTCCCGATCCAATCAGTACGGCTCTTTTTTTCTAAAACAAAGGTAGGAAGTTTATATGAAATAAACAAGAAAAAGTGGGAAAATAAACTGTTATTTCACGGTTCTTTCATTAAAAAGCGGTTTTTTAAGGCTTCTTCCTTATGTAAGAGTCGTTGATTCCGTCTCTGTCCGATAGATAGTTGGTTCCTGAAATGTATGTTAGAAGAGCTATCCCGAAAAGCAAAAACGATTTTTGCGCCATTTAACGACAGGCTGAAACCGTCCGTTATGTGGAGTCAGTGTGCACGGGTGGGGGATACAGGTCTTTATGTCGGCTTTGTGTCGTCCATACCTTTCATGGAGAGCTGTATGCGCTTGCGTTCAAGGTCTATGCCAATGACCCTGACGCGCACGTGTTGGTGTATGCTTACCACTTCGGATGGCGATGACACGTAGTGGTCGGCCAGTTGTGAGAGGTGCACCAGTCCGCTCTCCTTTATGCCTATGTTGACAAAGGCTCCGAAGTCGGTGATGTTCTCCACTATGCCGGGCAGTTCCATGCCGGTGCGCAGGTCGTCTATGGTACGTATGTTGGCGTTGAACTCAAATGCGGCCAGCGGCCCGCGTGGGTCGCGTCCCGGTTTCTCCAATTCCTGCATGATGTCGTGCAGAGTGGGCAGGCCCACACTTTCCGTTACATAACGTTTCAGGTCAATCTGTTGTCTCAGCGTCTTGTCGGCAATGAGGCGGGGCACATCGCAGTGCAGGTCGGCGGCCATGCGTTCCACTATGGCATAGCTTTCCGGATGTACGGCCGTGTTGTCTAGCGGATTGTCTGCTCCGGGAATGCGCAGGAATCCTGCACATTGTTCAAAGGCTTTTGCCCCCATGCGTGGCACTTTCATCAGTTGCCTGCGCGATGTGAAGGGACCGTTCTGGCTGCGGTAGTCCACGATGTTCCGGGCCAGTTGGGGACCCAGCCCCGATACGTATGCCAGCAGGTGGCTGCTGGCTGTGTTGAGGTTTACGCCCACCTGGTTCACGCAGCTTTCCACTGTCTGTTGCAGGGCTTCTTTCAGCTTTGTCTGGTCTACGTCGTGCTGGTACTGGCCTACACCTATGGATTTGGGGTCTATTTTTACCAGCTCAGCCAACGGGTCGGCCAGTCTCCGGGCTATGGATACGGCTCCGCGCACCGTGACATCGTAGTCGGGAAACTCGTCGCGTGCGGTCTTTGAGGCCGAATAGACCGAGGCTCCCTGTTCGCTCACCATAAACACTTGGACATCCCGGCCGAGAGTCTGCCTTTTCAGGAAGTCTTCCGTTTCCCTTCCTGCCGTGCCGTTGCCTATGGCTATGGCATCTATGCTGTAGGCCTCTACCATTTTCCTTACTTTGGCAAAGGCTTCTTCCGGCTTGTTTACGGGCGGATGGGGGTAGATGTTTTCGCTGTGCAGCAGGTTCCCTTGTTCGTCGGTGCACACCACTTTGCAGCCGGTGCGGAATCCGGGGTCAATGCCCATGATGCGCTTCTGCCCCAAGGGAGGAGCCAGCAGCAGTTGTCTCAGGTTGCGGGCAAACACGCTGATGGCTTCACGGTCGGCCTTTTCTTTGCTTTGGTTGGCAAATTCCGTTTCTATGGAAGGTTTGAGCAGGCGTTTGTAGGCATCTCTCACCGCTATGGATACCTGTTGCTGGCAGGCTTTCGTGCCGTGTATGAAGAGACGTTCCAGCCGGGTGACACACTCCTCCTCATCGGGAGCGATGTCTATCCGGAGCAGGCCTTCCGCCTCACCCCGCCTCATGGCCAGCAGCCGGTGTGAGGAACAACGTTTCAGCGGTTCTGTGTGTGCAAAGTAGTCGCGGTAGTTGGCCGCCTCGGCTTCCTTTCCTTTGGCCACTTTAGCGCTGATGACAGCCTGTCGGGCAAATGCTTTTCTCACAGCGGTCCTTGCCCGTTCGTCGGCACTCACCTGTTCGGCTATGATGTCGCGTGCGCCTTTCAGGGCTTCTCCGGCATTTTCCACCTCCCCGTTGACAAAGGTCTCGGCCTTGGCCTCGGGATGAGGCTCTTTCTGAGTTATCAGTATGCGGGCCAGTGGTTCCAGTCCCCTTTGGCGTGCGGTTTCGGCTCTTGTCTTTCGCTTGGGCCTGTAGGGTAGGTAAATGTCCTCCAGGATATTGTTGTCCCATGTGTCGTCTATGCGCCGTTTCAGTCCGTCGGTCAGTTTTCCTTGTTCTTCCAGGGCGGCCAGTATGGACTGCTTACGCTTCTGTGTCTCACTCAGTTTGTGCTGCATGTCCCTTATGTTCTCTATCTGTACTTCGTCCAGTCCGCCTGTAGCTTCTTTGCGATAGCGGCTTATGAAGGGTATGGTGGCGCCCTCCTCCAGCAGTCTTATGGTGTTGGCGGTTTGTCGTGCTCCTATGCCCAGAGACTGTGCTATGAGCTGTGCGAAAATGTGGTCGGTGGTGGTGTGCATGGCTGTTCTTTATGCAGGAACAGTCTGTTGAGAAAATGTCTGAAATAGATGGTATTTGACAAAGTGGTGATGATATCTGAAACAGGTTCCGCAAGGATGACAGCATATAGTCCAAACGGAAGAACAGATGGCAGGATATAGATCAGCGGTATAAGCAGAATCACCTTGCGGAAGAAAGCAAAGAAGAAAGACCTTGTACCTTGTCCAAGAGAGTTATAGGACTGCTGGAATGTAGAGTTAAGGCCAAGAATGAATAAGCCTCCTACATAGATCCTCAGCATTGGTACGCCAATCTCAAGCAAAGCCTGATCGGCATTGAAGATGCGGATGAACACTTGTGGGTATGCCATGACTGCACTAGTAGCAATGAACGTAAAGCTTACAGTCACAACAGCAGCAATACATATAGTTTCCTTGACCCGATCATATCGTTTCGCACCATAATTGAAGCTGATAACCGGCTGCGAACCCTGTGCAACACTTTCAACTGGCAACAGCATAAACTGAAATATAGAAAACAGGATGGTCATAGCACTGACTGCGACATCTCCTCCATAGACAGATACCTGCCTGTTAAAACATACATTGAGTACACCTTCTGACATATTCATGAAAAATGAAGCAGAACCAAGTACAATAATTTCCTTCAACGTATACAGATCGAAGAAGAGATTGTCTTTATGCAGCTTAAGAACAGATCCTTTGCCAAGAAGGAATGTCATAACCCATAGACAGGAAACCATCTGTGAAAAGATTGTAGCAAGGGCCGCTCCCTTTACTCCCATATGGAATGTAAAGATGAATAACGGATCAAGAATAATATTGATTATACAGCCGGAAAGGGTTGTGACCATTGCGGTTTTCGCATATCCCTGGGCAGTGATGAAATAGTTCATACCGATCGGTGAACTACTCCGACTTATAGAAGTCGGAGCTTCCTGCTTCAACCACTACTGCACTGGCTGCGATTTCTCACAACGCAGTGTCTTACACAATGTCCACA